>CALMVO010000077.1:0-8236 GCA_937873205.1 uncultured Acetobacteraceae bacterium
ATCATCCGATCGAACGGACTCGTTCGATCGGATAAAGATGCTCGTCAAAACAACACGCTAGAGGATGATCCGTGAGCCTAAGCGGTCGGATCATCCTCTAGGGCGATCAGAACTTGACCTGCAGCCTCGCATAGAAGGTGCGGCCGTAGATGTCGTAGACGTTGGAGGCGGTGTTCTCGCTGCCGTCGATCGCGAAGGGCGGCGTGCGATCGAACAGGTTGTCGATGCCGGCGACCAGGCCGACGCGCTTGAAGTTATAGGTGGCGACGATGTCGTGGTAGAAGACCTCGTTGGTCCGGTAGAACCGATCGACCGCCGGGCTGAAGTTGGAGCCGCCCTCGTTGTAGGTCATCCCGTCGATGTAGCGCATGGTCCAGCTGAAGCTGAACGGACCGTGCGCGAAGGTGCCGGTGGCGTTGTCGCGGATCACCGGCACGCCGACCGGATACAGTCCGCCGCCCAGCACCGTGTTCAGTGTCCCCTTCAGGTTGAGGAACTCGCCGCCGTTCGTGAGCTGCTCGGTGTAGCCGATGGTGTCCACCAGCTCGTTGGTGATCTGGATGCTGTTGCCGCCGCGCAGCTTCAGCAGGTAGCTCAGATCGAAGTCGATGCCGTTGGTGCGCACCACGCCCAGGTTCTCGTAGGGCGCGTTGGCCAGCGCGATGTTGCCGGAGCCGTTGCGGGTACCTGCATCGGCGCAGAGCGGGCTGCTCTCGTTGACGCTGGTATAGCACTGGTCCTCGATGAACTGGATCGGCACCTCGCCGATCTGGTTGTTGATCGAGGTATGGTAGTAGTCGATCTCGGCCGAGAAGCTCTTGAGGAAGCGCGGGGTGAGTACCGTGCCGATGGTGTAGGTGCGGGACGTCTCGGGCATCAGCTGCGGGTTGCCGCCGACCAGGGTGGCGATCTGGTCGCCGGTCTGCGTGTAGCCGGCCGGCAGCTTCTGTCGAGCGCAGTTGGCGGCGACGATGCCTGACAGGGCGCCATAGGTGGGGGTCTGCGTCGGTGTGCAGGGGTCGTTGCCCTGCTCGAAGTTAAGGGTGTCGCCGCCGAATGCCTCGGCGATCGCCGGCTGACGCGTCGAGGTGCCGATGTTGGCGCGGAACCGGATGTCCTGCGTCGGCGACCAGTTCAGGCCGGCCTTGAAGTTCTGCACGCCGCCGAAGGTGTTGTAGTCGGACCAGCGGCCGGACACGTCCGCGGACAGGTCCTTGGCGGCCAGCACGTTCTTCAGGATCGGGATGTGCAGCTCGCCAAACACCTCGCCGACGTCGAAGCCGCCGCCGGTCGGGAAGACCTCCGCCGCGGTGGACTGGCCCGATTCAGTGATTGCGTCGGGATGGTAGGCGCCGTTCTCCTGGCGGTACTCAAAACCGACCGCCAGCCCGAGCGGGCCGTACGGCAGCTTCAGCAGCTTGTTGTTGGTGACCGTGCCCCCGTAGTCGCGGAACTGGTAGAAGGCGTTGGAGCTGTCGGTGAAGCTCACGTAACGGGCCGCCGCCGGGCTGATGTTGCCGGCGCCAAACGGGTTGAGCAGGGCGCAACCCTGAGCAGGATTGCACAGGCTGGCGTTGAAGGGATCGTTGACATTGCCGTCGGATCCGAGTGCGGCCTCGAAGTTGTTGGCGTTGATCGAGTTCAGAATCTTGATGGTGGTGTCGGAATAGCCGTAGGTGAAGTAGGCGTCGTAGTTCCAGTTGCCGACGATGTTGCCGCGGCCGCCGACGGTGGCCTGCCAGGTGTCGGTACCAGTCTCGTACTGGCGCGGCCCGATGTCGGTGGTGCGACGGAAACCGGTGAGCGCCTCGTTGATGCCCAGCGCCTCGGCGAACGGATTGCCCTGCGGGATGATGAGCGACGAGGCGTTATTCGGGTTGCCGGTCACCGGCTGGCCGGACAGCTGCTCCTCGGTGTCCTTATGCGTGTAGTAGACCGACGCATAGGCGGTGAGGTGATCGTTGACGTCGTAGTGCGTCTGGCCGGCCAGGTTTCCCTGCGACTCGTAGTCGGACAGGAACGTGTCGTGGCCGTAGTCGTAGCGGCCGTTGATGTTGGGGGTCGAGCCGTTGGCGCCGTTATAGACGCCGCTGAACGGCACGACCTGGTTGTTGATGGTGGTGATCTCGTTCCCGGAGGTCTGGCCGAAATAGCGCCCGGCCTCCGGAATGCCCGAGCCGATCGTGTAGGGCTGGCCGGGACCATTGTCCCCGGTCACCACGGGATCGGCCCAGTCGCGGTCCTTCTGCAGCACCGGCTGGCGCTGGAGATAGTGGCCGGTAACCTCGACATTGCCGCGGCCTTGCGCGAAGTCGAAGCCGGTGATGCCGGAGATGTCGCCCTGCTTGTCGTCGCCGGACGCGGTGATGTTGCCGCCCAGGTTGATCTGCGTGCCGGAGTAGTTCTTCTTCGTGATGATGTTGATCACGCCGGCCACCGCGTCGGCGCCGTAGATGGTGGAGGCGCCATCCTTCAGGATCTCGATGCGGTCGACCATCTGGATCGGGATCGTGTCGAGGTCGACGCAGTCGTCGCCGGCGCCGTAGGCGGAGTGGACGTAGCGGCGCCCGTCAACCAGCACCAGGGTACGGGTGATGCCGAGGTTGAACAGGTCGATGCAGGACGAGCCGTTGGCGCCGTTGTTGGTGCTGGCGTAGTTGCCCGAGCTGCCGACCGAGGCCACCTTGCGGAGCACGTCCTCGATCGTCTGCGAGCTGGACTGCTCGATCTGCTTGGCGGTGACGACGGTGATCGGCGCCTCGCTGGTGGTGTTGCTGTTGCGCAGAAGCGTGCCGGTGACCTCCACGGTCTCCGCCCCCGGGCTGGCGGGCTGGATGGCGTTGGTGTTGCCGAGCAGCGAGCTCGGGCTGGCCGCCAGCGGCGTGCCGGTCACCTGCGCCAGCTGGGTGTCGGCACTGAACGGCGCCGCCTGAGCGGCGAAGGTCGGCGACGGCCCGAGATCGGTCTGCGCGAAGCTCGGCGAGGCCGCCTGGATCCCGCTCGAGATGTTCGTCGTGGCGCTGCCGGATGCAGGTGCCGGGTTCGAGGCCAGCTGGGCCAAGGCTGGCGCCGCGCCCAAGACAGGGGCCAGGGCCAGAGCCGCGATCGAGGCCGACAGGCCGGTCCGACGCGAAAGGTTGGGCAAGCGTGTCATCTTTCGTTACTCCAGTCCCGGCACTCGCGAGCCGGAAGACGACAATAAAAACAACGTGAGACCGACGGGGCGGACGTCGCCGTGGCACCGCGACGATGACGGTCGCGCAACGGCAAAGATCCTCGACAGATTCGGACTAAATCCAAATCAACGCCTTTCTGGCAACGGGTGGAGACGCGGGGTGGACGGACCGAACGCCCCGGCTCGGTGGGACACTTAAAGTTCAAGACACCTCACCCATGCAATGGCGGCATGGGCGCGGCGGGGCCGGTTGTCACAACAAGTTGCCCAAAAGTCACAGAACGAGCAGGGGCGGCGGGTGGCGTCGCCGCCACGGAGCTGGACAAGCCGCAGGCCGGCGACGCCGGCGCTTCTTCCCGAACGGAAAACCCGCTACGTGCGTCAGGTGCAAGGCGGCCTGGCACGAGCAGGGGAGTGGACGCGGCGTGACGACAACGAGACGGTTCTGGCTTTGGGCAAGCGCCTGCGCGGCGCTTGGCAGCGTCTCGGCCCCGGCGCTGGCGCAGCCGGTGCAGGGCATCTACGCGGCGATCGGCGGGGGCACCAACCTCGCCCAGGACGAGACCGTGCGGCTGTCGTCGCAGCAGCCGAGCGGCGAGCTCCGCTACGGCCCCGGCCTCGCCGGGCTGGGCAGCGTCGGCTACGGCTTCGGCAACGGGTTGCGGCTCGAGGTCGAGGGCAACTACCGCCAGGACACGCTGCAGCATTTCCGCGGCACCAGCTTCCCCACCGATGCCGGCGGCACCCACGACCAATACGGCGCGATGGGCAACGCGCTGTTCGACCTCGATATCGGCAAGAGCTGGCTCTACCCGTATTTCGGCTTCGGCGTCGGTTACGGCTGGTCACACCTCGAGGAACACTACGCCAGCCCGATCTACGCCGAGCGCCTCGGCGGCACGGCGGGCAACTTCGCCTACCAGGGCATCTTCGGCCTGTCGTTCCCGGTGCCTTGGGTGGTCGGGCTCTCCACCACGCTCGAGTACAAGTTCTACTCCGAGCTGGGCCCGCAACGGTTCACCGGCAGCGGCATCGGGAGCGAGGGCGCCTTCGGCCCCAAACCTTACGGCACGTCGCGCGGCAACCAGGACATCACCACCGACGACAACCACTCCCTGCTGCTCGGCGTGCGCTACGAGTTCAACCCGGCCCCACCGCCGCCGCTGCCGACCGCGCCGGCGGTGCCGGCGGCGCCGGCTCCCGAGCAGGCCCGCACCTACCTCGTGTTCTTCGACTGGGACCGCGCCGACCTCACCGCGCGCGCCCGCCAGATCGTGGCGCAGGCGGCCGGCGCCTCCACCCGCGTGCAGACCACGCGGATCGAGGTGGACGGCTACACCGACACCTCGTCGATCCATGGCGGCGCGCGCGGTGCCGCCTACAATCAGGCGCTCTCGGTGCGCCGCGCCACCAGCGTGCAGGCCGAGCTGGTGCACGACGGCGTTCCGCGCGCGGCGATTAGCATCCACGGATACGGCGAGAGCCGTCCGCTGGTCGCCACCGGCCCCGACGCGCGCGAGCCGCAGAATCGCCGGGTCGAGATCGTCCTGAAGTAGGACGATCCGGCCCCCCTACCCCAGCTCGGGTCTACCCGAGCCCGGCGAACAGCGAGGTCGAGAGGTAGCGCTCCGCGAAGGACGGCACGATCACCACGATCTGCCGGCCGGCCAGCGCGGGCTTGCGCGCCAGTCCCAGCGCCGCGTGCAGCGCCGCCCCGGACGAGATGCCGATCGGTATCCCCTCCATGCGCGCGCAGCGCCGCGCCGCGGCGATCGCCTCCCGCTCGGACACCGTCATCACCCCGTCAAGCCCGCCCAGCTCCAGCACGCCGGGGTGGAACCCGGGCCCGATACCCTGGATGCCGTGCGGCCCGGCCTCGTCGCCGTTCAGCACGGCACTCTCGGTCGGCTCGACGCCATAGACCAGCAGGCCGGGCCGGCGCGGCTTCAAGGCGCGGGCGATGCCGGTGGCGGTGCCGCCGGTGCCGATGCCGGCGACCACCACGTCGACATCGCCGCCGGTATCGGCCCAGATCTCCTCGGCCGTGGTGGCGGCGTGGATATCCGGATTGGCCGGGTTGTCGAACTGGCGCGGCATCCAGCTGTCCGGCGTGGTCTCCAGGATCTCGTGCGCGCGGGCGATGGCGCCGGCCATGCCCAGCCGCGACGGCGTCAGCTCCAGCTGCACGTCCATCAGCCGCAGCATCTTGCGGCGCTCGATCGAGGCCCCCTCCGGCATGGTGACGATCAGCCGGTAGCCGCGCGCGGCGGCGACGAAGGCGAGCGCGATGCCGGTGTTGCCCGAGGTGGGCTCGACCAGCACGGTGCGGCCGGGCCGGATCAGCCCGTCGCGTTCCGCGGCCAGCAGCATCGCCGCGCCGATACGGTCCTTCACCGAGCCCAGCGGGTTGAAGAACTCCAGCTTCAGCGCGACCCGGGCCAGCAGCTCGTCCTCGCGGGCGAGCCGGGGCAGCGCCACCAGCGGCGTGCCGCCGATGGTCTCGACGATGCTGCCGTAGATGCGGCCGCGCGGGGCCGCGACGAGGGAGGCGGACCCATCGGAGGCGAGGGACGGCGCCAGGTCGATGCGTGACATCGAAGTGACATAACACGGAACTGCATCGTGGATAAGCGACGGCCCGTCTGCTATGCAGCCGCGACATGCTACGGCCTGGAGGATGACGGCGGATGCTGCTTCGGCGCGACAGGGCGATGATCGCAGTGCTCATCATGCTCGACGTCGCCTTCCATGCCGGACGCGCCGGCACGGTCAGCGCCGCCGACATCGCCGAGCGCGCCGGGCTCGCGCGCCGCGGCATCGAGCCGCTGCTGCAGACGCTGTCGCGCTCGTCGCTGCTGGAGAGCGTGCGCGGACCGCGCGGCGGCTACCGGCTGGGACGGCCGCGCCGCGACATCCGGCTGTCCGACGTGGTCGAGGTCGCGGTCTCGGACGATGCCGCCACCGAGGACGGCCCGGTGGGCGAGCTGTTCGGCCGCGTGGTCGAGCCCGCCTGGCGCCAGCTGGACGACGGACTGCGCGCGCAGTTGCAGGGGCTGACGCTGGACGAGTTGGTGCGGCGGGCCGAGAGCGCCGGGCTGCGCCGCCCCCTGGCGGAGCCGATCAGCTTCTCCATATAACGGAGCGAACCGGATACCGGAGAAATCACGACGCCATATCGTGGTTCGACCGGCCTTCTTGCAGGATCCGCATCGTGCCAGATCAGACCATCGCCCCGGACGCGCTGCCGCCCGGCATCGCCGCGAAGAAACCGACCGGCGTCGAGACGCTGAAGCAAGGCAGCGAAGGGTTGCGCGGCCGACTGGCCGAGGAGCTCGCCGAGGGCGGTGTCCAGGTCAGCGAGGATGCCTACAACCTGCTGAAGTTCCACGGCAGCTACGAGCAGTTCGACCGCGACACCGCGACCGTGCTGAAGCAGCAGCGGCTGGAGAAGGACTACCGGTTCATGGTGCGGGTGCGCATGCCGGGCGGCATGCTGACCGCCGCACAGTATCTCGGCCTCGACCGGCTTGCCGACACGCACGGCAACGGCACGCTGCGCATCACCACGCGCCAGGGCATCCAGTTCCACGGCATCCTGAAGGCGGCGCTGAAGCCGTCCATCGCCGCGATCAACGACACGCTGCTGACCACGCTGTCGGCCTGCGGCGACGTGGTGCGCAACATCATGACCACTGCGGCGCCGCACCGCGACGCCCGGCACCGGCGGCTGCGCCAGGACGCGCTGATGCTGTCCGACGCGCTGCTGCCGCGCAGCCGCGCCTACCACCAGATCTTCCTCGACGAGGAGCCGGTCGCCGGCGCCGACGAGACCGAGACGCTGTATGGGCCGACCTACCTGCCGCGCAAGTTCAAGATCGCGCTGGCAATCCCGGAGGACAACAGCGCCGACGTGCTGGCCAACGACCTGGCCGCCATCGCGCTGTTCGACGCGGACGACACCCTGCTTGGCTACAACATCGCCATCGGCGGCGGCTTCGGCATGACCCACAACCGCGCCGATACCTTCCCGCGCCTGGCCTCGCCGCTCTGCTTCGTGGCGCCGGACCGGCTGCTGCCGATCGTCCGGGCGGTCGTCCGGCTGCACCGCGACCACGGCGACCGCACCGACCGCCGCCGCGCCCGCCTCAAATACGTCGTCGCCGACCGCGGCCTGCCATGGGTGCTGGACACGCTCAGCGCCGATTACGACGGCCCGCTGGAGCCGCCGCGGCCGATGCCGCCGCTGCACATCCCGGAGATCCTAGGCTGGCATACCCAAGGCGACGGGCTGTGGTGGCTCGGCGTGCCGGTGCCGGCGGGCCGCATCCAGGATACCGCCACCGTCACCCTGCGGACCGCGCTCCGCGAGCTGGCCGAACGCTTCGGCGCCGACATGGTGATGACCGCCCAGCAGGACGTGCTGCTCTGCGACATCCGGCCTGAGGACCGCGACGCGATCGACATGGTGCTGGCCGCGCACGGCGTGGTGGCGGCGAGCGCGCTGTCCACCTTCGCCCGATTTGCGCTGGCCTGCCCGGCGCTACCGACCTGCGGCCTGGCGCTCGCCGAGGCCGAGCGCGTGCGCGAGCCGATCGTGGCCAGCCTGGAGTCGCTGCTGCGCCGGCACGACCTGCAGGACCGCCGCATCAGCCTGCGCATCACCGGCTGCCCGAACGGCTGCGCGCGCTCCTACTCCGGCGACATCGGCCTGGTCGGGCGCACTCCCGGCCACTACGCGATCTATGTCGGCGGCGACTTCGATGGCCAGGGCCTGTCGTTCCGGCTGCTCGAGCGGGTGCCGCAGGCGAAGCTGGTCGACGCCTTCGCGCCGTTGTTCGAGGCCTGGGCGACGCGGGGACTGCCAGACGAGGGCTTCGGGGCGTTCTGCACCCGGCTCGGTCGCGATGCGCTGCTCGAGTTCGTGGAGGGCGAGGAGAGCCCAGAGGCTCTGCCCCATCGATCCGCGTCGCGGCTCGATCCCGCAAAAGGCTCGCCTCTGGAAACCTCTCCTTAAAAATCGGGATCCAAGGGCCGCGGCCCTTGGATCCCGATTTTTAAGGA
>CALMVO010000077.1:8246-101111 GCA_937873205.1 uncultured Acetobacteraceae bacterium
TGGTCTATTTGTGCTTCGTCACGGGCGGCGGCGCCGCTGCGGGCGGCGGCGGGGCGGGACGGGCGACGCCGGTGGCGTCGACCTGGGCCACGACCGTCAGTGGCACGCGCGGGCCGCTAGCCGGGATCAGGCTGACGACGAAGCTGTCCGGCCCGGCATAGGCGGTGGTCGCCGTGTAGTCGATCAGCGTCTGGTTGTTGTAGTTGTGGATGAAGGTCTTGCCGTGCGCGGGCGGCGTCTGCAGCAGGAACGACGTGTAGGCGGTGCCGTCCGGCGTCGCCACCGCGACCGCGCAGAGCCCGTCGTCCGAGCGCGCGCTCATGGCGACCTGACCCTTGCTCACGGGGCCGACGGTGCAGACCGCCGACCTGGTCTGGTAGCCGAACGGGTCGGGCGCCACGGCGACCAGCACCGGTGCCGGCTTCTGGGCGCAGCCGGCGATCAACAGGCCGATCGTGAACAAGGTTGCGTGACGTCGAACGTGCACTCGTCAGCTCCGAAATCTGCGCCCGCGGCGCCTTGGCGGCATGTGCTCTAGGACAAAAGCGGCGGCCGCGAAAGGCCAGGCGGCTTGCCGGAGCGGGGGGCCGGGGCTAGACCACGGCCGCCGCCCGCGGTCCGTCTCGCACGTTGAAAGGCCCGGTCCCGATGCAGTTCCGCAACACAGCCTGGCCGGCGCTCAATAGGGGACAGATTATGCTTGCGAAACTGCGATCTACGTCGGCAACCTCATCCATCGCATGAGAATCGCCGCGACTCGACTTTCCTCACCACGGCCGGCACTTCGCCAGGAGAACAGCATGGCTTTCCTCGGAACCCGTACCATCGCCTGCCGCATGGGGCGCGTGGCGGCGGGACTGGGCGTTGCGGCCATGGTTGCCGGCCCGGCACTGGCGGCCGGACAATGCGGCATCTCGTCGGCGCGCGAGGCCTTCGACGTGCAGGGCCTGAAGAGCGAGCTGATGGTGACCGCCCTCTCCTGCAACATGCAGGACCGCTACAACGCCTTCGTGGAGAAGTTCAGGCCGAACCTCAACGCCGAGGAGAGCCGGCTCAACGGCTACTTCCGCAGCACCTACGGCCGCGGCGCGCAGACCGCGCACGACGACTACATCACCCAGCTCGCCAACGTGCAGTCCGAGCGCGGGCTGAAGGCCGGCGTGGCATTCTGCCAGCAGCGTGTGAGCATGTTCGACGAGGTCTCGGTGCTGAGCAGCGCCGCCGACCTGGGCGGCTATGCCGAAGCCAAGGACATCGTGCAGCCATCGAGCTACGAGACCTGCGCGGCACCCAGCGCGCTCGGCCATCCGGCCCGCATCCGCCGCATCCGCGCCGTGAGCCATACCCGCAAGGGCTGACCAGCGGAGCACGGCCTGTCTCCAGGGGGGATCGCGGCGACGCGGTCCCCCCTCTCGATTCCTGCGCCAGCCGCCGGCGATGGCGACTCCTCTCGTTAAAATGTTGCTAAAAAAGCGAGAGAATCTAGTTAGTCATACGAAACGGCCTGGAATGATGTAACCTCCGGTTGTGCAGCGGCATGGTGATGCCGCTCGCTGGCGGAGCGTAATCGAATGGCGAGCTACACCTGGTCCGATCCCGAGGGCGGGACATGGAGCGATGCCGGCAACTGGACGCCGAACGGCATACCCGGGAGCGCCGACCAGGCGCTGATCAACCTGTCCGGCGCCTACGCCGTCAGCCTCGACATAGCTGAGATCGGCTCGCTGACGCTCGACGCGGCTGGGGTCACGGTCGCCCCCACCGGCACGCTGAAGCTGGACGGCGTCCTCGACGTGAAGGCGGGCACGCTGACGGTCGACCACGCGATCCAGGGCGGCACGCTCATCGCCGACGGCGGCACCATCACCTATGCGGGCGGCGTCCTCGACGGCGTCACGTTGCAGGGCCCGCTCGACCTCAGCGTCGCGGGAGCCAGCGTCACCATCGATGACGGCATCACCTTCGCCGGCGGCGGCCCGGCCCAAATCATGGTCACCGGCAGCAACAGCAGCCTCGTGTTTAACGACGAAGACACGCAGACGTTGGACAACGTCGCCATCACGGTCGGCAACGCGTCCGGCACCGCCAGGCTCTCGGCCGGGGCGCTGACCCTCGATGCGAACAGCAGCCTCTCCATCATCGACGGCACAACCGAGACGTTCGGGTTCCGCAATCTCGACAACTTGGGCACCATCTCGATCATCGACGGCGACGCCTTCCAGTTCCAGAACCTGACCAACACCGGGACGGTGAACATCGAGGGCGCCTACCTCGACCTCGATTACGGCTCCACGGGTTCTGGCGTGACCAATGCCGGAACCATCGTCCTGTCTGACGGCGCCAACCTCACCACGGGTTACAACGGGTTCTCGAACACCGGCACCATCATCGTCGAGTCGAAGTCGACGCTGAACATCGATGCCAGTGCTACGCTGGCCCAGCTCGGGACCATCGTCGCCGACGGCGGCAACGTCCGGTTCAGCGGCACGCTCGACCTCGCCGGCAACACCATCGACATCTCGGCCGGAAGCCCACTCAACTCCGGGTTCGTGCTCGACGGCACCATCCAGGGCGGCACGATCGCGACGGACGGCACCGGCGTCCAGTACGGTCAGCTCTCGTTCCTGTCCGGCGTGACGATCGACGGGACGCTCGGCGTCAACGGCGGCGCGGGGACGGAACTCGACATCGAGAACGGCCTCGGCTTCGCCGGCACCGCGCCCGGCCGGATCGTCGAGACCGCCGCCAACTCCTTCCTGCACTTCCTCGGCAACCAGACGCTCGACGACGTCGACGTCACGCTGGGCAACTCATACATCGACGACTCGGGAACACTGACGCTGGGCCCGTCCAGCACGGTGACGCTGGTCGGGAACGAGTCGTTCTACACGCCGGTCCAGGATCCGCGGTTCGGTTACGGGTACAACGACATCCTGGACAACAAGGGCACGATCATCGCCGCGTCCGGCGGACTCTATACTTACAGCTACAGCGTGACTGGCATCACGAGCAACCTGTTCCAGAACGACGGCCTGTTCACGGCCAGCGGCGGCACCACGAGCAGCCTCTACCAGATGACGAACACAGGGACGCTCGATATCTCCGGGGCGGCCTCTGTCACCGTCCAGATGCTGAACAACAGCGGCATCGTCGACATCTCCGGCGGAGGTAGCCTGACGGTGACGGCCGCGATCGGCGACAAGCAGCATATTGGCCAGCTCGACAGCACCGGCACGGTGCGGATCTCGGACCACGGAACCCTGACGCTCGAGGACGGAGCGCAGGAACTCGGCACGGTGTCGTTCCTGGACGGTACCGGCACGGTCGTCCTTGAAGATCTCTACCTCTTCAAGCCTATAGGCACGGGCCCGACCGACGGCACGCTGAACATGTTCCAGAGCGGCGACGCCCTGACGTTCGAGTCGTCAAGCTCCATTGCGTCAAACGGTCCCCTCAGCCTCTCCCACGAGGGGAACACCCTCGAGATCCTCGAAGGCGGCGCCGTCCTCGACACCTTCGCGCTCACCGGCCAGGACTACACCGATGCCACCTTCGCGTTCACCGGTCAGGGCATCGTGACGGATGCGCCGTGCTTCTGCGCCGGCACGCTGATCCTCACCGACCGCGGCGAGTGCCCCGTCGAGGAGCTCGAAGTCGGCGACTTCGTCATCACGCTCGAGGACGGCATCGAGACGGTCTCCCCGGTCCGCTGGCTCGGCCGCCGTCACGTGGTGGTCGCCCACCATCCCGAGCCCGAGCACGTCGACCCCATCCGCATCGCCCGCGACGCCGTCGCCCCCGGCGTGCCCGCCCGCGACCTGTTCGTCTCGCCCGACCACGCGCTGCACGTCGACGGCATGCTGATCCAAGCGCGCCAGCTCGTGAACCATATGACCATCATGCGTGATGCCGGCCGGTCGGTCGTCACCTACCACCATGTCGAGCTCGATCGGCACGGCGTCCTGATCGCCGACGGCATGCCCTGCGAGAGCTACCTCGACGGCGGCAACCGCGGCCAGTTTGACGCGCAGGGCATCGTGGTGCCGCTGCACCCGCCGGTCGCGGACCGCACGCCACGCGCCTGCGCGCCCCTGATCACCGATGCCGCCCTCGTGCAGCCGGTCTGGCAGCGCCTGGCCGAACGGGCGCGGGCGGGCGGACACGTCGCGCCGGAGGCGGAGTTCGAGCCCGACCGGGCACCCTGGCTGGAGACCACGGACGGCACGCGGCTCCTACCCTGCGGCGATGGCTGGCGTGTCGCGCTGCCCCCCGGCTGCCTGCGGGTGCGGCTGCGCTCGCCGAGCGATCGGCCGACGACGCTGTCGCCCTGGTCCGACGACCGCCGCCGCCTCGGCGTCGCGGTCAGCGCCATCACGCTGCACCGGGGGGCCTGGCGTCAGGACCTTGCCCTCGCCGGCCTGAGCGGCAACGCCGGCTGGTGGCCGCTGGAGACGGCGGACCGCCTCGCCTGGCGCTGGAGCGACGGCGACGGCTGGATCGACCTGCCGGAAGCGGCCGAGGCGATCGAGATCACGCTGCACGCCAGCATGGCGGTGGCGGTCAGCCCCGACCGAGGCCGCCGGCCAGTCCGCGCGCGAGCCGGCTGATCAGCTGGCCCTGGCTCGACGTGCCGGTCTTCTGCAGGACGCTCTCGAGCTGCGCCCGCACGGTTTCGAGGCTGGCCCCGCGCGACCGCGCGATCTCGATCAGCCGAAGGCCGGCCGCCAGCAGGACCGCCACTTCGGCCTCGGCCGCGGCAGAACAGGTTCATTGCCGACAGATAACAGCGGCGAGGGCAGGAAACCCGTCGGAAAGTTACGATAGGTAACGAAATCGGAAAGATCAGCATTCGCCAAAGGTGCGGCCTCCAGCCTAGTCTTCCGAAACCGGGGTCTCCGGCCGTCACGCGATAGCGTGTCCGCACGACGGCCCAGCGGGTCCAGGGGCAGGGCCCCTGGCCCTCACCCCGCCGCGTTCTTGCCGCCGGACCCCTCCGCCGGCTGATCCGGCACCACATGCACCTTCTGGCCGGCGGCAAGGTCGGTCGGCGGGTTCACGATCACCTTCTCGCCCCCATCGAGCCCGTCGCGCAACTCGGCCTCGGTGCCGGTATCGCGGGCGATGCTGACCGGGCGCATCTCCACCTTGTCGTCCTTGCCCACCACCGCGACGTGCAGCCCGGCAGCGTCGAAGATCAGGGCGGCGTCGGGGATCACCACCTGCGGCGAGGCACGCTTCACGTCGAACGATACGTCGACGAACAGCCCGGACTGCAGCTTCCCCTCGCGGTTGTCTATGTCGACCTCCACCAGCAGCGAGCGCGAGTTCTGTGCCAGGCTGTCCGATGAGCGCGACACCACCGCCCGGAACACCTGCCCCGGCAGCTCGGGTACGCTCACGTGCGCCGGCAGCCCGTCATGGATGCCGGCGAACTGGCTTTGCGGCACGTAGACCTGGGTGCGCAGGATGTCGTTGCGGTCGATGTGCAGCAGCGCGGTGCCGCTGACGGTGTCGCTCTGCACCAGCGTGCCGACATCGACGTCGCGCTGCGTGATGACGCCGTCGAACGGCGCGACGACGTTCTCGAACCCGGTCAGCGCCACCAGCCGGTCCACCGTCGCCTGCTGCGCCCGCACGTTGGCCACCGCGACGCCGATGCCGGCCTGCGCCGACTGCACGCTCTTGGTGCTGACCTCGGCGCTGGTGGCCAGGTTGTCGCGGTTCTCCGTGGTGTCCCAGCCCTCGCTGGACAGGATGTTGGACCGCTTGCTGTTGATGCCAGCCAGTTTCGAATTCGAGGCCGCCTGCTGCAGGCTGGTCTTGGCCTCTTCCAGCTGCGCCTGCATCTGGCCGAGCTGCGCCTGTGCCTGGGTCAGCTGCTGGTCGAGGTCGGGCGCCGCGATCTTGAGCAGCAGGTCACCCTTGTGCACGCGGCTGCCGATGTCGACCAGGCGCTGGCCGATGTAGCCGGTGGCGCGGGCATACAGGTCGGCGGAGTCGAATGCGACGGTCTGGCCCGGCAGCTGCGTGGCGGAGACGTCGGCGGTGCGCTTCACCGAGGCGAGATGCACGTCCGGCACGCTGGCCTGGGCCTGGTGCAGCGTATCGGTGGCATTGCTCGACTGCCGCCAATGCGTGAACGCCCCCCAGCCGACCAGCAGCAGCAGCGGTATCGCGACGAGGAAGGCCAGCCGGCGCGAGGGCGGGCGCGGCACATCCTTTCCATGGGTCTCGCCTGGGCTATCCTGGCCGGGCGCGTCCTTGCGGGCAGGCTCCCGCGCGACCGGGGCGGCATCCTGGGGCGCATCGTCCGTCGTCTCCAGGGAGCGATGCTCGTCGTGGTCGAGCGGGCTCATACGTAGTCCTCCGGGGCGTGCACGGGGCCACTGCGCAGCAGACTGTAGAGGAAGGGCACGAACAGCAGCGTCGAGCAGGTCCCGACGCTGATGCCGCCGATCACCGCGCGGGCCAGCGCCGCATTCTGCTCGCCGCCTTGGCCGAGATCGAGCGCCATCGGGATCAGGCCGACCACCATGGCGCCCGCGGTCATCAGCACCGGCCGCAGCCGGGCCTCGCCGGCGGCGATGGCGCCCTCGATCGCCGAGCAGTGGTGCTGCTCGCGATACTCACGGGCGAACGTCACCAGCAGGATCGAGTTCGCCGACGCCACGCCCACGCTCATGATGGCGCCCATCAGCGAGGCGATCGAGAACGTCGTCTGCGTGATGAACAGGCTGAGCACGATGCCGCAGAACACCAGCGGCAGCGCGCAGATCACCACGAACGGGTCGCCCCAATCCTGGTAGTTCAGCACCATCAGCAGGTAGACCGCGACCACTGCCACCGCCAGCCCGATCTCGATGTGCGAGAACGCGCTGTTCATGCTCTCGATCTGGCCGCGCACGACGATCTTGTCGGGCGCCTTCAGGTGCTTCTGCTCCTCGACCACCACGCGATGGATCTCGGCCGCCGCGGAGCCGAGGTCGGTGTCCTGCGTCGCGGCGTAGACGTCGTAGGTCGGCTCGGTGTTGACGTGGCTCAGGACCGACTGCTCGGTGTCGCGGTGGAAGGTGGCCACGTTGCTGAGCAGGCTGACCGGCTGGGTCCCGTTCACGCTGCCGGTGTTGGCGACCAGCGGCGTGTTGGCGACCTGCGCCAGGTGGTCGATGCGGTACTCGGGCGTCTGCAGGGTGAGCTGCCACGGGATGCCGGTCGTGGGGTCGGTCCAGAAGTTGGGAGCCACCTGGAAGCTGCCCGACAGCTGGATGTTGAGCTGGTTGGCGACGTCCTGCTCGGTCAGGCCCAGCTCGGCGGCGCGCTGGCGGTTGATCTCGGTCAGGAACTCGGGCGCGTCCACCACCTGCTGCAGGTGCACGTCGACCAGCCCCGGCAGCGTCCGGAGGCGCGCCGCCAGCGTCTTGGCCATCGCCAGGTCGACGTCCTGATGGCGGCCGTGCACCTGCACGTCGATCTGCGACGGCACGCCGAAATCGAGGATCTGGGTGATGATGTCGGCGGGCTGGAAGTAGAACACGGTGTCGGGGAAGCGCTGGTGCAGCACCACCCGCAGCCGCTTGACGATGGGGTTGCCGGCGGTGCCGGGCTTGAGCGTGACCAGCACCTGGCCGTCCGAGTAGGCGACGAAGGTGCCGTCGTTGAAGGCCAGGTTGTAGTTCACCGACGGCAGGCCGATGTTGTCGACGATCGCCTGCACCCGGCCGGGCCCGGCCGCGTCGCGGATGGTGTCCTCGATCTGCTGGAACAGCTTGGCCGCCTCCTCGATGCGGGTGCCGGAGCGCGCGCGCACGTGCAGCGTGATCTGCCCGCTCTCGATCGCCGGGAAGTAGTCCTGGCCCAGGAACGGGAACAGGCAGGCACTGAGCAGCAGCACCGCGCCCACCACGCCGCCGGTGATCAGCCGGCGCTCCAGCACGACGTGCAGCAGCCCGATGTAGCCGCGATGGAACCGTCCGAAGCCGCGCTCGAAGCCGGCGTGCAGCCGGGCGAACAGGCCGGGCTTGCGGTCGGCATCGCCCTTGGCGTCCTCCCGGCGCTTGTGCTCGGGACCCACCAGCACGTCGATCAGGATCGGCACCAGCGTGCGCGACAGCAGGTATGAGGCCAGCATGGCGAACACGACCGCCAGCGCCTGCGGCGTGAAGATGTACTTGGGCGCGCCGACCAGGAACAGTACCGAGACGAAGGCCGAGCAGATCGAGAGCGTCGAGATCAGCGTCGGCTTGGCGATGGTGGCCGCCCCCTCGACCACCGCCTCACGGAAGTCCGTGCCGGACTCCAGCACCCGGTAGGTGTTCTCGATCGCCACCGTGGCGTCGTCGACCAGGATGCCGACGGCCAGCGCCAGCCCGCCCAGCGTCATCACGTTCATGGTCTCGCCGATCGCCGACAGCACGGCGAGCGAGCTCAGCACCGCCAGCGGGATCGACACCAGCACCACCAGGGTGGCACGCCAGGAGCCGAGGAACAGCAGGATCATCAGCCCGGTGAGGCCGGCGGCGATGACGCCCTCCTCGGCCACGTCCTTGATCGCCTCGGACACGAACACCGACTGGTCGAACAGCGAGACGATGTGGATGTCCTTGGGCGCCGCGGCGATGATGCCGGGCAGCATCGACTTCACCGTGTTGACGATGTCGAGCGTCGAGGTGGAGCCGTTCTTCAGCACCGGCAGCAACAGGCCGTTCTTGCCGTTGACGTGCACCATGTTCTGCTGCGGCGGCCCGCCGGCGCGCGCCCAGCCGACGTCGCGCAGCAGGATCGGCGAGCCGTTCACCAGCTTGATCGGCATGGTGTTGAGCGCGTCCAGCACCCGCGGCAGCGTGTTCAGTCGCATGATGAACTGGGTCTGGCCGAACTTCGCGAGCCCGGAGGGCAGCGTCAGGCTCTGCGCGTTGACCGCGCTCACCACCTGCTGCGGCGTCAGGGAGTAGGCCTGCAGCGCGTGCGGGTCGAGGTCGATCATGACCTGCTCGGGCACGCCGCCATAGGGCGGCGGCATGGTCGAGCCCGGCACCGTCTGCAGGGTCGCGCGGATGCGGAAGCGCACGTAGTTGTAGACGTCGGCCTGACTCTCGACGTCCGAGGTCGCCGCGATCTGGATCACCGCCACCGAGGAGGCCGAGAAGCGCAGCACCACCGGCGGCTGGATGCCGGGCGGCAGCAGGCCGCGGATGGCGTTGGTCGCCCCGATCACCTGGCTCAGCGCCAGGCTGATGTCGATGTTGGGCTGGAAGTACACCTTGGTGATGGTGATGCCCTGCAGCGTGGTGCTCTCCATGTCGCGGATGCCGACGACGTTGTTGGAGAGGGCGAGCTCGCTGTACGAGGTCACCTGGTTCTGCATGTCGGGCGTGTCGAGGCCGGTATAGGTCCAGATGATGGTGACGACCGGGATGTTGACGTCGGGCAGCACGTCCTTGGGCATCACCACGGCGGCGCCGCCGCCCGCCAGCATGATCAGCACCGACATCACGTAGAAGGTGACGCGATACTTGAGGGCGAACTTGATCAGACCCATGCGACGCCTCTCCGGGGCCGGCCGGCGGACGGCACACGATGTCCTGCATGTCGCAATTCGGCCGCGCCTCCACAAGAAGTTCCCGCGGATTTCACATCCCGCACCGGACGACCCTATCCTGGCCGGCGCGACCCGTCTTGACCGGACCGCCGTCCGAGGTGAGAACCAAGCATGAACGATCTGTTCTCACGGATGCCGACGCCCCCTGCCAAGCCGGTGCCGGCCGGCCGAGGATCGGCCAGGCCCGCCTCCGCCAGGTCGGCAGCCACGGCGCCGGACCCCGTCCACGCCGCCGAGCAGGGCTACTCCGCCCGCGACATCGAGGTGCTGGAAGGGCTGGAGCCGGTCCGGCGCCGCCCCGGCATGTATATCGGCGGCACCGACGAGGCCGCCTTGCACCACCTGGCGGCCGAGATCATCGACAACGCCATGGACGAAGCGGTGGCCGGGCACGCCACCACCATCGACGTGGCGCTGGAGGCCGGCAACCTGCTGTCCGTGCGCGACAACGGCCGCGGCATCCCGGTCGACCCGCACCCCAAGTTCAAGGACCGCTCGGCGCTGGAGGTGATCTTCACCACGCTGCATTCCGGCGGCAAGTTCTCCGGCAAGGCCTACGCGACCTCGGGCGGGCTGCACGGAGTCGGCTCCTCGGTGGTGAACGCGCTGTCGTCGCGGCTCGACGTCGAGGTGGCGCGCGACCGCGCCGTGTGGCGTCAATCCTACGAGCGCGGCCGCCCGCTGGGCCCGCTGGAGAAGGTCGGGCCGACGCAGAACCGTCGCGGCACCTGGCTGCGCTTCGTGCCCGACGCCGAGATCTTCGGGCCGCTCGCCTTCTCGGCGCAGCGCCTCTACCGGCTCTGCCGCTCGAAGGCCTTCCTGTTCCGCGGCGTGACGCTCCGCTGGGAGTGCGATCCGTCGCTGGCGCGCGGCGACGTGCCGGAACGTGCCGTGCTGCACTTCCCCGGCGGTCTCGCCGACAGCCTGCGCGACGAACTGGGCTCTGCCCCGGCCCTGCTGTCGGAGCTCTGGTCGGGCGAGGCCGACCTGCCGGCCGGGCCGGGGGGTGCGGCCACCGGGCGGGTCGAATGGGCGGTGGCCTGGCTCGAGGCGGGCGAGGCGTCGCTGGCCTCGTTCTGCAACACCATCCCGACGCCGCAGGGCGGCACCCACGAGGCCGGCTTCCGCAACGCGCTCCTGAAGGGCCTGCGCGGCTGGGGCGAGCAGCGCGCCAACAAACGCACCGCCCAGGTGACACCCGAGGACCTGCTCGGCGCCGTCGCCGCCAAGCTGTCGGCGTTCATCCGCGAGCCGCAGTTCCAGGGCCAGACCAAGGAGCGGCTGACCAACGTCGAGGCGACCCGGCTGGTCGAGACCGCGCTGCGCGACCGCTTCGACCACTGGCTCGCGGGCCATCCGGCGCAGGCCGACGCGCTGCTGGCGGCGATCATCGAGCGCGCCGAGGACCGGCTGCGCCGCCGCGAGCAGAAGGACACCAGCCGCAAGACCGCCACCAACCGGCTGCGCCTGCCCGGCAAGCTGGTCGACTGCAGCCGCACCCGGGCGGCCGAGACCGAGATCTTCCTGGTCGAGGGCGACAGCGCCGGCGGCTCGGCCAAGCAGGCGCGCAACCGCGAGACCCAGGCGATCCTGCCGCTGCGGGGCAAGATCCTGAACGTCGCCAGCGCCTCGGCGGAGAAGCTGCGCGGCAACCAGGAGCTGCGCGACCTGGTCGAGGCGCTCGGCTGCGGCCAGGGTGCGCGCTACGACGCCGCCCGGCTGCGCTACGGCCGCGTCATCATCATGACCGATGCCGACGTCGACGGCGCCCACATCGCCTCGCTGCTGATGACCTTCTTCTACCGCGAGCTGCCCGGGCTGATCGCCGGCGGCCACCTGCACCTGGCGCAGCCGCCGCTGTTCCGACTCACCCACGGGGCCAAGACCGTCTATGCGATGGACGACCGCGACCGCGCGCGGAAGCTGAAATCCGCCTTCAAGGCGGGGGCCAAGGTCGAGGTCAGCCGCTTCAAGGGGCTGGGCGAGATGCCGCCTGTCGACCTCAAGCGCACCACCATGGACCCGGCCCAGCGGACCCTGCTGCGGGTGGTGACGGCGCCGGAAGACCACACTGCCACCGAAGATCGGGTCGAGAGCCTGATGGGCCGCCGCCCGGAGCTGCGGTTCCAGTTCATCCAGGACAACGCGCGCACCGCCTCGGACGAGATGCTCGACGTGTGATGGAAGGCCAGGGCTCCGCCCTGGACCCGCCAAGGGCCGGAGCCCTTGGAACCCTTGCTTTAAAAAAAGGGATCTGGGGCCACGGCCCCAGCGGGGTCCAGGGGCAGAGTCCCTGGCTTTCGCGCCATCTTCCCCTGCCTGCTAAGCTCCCTCCATGACCCATCGCATCCTGCCGCTGCTGTCGGCCGTCGCCCTGTTCGTGCCGCTGACCGGCTGCGCCGCCCGCGGCGGCGGCGGCATTACCAACGTGACCCCGGTGCAGCTGCAGGAGGGTGCCAACCTGGTGCCGCATCTGGCGCCGGACGGGCGCCAGGGGCTGGTGGTCGAGGGCCGCCAGCCCGACGCAATGGCGCCGCTGATCATGACCATGCTGCCGCGCGCCGAGGGCCAGCGCGGCTGGGACGTGGTGGAGATCGAGGCCGCCGACGGCAGCCGGCTGCCCACCCTCGACGCGCGCGGCCGTGCCGTGCTGTTCGCCCGTGCCAAGGTCGGAGGCATCCCGGCGACGCTGCTGTTCGTCGCCGTCCCGGACCCTGGCGACGCTGCTCCGCCAGGGGCGCCGCGCCGCATGCTGATCCAGACGCTGCGCCTGCAGGCCGACGAGACCAGCGCCCGCTTCGAGCCAGTCCGCAGCGAGACCACGCGTGGCCGCTACTGCAGCAGCACCGACGCGCTGGCGGCGACCTATCGCCTGGCGCTGCCCGAGGATGGCTGGAACACCGGCCGCTGCAGTCCCGCCGCCTGACGCATCTTGCGAATCGCGCCGGAACACCCTTATGGTTGGCTTGCAACCATTCGAAAGGAGGTGATCCAGTGTCTCATTGCCTGACAACGGCTCCACGCGGAGCGACCTGGATGACCCCCCTCTCCATCGAGAAGGCGGTCTGACCGGGCAGCTTCGTTCGGATCGACAGACAATGTGGGCCTCGGGGAACACCCCGGGGCCCTTTTGTTGTGCGCGGCGGTTCAACGTACCGCGAGACGGAACCGCACCGGCCGGTCCGGCTGCGTCGTCACCATGCCGCGCGGCACCACCTCGCCGCCACCGGGCAGGCTGAACCGATAGCGCCGCAGCAGCCGGGCGAGCACCAGGGTTGCCTCGGTCAGTGCGAACTGCATGCCGACGCAGATGCGCGGCCCGGCGCCAAACGGCATGTAGACCATGCGGTCGGGCGCCGGCCGGCCCGGCAGGAAGCGATGCGGGTCGAACGTGTTGGGCCGGTCCCAGTGCGCCTCGTGGCGATGCAGCACCCAGGGCGAGATGCTGACGATCGTGCCGGCCGCGACCGCCTCGCGGGCGATGACGTCCGGCCCCACCGCCTCGCGCACCAGCAGGTAGGCCGGCGGATATAGCCGCAGCGCCTCGTCGATCACCGCGCGCGTCATCGCGAGCTTCGGCACCGCCTGCGCCGCGTGCTCCGGCGACAGGTCGAGCCCAGAGGCCTCGGCGGCGATCGCCTCCTGGTGCTCGGGCAGCCGCGCCATCGCGTAGCAGGCCCAGAACAGCGTCACCGCCGTAGTCTCGTGCCCGGCCAGGATCAGCGTCGAGACCTCGTCGCGCAGCAGGGCGTGGTCGAAGCCCTGCCCGGTCTCCGGGTCGCGGGCGGCGCGCAGCAGGTCGAACAGGTCGCGGGACGCGGTCTCGCCCTCGGGTACCCCCGCAGGCGCCTGGGCATCACGGGCGGCGATGACGCGGTCCATCAGCGCCAGCCAGTCGCGGCGGAAGGCGGCGCGGCCGCGATCGAGCGGCGTGGTCCAGCCCGCCGGCAGCATCATGTCGAGCAGCCCGACCTTGGCGTAGCCCTGCGCGTAGCGGATCAGCAGCCGGCGCAGGTCGGCGCCGAACGCGGCCATCTCCAGCGAGAACATCGACTGCCCGGCGATGTCGAGCGCCAGGCGCTGCAGCAGCGGCATCAGCTCGACCGGCCGGCCGCCCAGGGCCGCGATCTCGTCCTCCACCCGCGCCGTCACCGTGACGATGTGGCGGGACAGGATCGGCATCACCCGCGGCGCCAGCGCCGGCGCGATCACCCTCCGCTGGTGGCGCCAGGCCTCGCCCTCGGCCAGGAACAGCCCCTCGCCCAGCACCGGCCGCAGCACCCGCCGCGCCGGCTCGTTGCGGACATAGTTCTCGTGGTTGCCCAGCAGGACGTGGCGGATGCCGGCCGGGTCGTTCAGCAGGATCTGCTGGCGGCCGAGGAAGCGGCCCGGCAGCACCAGCTCGCGATAGGCCGGCGCCCCCCACAGCTCGAGCGGGTTGCGGCGCAGCACCAGGAAGGCCTCCGGCTGGCTGCGCAGGCGGGTCGGGATCGGCGGACGCGGCAGGACGGCGGACTGGGGACGATCGAACATCGTGTCCAGGTGGCATGGCATCCGTCGCCAGGGAAGCCCGCCGGCTCGCACGGTCTCGGGAAGCCGGGCCGCCCTCAGCCCCCGAAGGAGTCCCCCGGCGGCACGGCGACGCTCGCCGCCCGCCGCAATGCCGGTGGCTGAAGCGCCGCCTGCGGCGCGGCGATGGGTGCCGCGGCCAGGGCCGTCACCGACGGGTCGAACACGCGGGTGAAGGAAGACGGGTAGACACCCATCCACAGCGTGATGGCGGCGAGCGGCGCCAGCACCGCGACCTCGCGCGGCGACAGGTCGCGCAGCAGCGCCACCAGCGCGGTGCGCCCGGGCAAGCCGGGATTCTCGGACATGCCGTCGAACAGCACCCGGCGATACATCACCAGCATGTAGACCCCGCCCAGGATCATCCCCATGCCGGACAGCAGCGCCACCCAGAAGCCGACATGGATCGCGCCGATCATCACCAGCAGTTCGCCGACGAAGCTCCCCGTCCCGGGCAGGCCGATATTGGCCATCGCGAACAGCATGGCCAGCGTCGCCAGCACCGGCATGCGCCCGGCCAAGCCACCGCCGAAACCGCTCACCGCCTGGGTGCCGGCGCGCTCGGCCAGCATCGCCACGACGAAGAACAGGGCGACGATGACGATGCCGTGCGAGAGCATCTGGAACACCGCGCCGTCGATGCCGGTGGCGTTCAGCGTGAACAGCCCGACCAGCACCAGCCCCATGTGCGACAGCGACGAGTAGGCCACCAGCCGCTTCATGTCGGTCTGCACGAAGGCGACCGCGGCCGCGTAGATCACGGCTATGATGCCCAGTGCCAGCATCAGGGGAGCGTAGCGGTGGGCGGCATCGGGCAGCATCGAGATCGCGAAGCGCAGGAACCCGTAGGCGCCGGCCTTGGCCAGCACCCCGGACAGGATCGCGGTTGCCGAGGAGGGCGCCTCGGCGTAGGCGTCCGGTAGCCAGGTATGCAGCGGGAAGATCGGCAGCTTCACCCCGAACGCCAGCAGCAGTCCCAGGAACATCCAGCCCTGCAGGGTGGGCGCGAAGTGCGTGCGCAGCAGCACCGGGATGTCGGTGGTGCCGGCCACGTGCAGCATCGCCAGCAGCGACAGCAGCATGAACAGCGAGCCGCCGAAGGTGAACAGGAAGAATCGGATCGAGGCGCGCGCCCGCTTCGGCCCGCCCCAGATGCCGATCAGCAGCGCACCCGGGATCAGCGTCGCCTCGTAGAAGACGTAGAACAGGACGAAGTCGAGCGAAGAGAACAGCCCGAGCAGGGTGGTCTCGAGCAGCAGCACGGCGATCATGTAGTCGCGCACCCGGCTCTCGACGCTGCGCCAGCTGCCCAGGATCGCCACCGGGACGATCAGCGCGGTCAGCATCACGAACAGCAGGCTGATCCCGTCCAGCCCCAGATGGTACGAGATGCCGAGCCCGGGCATCCAGTCGAGCCGATCCTGGAACTGGAAACCGGCGTCGGGCGCGAACCGGATCCAGAACGACAGCGCCAGCAGCAGCACCGCCAGGCTCGTGCCCAGCGCCAGCTGCCGCACCAGCCGGTCGGCGCCGGCACCGGATCCGCCCGGCAGCAGCAGCGCCAGGGCGCCCAGCATCGGCAGGAAGACCAGGATGGAGAGCAGGGGCAGGTGCACGGAGGCGGTCGTCCCGATGGCGAGGCTGCCTGGGGGCGGCGCCTGACAGATCACCCATCCTAATGCGCGGTGGCTCCCCGCACCAGGGCGGCCGCCGGGACCGGACCTGACGTCCGCCGTCAGCCGCCAGCGTTAACGATCCATTCATCTTTGGCCCGTAATGATCCCGGCACTGCAGTGCCACCGGCGATCCAAAAGGGACCATGCCGTGACCCAAGACATCTTCGTCGACCCAAGCGTCGCCGGCCCCGACATGCTGTTCTCGACCGGCCAGGTCGCGGACGACGCCGAACAGTTCGCAGACAGCGTGCCGACCGTCGAGGGCAGCCCGGACCTCGGCTGGAACGTCACCCAGTGGAACACGCCGACCGGCCAGATCTTCGATCCGGCGGCGCCCCTGCTGGCCGACCCGGCCGACGCCGACGCGGTGCTGGGGGCGGCGGTCGCCTCCTGGCATACCGGCACCGCGACCTCGGGCAGCGGCCTCGTGGTCTACGGCCAGCCCGGCAACTACACGTTCGCGCTCAGCGCCAGCGGCGGCTCCACCCGCGACACCTTCCTGCAGACTACCGGCTACGCGCCGGGCACGGTGACCTTCGACCACCCGATCACCTTCACCGCCGACGAGCGGCTCACCGCCGCCAGTGCCGGCACCGGCACCGCGATCGCCTTCAACAGCTTCACGGTGTTCTTCAACGAGGCCGGCAGCCCCGGCTACGACGCCGCGATGCCGACCGACGAGATCTTCCTGCAGGTGCCGCTCACCGACTTCCGCGGCGAACCGGCGTCGTACGAGACCATCTCCAAGGGCAACTACTACCAGACCATCTACAACCTCTCGTCGCAGTCCGTGACCGCGTCGGACGCGGTGACCAGCGACGCCTCCGTGAACACGCTGGCCTTCGCCGCCGACGATGGCGCCCTGCACACGGTCAGCATCGACCTGAACCAGGCACTGCTGCGGCTGGTCGATCAGATGGCGCTGCAGGACCCGGCCAACGCGGCCGCCTATCTTGACTTCTCCCGCTGGTCGGTCGGCAGCGTCTATGCCGGCGTCGAGACCAGTTCCGGCCCGGACGGCGAGACGGCGCCCGGCGGCGCGCTCACCCTCGACATCGCCCACCCGGTGCTCTCCGAGGATGACAGCCAGACCGCATCCTCGGCCATGGCGCTGTCCACCGTGCAGTCGATCGACGCCAACACCTATGCCAATGCCGAGAGTGCCGCCACCGTCACCACCCCGGCCGACACGGTGACCACGCTGCTGCTCACCGGCGACGGCACCAAGACCGTCACCAGCCGGGGCACCGACGCCGTCACCGTGGGCAACGGGCAGACCGTGGCGCTGCACGCCGACGGCGCCAGCCTCGCGGTCACCGGCCAGGTCTCGACGTTCGGCTCCGCCAGCATCGACGGCACCGCAGCGCTTGCCGTCTCCGGCAGCTTCGGCACGCTTGGAATCGTCAGCGCCGCCGCCGGCGACGTCGTCACCGGCAGCGCCGCCGACATCGCCACCCTCATGCTGGGCGGCAGCGCCGCCCGGGTCGACCTGTCCAGCGCCGCCAACGTCTTCCTGGGCGGCGACGGCGGCCAGGTCGCGACCGATGGCGGCCTGGTCTCGCTCTCGGGCGCCGGAACCGATCAGGCCGCCACGGTCGACGGCAGCGGCGGCGGCAGCCAGTCCGTGTTCTTGAACGGCCGCAGCGCCAGCGTCACCGAGACCGGCACCGGCGCGCAGCTGGTCGTCGCCGCGGCGGCCGGACAGTCCGGCCACGTGCAGCTCGACGGCGGCCTCGGCGCGCAGACGCTGTGGACCGGCGGCGCCACCGCCCAGGTGACGGGCGGCGCCGCCGGCGCCGACGCCTCGCTCGCCGTCTACGCGCAGGCCGGCTCCACCGTCGCCATGCAGCTCGGCGGCGAGCGGACCGAGATCGACAACGACGGCGGCGCGGTGACGGTGCAGGGCGGCACCGATGCGGGTGGGACGGCGCGGTTGTTCGACGGCGCCGGCTCGCTGGTGGTGCTGGGCGGCGCGGGCCAGATCCTGGCGGCGGCGGGTGCCGGCGCGGACGGCCTGCTGCAGGTCACGGCCGGCAGCGGCGCGCAGACCATCTTCGGCGGCGCCGGCACGGTGACCGTGATCGGCAGCCACGCGACCGCCGGCAGCCAGACCATCGTCAACGGCGCCGACCCCACCCAGGCGACCACCATCTTTGGCGGCCTGACCCAGCAGACCATCTGGACCGGCCAGGCCGACGACACCATCGTCGCCTCCGGCCAGGCCGGCGACGCTTCGGGCCACATCCAGGCCATCGTCCAGGGCGGCACGTCGGCCTATTGGGGCGGCTCGGAATCGGCCTGGCTCGACAACCAGGACGGCATCCTGAACGCCTTCCTGCGCGGTGACGGCGCGGTCAGCATCCTGGCCGACCTCGCCGGCAGCGGCCGCACCACGCTCACCGGCTACAACAGCCTGCGCGACAGCCTGACGCTGGGCGGCGTCTCCGACCCGTCCGCGGTGCAGCTGGTCTATGGCGGCGGCAACACCACCCTCTCGGTCGCCGGCAGCACGGCCTCGGTGACGCTGGTCGGCGTCTCGCACGTCGACCTGTCCTCCTTCGCCGCCGGCGTCGCCGTTACCGGCTGACGCATGCGGGTCCGGCCCCGCAGCATGGCGTCGCATGATGGTGGTTGGGACGCGATCGCGCGGCCTGATCTCCTTCGGGCGTCGATCCCGACATGCGTGCCACCGGCGCATGCCGAGGTGGTTCGCCGCCCTAGAGGATGATCCGATCGCTTAGGCTCACGGATCATCCTCTAGCTTGTTGTTTTGACGAGCATCTTTATCCGATCGAACGAGTCCGTTCGATCGGATGATGCTCTAGCTGGTCTCGCCCGCGGGCTCGAACCTGAGCGTTCCCACCGTCACGGCCGGGCCGCCGACGTCATTGGGATGGTTCACCCCGTCCAGCACCGGCACCTCCGGGAAATCGAACGGGCTTACGTTATCCAGGCAGGCGACGTTGACTCCATGCTGTTGCGGGTCCGAACGGGGCTGGTGGTGCGTGTAGAGTTCGCAGGTGGAGCAGAAGAAGCTCCGGGCGCTCCCGGTATTGAAGCTGTAGCTGGAAAGCTTCTCCTCCCCCGACAGGACGGTCATTCCATCCAGGCCGGCCGATACCGCCACGGCGCCCCTCATCCGACGGTAGGAACAGGTGCAGCGTCGTCTGGTGTCGAAGCCATCGGTCAGCTCGACCTGGAAGCGAATTTGACCGCAGTGGCACTGGCCGGTTCGCACATCCGGATCCCGGGTCATCTGGTCTTCCCGTCACCTGCTCCTGGGCATCGCGCCCAGCCGCGTCGGCCTCATTCAGCGCCGGCCGAACATGCGCTCGATCTCGGCGCGGCTGAGCTTCAGGTAGGTCGGGCGGCCGTGGCTGCAGGTGGCGGCGCGCGGCGTTGCCTCCATGCGGCGCAGCAGATGGTCCATCTCGCCCGCGGACAGCCGGCGGCCGGCGCGGATGCTGCCGTGGCAGGCCATGCGGGCGATCACCGCGTCGAGCCGGCCGGTCAGGCTGCCGGCCTCGGCCGGGGTGGCCAGCTCGTCGTCGCCCAGCTCCTCGGCCAGGTCGCGCAGCAGCGCCTGCGCGTCCGGCTGGCCCAGCAGCGCCGGCACCGCCCGCAACAGCACCGCGCGGCCGCCGAACGGCTCGATCTCGAGGCCGAACGCCGCCAGGCTGTCGGCGTGCTCCAGCAGCCGCACGGCGTCGCGCGCCGGCAGGTCCACCACCTCGGGCAGCAGCAGACGCTGCGCCCGCACGGTGCCGTCCAGATACTGCTGCCGCAGGTCCTCGTGCGTCAGCCGTTCGTGTGCGGCGTGCTGGTCCACCAGCACCAGGCTGCCGTCCTCCACCACGGCGATCACGTAGGTGTCGAGCACCTGCGCCACCGCGGCCCCCAGCGGATGCGCCGCCGCCGGCTCAGGCGGTGCTGCCGATGCCGCCGCCGGCAGCAGGCGCGCCGACGGGCCCTCGCCCAGCCGCAGCCTGGGCTCGGCGAAGCCGACAACCACCACGGCCGGCACGGGGGCGGCCGCCGCCGGCTCGGTGGGATAGCGGATCGCCGGCCCCGGCCGGCGGGGGGCGGGCAACCCCGTCTGCACCCCGCCCAGCCCGGCGCCGGCGCCGAGCGCCCGGCCCAGCCCACCGATCACCAGCGACCGCACCGCAGCCGCGTCGGCGTAGCGCAGATCGGTCTTGGCCGGGTGCACGTTGACGTCGAGCCGGTCCGGCGGGATCTCCAGGAACAGCGCCACCACCGCATGCCGGCCCGGCTGCATGACGTGGCGGTAGGCGACACGGACCGCGCTGCGCAGCACCGGATCGGCGACTGGCCGGCCGTTCACCACCAGGAACTGCCCGTTCACCGTGGCGCGATGCACCGCCGGGCCGCAGGCGTGGCCGGACAGCGCCAGGCCGTCCCGGACGCCCTCGACCGTCAGCAGCCCCTGGGCCCCGCGGTGCCCCGACCCGTCGCCGGCCTCGTCGGCGAGCAGGGCGGCGACGCGATCCCCGCGCGGCTGCGCCGGCAGGTCGAGCACGGTCCGGCCGTCGACCTGCAGCCGGATCGCCACGCCGGGCGCGGCCAGCGCCAGCCGCCGCACCGCGACCTCCGCGTGCGCCGCCTCGACGCGCGGGCTCTTCAGGAACTTGCGCCGGGCCGGGGTGGCGAAGAACAGATCCTCGACCAGCACCCGCGTGCCGGGCGGCCCGGCGCAGGGCTCCGGTTCGCCCACCGCGCCGCCGGCGACGCGCAGGCGCCAAGCGCCTTCCGGGGCGCCGTCCGAGCCGTGGTCGTCGCGCGGCCGCGAGGTCAGGCACAGCCGGGCGGCGGCGCCGATGCTGGGCAGCGCCTCGCCGCGGAACCCCAGCGTGGCGATGGCGACCAGGCTGTCGTCGGCGAGCTTGGAGGTGCAGTGCCGCTCGACCGCCAGCAGCAGCTCGGGCGCCGCCATGCCGACGCCGTCATCCACCACCTCGATGCGGGCAATGCCGCCACCGTCCAGCGACACCGCGATCCGGCGCGCGCCGGCGTCGATGGCGTTCTCGACCAGCTCCTTGACCGCCGCCGCCGGCCGTTCGATCACCTCGCCGGCGGCGATCCGATTGACCACGCGCTCGGACAGCCGTCGAATCGTCGGGGGACGGCCCTCCCGGTCGGGCTCAGGTGGCTGCAGCGCGGGGCGGATCGGCCGGCCCCGACGCGACTAGAACAGGCCGCCGAACAGGCCCGGCTTGCTGACCTTGATCGTCGGCGTCGCGCCGACGGTCGGGCTGCGGCCCAGCGCCGCGTTCTCCTGCAGCCGCTGCCGCTCGGCGCCGGCATCGACGATCGCGCCGGCGCTGCCGCCCTGCCAGAACATGAGCTCGTTGACGAAGCCTTGGCTCGGATGGTCGAGCGCGCCGCCGGTGGGCGCCTGTGCGCTGGCGGTGGCGGCCCCCGCCACCAGCGCCTGCTGGCCGGGGCTGGTGCTGCCGCTCGCGCCGGACAGCGCCACGTTCGGCGCCAGCGTCTCCAGCGCTTGGGTCTGCGAACTCTGGTCCTGCACCCGGTCGACGCCGGGCGTGGGGGTGGCCAGGCTGCTGTCGGGCGGGATCGAGAGCGGCGCCCGCGTGGTCACGGTGAACTCGTCCGGCGCGGTGCGGGACAGGCCGAAATCGCGCTCGATGCTCTCGCCGCTGCAGCCGGCCAGCAGGACGGAGCCGGCGCAGAGGCCGGCCAGGAGGAGGAGGCGGGACGAGGTCGGGCGCATGGCCGCCTCATAGGATGGAACAGGCCCTCGCGGCAAGCATTCCGGCTGCGATCCGGGTGCCACTCAGAACAGCTCCGGGTCCGGGCCGATCCGCCCGCCGGTGTCGAGCCCGCGCAGCCGCGCCATGTCGTCCTCGTCCAGCGCGAAGTCGAAGATGTCGATGTTCTCGGCGATCCGCGACGGCGTCACCGATTTGGGGATCGCCACCACGCCGCGCTGCATGTGCCAGCGCAGCACCACCTGCGCCGGGGTGCGGCCGTGCCGGGCGGCGATCTCCACGATCGGGACCGCGTCCAGCGTGCCCTGGGCCAGCGGGCTCCAGGCCTCGGTGACGATGCCGTGCGCCTGGTGGTACGCGTGCAGCTCCTCCTGCGGCAGCGCCGGGTGCAACTCGATCTGATTCACCGCCGGCACGATCGCGGTCTCGCCCAGCAGCCGTTCAAGGTGGGCAATAGGGAAGTTCGACACCCCGATCGCCCGCGCGCGGCCCTCGGCGGCCAGCCGCTCCATCGCCCGCCAGCTGTCCAGGTAGCGGTCCTGCGCCGGCTTGGGCCAATGGATCAGATAGAGGTCGACATAGTCGAGCCCGAGCCGCTGCAGGCTGGCGTCGAAGGCCCGGAGCGCGGAGTCGTAGCCCTGGTCGTCGTTCCAGAGCTTGGTGGTGACGAACAGCGCGTCACGATCGATCTCCGCGCGGGCGATCGCGGCGCCGACGCCGGTCTCGTTGCGGTAGATCATCGCGGTGTCGATCGAACGGTAGCCGGCCGCCAGCGCCTGGCCGACCGCGGTCTCGGCGGTGTCTGGCGGCACCTTGAACACGCCGTAGCCGAGCTGCGGGATGGTGCCGCCCTGGTTCAGGCTGAGGCTGGGCACGTGGGGCATGGCGGTCGGTCCTGGCGGGATGGCGTGGTGCGACCGGATCAGCTTGGACCCAAACCCGCCGGCGCGGCGATCACGAACGCCTGCGGTCGAACAGGCTGTCCAGCAGCAGCACGCCGACGCCGCAGACGATCGCGGCATCCGCCACGTTGAAGATGTAGTTCCAGGACAGCCGTCCGAGATGGGCGTGGATGAAATCGACCACGGCGCCGTAGCGCAGCCGATCGATGACGTTGCCGGTGGCTCCGCCGACGATGGCGCCGAGTGCGGCGGCGATCCAGGGCTTGGGCGTGCGGCGCATCCACAGCAGCAGCACAACGACCACCAGCGCCGCCACCAGGCTGAACACCCAGCGGCCTGCCGCCCCCACGCCCCCGAACATCCCGAAGGTGACGGCGTGGTTCCAGACCATCTCGAAGTCGAGCACCGGCAGCACCGTCACCATGCGCCGTTGCGGCAGGTCGAGCCGGTCCAGGATCCACCACTTGCTGGCCTGGTCGGCCGCCAGCACCAGCACGGCCAGTGCCAGCCCCAGCGGCAGATACCGACCGGCGCGGCTCATGCGGCCGGTGCCACCACGGCAACGCAGCGCCGGCAGAGTGCCGGATGCGCCGCCGCCTCGCCGACCTCGTCCAGCACCCGCCAGCAGCGCGCGCATTTGGCCCCCGTCGCCACCCGCACCAGCGGGGCGGCATGCGGACCACTCGCCTCGGCCGGCGTGGCCGCGAACACCGAGGCCGCCTGCGGGTCGATGGCGACGGCCGCCGCGGAGACGATCGCGAGCTCGGCCCAGTCGACGTCCGCGAACTCGACCGACTCCGCCCCGGACAGGGTCAGCTCCAGCGACGCCTGCAGCGAAGAGCCGACGATGCCGTCCCGCCGCGCCGCCTCGATCGCGGTGGTGACCAGCCGGCGCACCGCGCGCAACCGGGTCCAGCGCTCGCCCAGCGCCGGGTCGTGCCACCCTGGCGGGATTTCGGGAAACGCCTGCAGGTGCACGCTGTCCTGCTCGCCGAACCGGGCGGTCCAGGCCTCCTCGGCGGTGAACACCAGCACCGGCGCCAGCCAGCAGCAGAGCGCGCGGTGCAGATGGTCCAGCACCGTGCGGGCGGCGCGGCGGCGCGGGCTGGCCGGCGCATCGCAATAGAGCGCGTCCTTGCGCACGTCGAAGTAGAACGCCGACAGATCGGCGGCGCAGAACGCATGCAGCGCCGGCACCACGCCGACCCACTCGTGCGTCCGCACCGCGCGCCCGACCTGCGCGCCCAGCTCCGCCAGCCGGTGCAGCACCCAGCGCTCCAGCTCCGGCATCTCGGCCACAGGCAGGCGCTCGGCCTCGGCGAAGCCGTCGAGCGCCCCCAGCAGCCAGCGCAGCGTGTTGCGCAGCCGGCGATACAGCTCGCCCTGCTGGCGCAGGATCTCCTTGCCGATGCGGAGGTCCTGGTCGGTGTCGGAGTTCATCACCCAGAGCCGCAGGATGTCGGCGCCGAGCGTGTCGTTCACCTCCTTCGGCGCAGTGACGTTGCCGAGCGACTTGCTCATCTTGCGGCCGGTCTCGTCGAGCACGAAGCCGTTGGTGACCACCGCCCGATACGGTGCGATGCCGCGCGTGCCGACGCTCTCCAGCAGGCTCGACTGGAACCAGCCGCGATGCTGGTCGGAGCCCTCAAGATAGAGGTCGGCCGGGAACGGCAGCCCGGCCGGGTTGTGCGGGCCCAGCACGAAGGCGTGGGTCGAGCCGCTCTCGAACCACACGTCGACGATGTCGAACACCTGCTCGTAGTCGGCGGGATCGCGGCCCTCGCCCAGGAACCGCTCCGGGGCCGAGCCGTACCAGGCGTCGGCGCCCTCGGCGCGGAACGCGTCCACCACGCGGGCCATCACCGCCGGGTCGCGCAGCACCTCGCCGGTGCGGCGCTCGACGAACACCGCGATCGGCACCCCCCAGGCGCGCTGCCGGCTGATGCACCAGTCCGGCCGGTCCTCGACCATGGCGACGAGGCGGCGGCGCGCCTGCGCCGGCACGAACGCCACGTCCTGCAGCGCCGCCAGCGCGCGGGTCCGGATGCCGCCCTCCGGCGCGTCCATGCGGATGAACCATTGCGGGGTGGCGCGGAAGATCACCGGCGCCCGCGAGCGCCAGCTGTGCGGGTACGAGTGGACGAGCTGCCCGCGCGCCACCAGCCCGGCGACCGTCTGGCCCGTCGACGCCGCCATCGTTTCGGCCAAGGCCGCGCAGACCGGGTCGGCCGCCCGGAACACGTGCAGCCCGGCGAAGCCCGGCACCCAGGCGGCGTAGCGCCCGTCGCCCTCGACCGCCTCCGCGACCGGGATGCCGGCGGCCACGCAGAGCGCGAAATCGTCCTCGCCGTGCGCCGGCGCCATGTGCACCAGCCCGGTGCCGGCGTCGGTGGTGACGAAGTCGCCCGCCAGCATCGGCACGTCGTGGTCGTAGCCGCCGTCGTAGCCGGCGACGCCGCGCCAGGGATGCGCGAACACGGCACCCGCCAGCGCCGAGCCCGGCAGCGTGTGCAGCACCCGGTGGCCGACGATGCCGGCGGTGGCCGCGAACGCGTCGGCCAGCCCCGCGGCGACCAGCAGCCGGGCGCCCGGCCGCAGGGCGCCGCCCTCCGCCACCCCCTCGACCTCGATCACCGCGTAGGCAATCTCCGGTCCGTAGGCGATTGCCCGGTTGGCCGGGATGGTCCAGGGCGTCGTGGTCCAGATCACCGCGGACGCCCCGGCCAGCGCCCGCGCCGGCGTCGGATCGAGGACGATCGGAAACGCCACCCAGATCGTGGTGCTGGTGTGGTCGTGATACTCGATCTCGGCCTCGGCCAGCGCCGTCCGCTCGACCGGGCTCCACATCACCGGGCGTAGGCCGCGATACAGCGTGCCGTTCTCCAGGAACCGGCCGATCTCGCCGACGATCGCCGCCTCGGACGCATGGTCCATGGTGGCGTAGCGGCCGGCCCAGTCGCCCTGGATGCCGAGCCGGCGGAACTCAACCGCCTGGATCTCCAGCCACTTCGCGGCGTAGGCGCGGCACTCGGCGCGGAACCGCAGCACCGGCACCTGGTCCTTGTCGCGGCCGGACTTCCGATATTCCTCCTCGATCTTCCACTCGATCGGCAGGCCGTGGCAGTCCCAGCCCGGCACGTAGTGCACCGCATAGCCGCTCATCCGGCGCGCGCGGTTGACGACGTCCTTCAGGATCTTGTTGAGCGCGTGGCCGATATGCAGGTGGCCGTTGGCGTAGGGCGGCCCGTCATGCAGCGTGAATGTCGGCCGGCCGGCGCCGGCGGCGGCAATGCGCGCGTCGAGCCCCATCGCCTCCCAGCGCGCCAGGATCGTCGGCTCGCGCTGCGGCAGGTCGCCGCGCATCGGGAAGCCGGTGCGCGGCAGGAACACGGTGTCGCGGTAGTCTGTCTCGGTCATGCTGTTCCACTCGGCGCCACGGCCAGCCCGCCCGCTTATGCGGAGCCACGCCGCCGGGGGTCAACCGCCGGCCCGGCGCCGCGCTTGACGGTTCGCCGGGGCGTGGTTATCGCCAGCCGGGCCATCGCTGCGAGGTCGGCCCGCCGTGACCGCCGATCCGCTCTCCAGATGGCAGCCTGATCTGGCCTTCGCGGACGCGTTCGGGCGGCAGTCGGCCGCCGCCGACATCGTCTCGTTCGACATCCTCGACACCGCGCTGACCCGCACCCTGGACAACCCGGCCGACGCCTTCGCGGAGCTCGAACGGCGGCTGGCACCGGCAGTGGGCGAGGCCGCCGCCGGCCTGGCGCTGGCCCGCGAGGACGCCGAGCGGCAGGCGCGGCTGCGGCGGCAGGCGGCCGGCGCCGAGGAGGTCGGGCTCGACGACATCCTGGACAGCCTGATCGAGGCGCGGCCGGCGCTCTACCCGCATCGCGCGCTGCTGCGTCAGGCGGAGCTCGCGGTCGAGGCCGACCTGCTGGTCGGCGTCCCCGACATCCTGGCCGCCACCCGCCTGCTGGCGGCGCGCGGGCAGCCGTACGTGTTCGTCTCCGACATGTATCTGCCGGCCGCCTTCCTGGCCGAGCAGCTCACCCGAGCCCGCTACGCCGGCTGGCAAACGCTTTACGTCTCGTCGGAGACCGGCCTCACCAAGGCGAGCGGCCGGCAGTGGCCGGCGCTGCTGGTCGAGCTGGCGCCCGCGGCCACGGATGGCCGGCCGCGCCTGCTGCATGTCGGTGACGACGCGCATTCCGACGGCACCCAGGCCGAGGCGCACGGGATCGACACCCTGCCCTACACCCGGGCGCGTTCGGCGCGGCGGCTCGGCACCCGGCTCGGCCCGGAGATCCTGCCGTTCTCGCGCCGGCAGCGTGCCGCCACCCTGGCCGCGCGGGCCGCGCCAATGCCGGCCGGGGCGCCGCCCGACGAGACGGCCGCCTGGCGCGATCTCGGCCGCACGCTGGGGGGCATCGTCACCGCCGGCTTCGTCGCCTGGCTGGGCGCGCGGGTACGGCGGCACGGCGTCACCGCCCTGGCGTTCGGCGCCCGCGACGGCTGGCTGGTGCGCCGGGCCTGGCAGGCCTCGGGGCTGGGCGAGCGGCTCGGCGTCCCCGACCAGTACCTCTGCGTGTCGCGGCGCACGCTGACCCTGGCCCGCGGCGCCCTCGACAGCACCGACCGGCAGCTCGCCGCCTACCTGCCGCCGTTCCTGTCCGGCACCGACGGCACCGTCACGATCCGTACGGCACTGGCCCGGCTGTCCCTCGGCCCCGACAGCGACACCGGCCGCACGCTGGCGCGCGAGTTCGGCTCGCTGGATGCGCTCCTGGTGTGGCCGGACGGCTCGCACCTGTTCGAGGGCGTGCTGCAGCGCCACGCCGCTGAGATCCGCGGGATGCTGACCGGCTGCCACGCCGCACTCGTCGGCTATTTGCGGCAGGAGGGTTTCGACCGGTCCGGCCGGCTCGGCTTCGTCGATCTGGGCTGGCACGGCAACATGCAGTGTGCGCTGCAGCGGCTGGGTCTGCGGCCGCCCGCGACGCTGTGCGGCTTCTATTACGGGCTCTGGCACGCCGCACTCGGCAACCGCCACGCCGCCGGGCTGATGGAGGCGGCCTTCGCCAGCGACTACCGGCCGCCCGGCGAGCAACCCGGCCTGCTGGACGCGGTCGGGCTGCTGGAGGAGCTGCACACCGCGCCGCACGGCACGGTGTCGGGCTATCGGCAGCAGGACGGGCGCTGGGAGCCGGTATTCGCCGAGCACGCGGCCGAACGGGCCCAGTACGAGACCATGATCCGGCCGTTCCAGGAGGGTGCACTGGAGACCGTGGCGGCCGTGTTCCCGGGTAGCGCGGGATCGCTCGACCTGGCCGAGCTGACGCCGGACGCGGTGATCGCGGCGATCGACGCGGTGTGCCTGTCGCCGACGCCGGACGAACGCCGGCTGCTGAGCCGGCTCGGCCATTGCGACGGCCACGACCACGTCGCGTTCGAGCCGCTCGCCCCCACGGATTGCCCCGCCGACGCCGAGGCGCTGATCGCCCGGCACAAGCGCTGCGGCTGGCGCACCGGCACCATGCTGGGGTGGCACGAGGCCGCCGCCGGCGTCCGTCGCGCCGAGCTGGGCGGCCTGGCGCGCAGCCTGCTGGCGCATCACGGCCCGCGCAACCTCCGACAGTATGATTAAGAAAGGCCTTCTTTTCTGAAGAAAAGAAGCAAAAGACTTTTGTCACGCTGTCGCGGACTCACCCGGAGATCATGAACCTGATGGACAGAAGTTTTTTGGTTCTTTTTTTCCAAAAAAGAACATTCTTCCTGCCATGATCACGGTCTCGATCGTGCTGCGCACCCATGACCGCCCGATCCTGCTGGCCCGGGCCCTGTGCGGCATCCTGGGTCAGACCCACGCGGACTGGCGGCTGATCCTGGTCAATGCCGGCGCGCCCGGCCCGGTGGAGGCGCTGGCCCGGACCTACGCCACCGCCTTCGGCGACCGGCTGACGCTGCTGCCCGCGCCGGACGCGGCTCCTGACCGGGCGGCGGCACTCGGGCTGGCGCAGGCCGGCGCCGCCGACTGGGTGGCGCTGCACGACGACGACGATGCCTGGCACCCGGACTTCCTGCGCGCCGGGCTGGCCGGCGCCGCGGCGGACCATGTGGCGGTGGCCTGCCATGGCTGGCGGGTCGAGGAGCGCATGGAGGCGGACGGCGTGGTCGAGGAGCGGCGCGAGCCCGGCTTCTCCGACCCCTACCCGCTGGAGCTGGCGCGGCTGCTGGGCGGGCCGGGCGTGCCGCCGATCTGCCTGCTGATGCGGGGCGCGGTGCTGGACCGGCTGCGCCGGACGGGCGCGATCGCGGGCCACGACGCCGCCGGCCTGGCGAGCGCGCTGTTGCTGGAGGGCGAGATCGGCGTGGTCCCGCGCCGCCTGGCCTTCACCTACCGCCGCATCACGCGCGCCGGCCCGTATGCCAACCGCTCGGCCGGCCTCGATCGGCGGGATGGGATCGCGGCCACCCTGCGGCGCAACCGGCTGCTGCGCGAGGCCGCGTCCGGCGCCGCGGGGCCGGCCGGGATCGTCCCGGCGCTCGAGGCGGCGCTGGCCCCGTCGCTGCAGGCGGTGCAGGACCGCCTCGATCGCAACGGCGGCTGGGGCCACGGCCGCCACGCCGACACCCAGGAGCGGCTGATCCGGCTGGAGGCGGCGGTCGCCGCGCTGCTGCAACGGTCCGACCGGACGCTGGACGCGCTGACGGCCCTTGAACCGGTGCTGCGCCCGCTGGGCCGGATATGGGACGCGCTGGAACGGCCGCGACATTGGCTCGCCCGGCTGCGCGGCCGGCGCCGGTAGGGCATCGCCGCCCGGCGCGGTCGATGCGGGATCGACATGGTTCGCCGGATCGTCTATCCGGCTCGTCGTGCCGTCGTCAAGGCCGGCGCCCGGCGACCCCTGCGGAGCATCCCACCATGTCGATCCCGAGCCTCGGCAAGCGTGGGGTGGCATTGCTGCTGGCCGGCGCGGCCGCTCCCGCCGCCGGCGCGCTCGCGGCGGCCCCGGTGCTCGGTCCGTACGTCAGCCTGGGCGCCGGGGTCGACTTCCTGCAGGACCAGAGCTTCAGCCCTCACGACGGATATGGCCCGCTGGCTCGCCAGTACACCTTCGACCCGGGGGTGGCGACCCAGGCAAGCATCGGCTTCGGCCTCGGCAACGGGCTGCGTCTGGAGATCGAGGGCGACTACGCCGACGATCACGTTCGCGGCGTGCATCTCTCGATACCGGAACGGGCCGGCGGCTACGAACAGCAGTTCGGCGGCTTCGCCAACGTGCTCTACGACCTGCCGCTGCGGCTGCCGGTGACGCCCTTTATCGGCCTCGGTGTCGGCTATCAAGACATCGAGCTCGACCACGTGAACTCGAGTCGTTACGGCGTCCGCGGTGGCAGCGGCGTGACCGTGGACGAGGGCGACTTCGCCTATCAGGGGATCGCCGGCCTGAGCTACCCGATCGGCCTCCTTCGCGGCCTGTCGCTGACCGCGGAGTACCGCTTCATCGGCGTGGTATCGCCCTCGGCATTCTACCGCGGGGTGGGTCCGAACGACGTCGTGATCTCCAACGGTCGGCGCCTGATCTACTCCAGCGACGTGAACAACATCTTCAATCACGAGGTCATGCTGGGCGTCCGCTACGCCTTCAACACGGCACCCCCGCCGCCGCCGCCGGCGGCCCCCGTCGTTCCCGCCGCCCCGCCGGCCGAGGCGCGCACCTACCTGGTGTTCTTCGACTGGGACCGCTCGGACCTCACGCCGCGTGCCCGCGAGATCGTCGCCCAGGCGGCGCAGGCCTCAACCCACGTGCAGACCACCCGCATCGAGGTCGACGGCTACACCGACAACTCGTCCATCCACGGCGGCGCCCGCGGCGCCCGCTACAATATCGGCCTCTCGATCCGCCGCGCGCAGAGCGTGAAGGCCGAGCTGATCCGCGACGGCGTGCCGGGCAGCGCCATCGACACCCACGGGTTCGGCGAGAGCCACCCGCTGGTGCCGACCGGACCCGACACCCGCGAGCCGCAGAACCGTCGCGTCGAGATCGTCCTGCACTGAGCATCATGCCACGGCATCGGGCTACGTCTCGGCAAGCGGGACCGTCCTGGCGCCATGCGGCTGGCACTGCACCGGCAGCTATGGCTCGGGCGGCGCCGTCCTGCTCCTGGACACCGGATGCCGACACGGCCGATGCCCTGCCCGGCTTCTCGAGCCTCAAGCGCCCGGCGATCGAGCTATCGTTCCTCGACGGCGAGAACCCGGGCCGCGATCAGGTGGCCGAGATCGTCTCGCGGCTGTTCCCGTCGAAGCGCCGTCTTGTCGACGACGTTGAACGAGGCAGACCACACTCCCCACGGCCCCTACCCCACCGACAGGACCGCCCGCCGCGACCGGAAGGAGGTCGACGACACGACCCCGCCTCACCACGACGGGATGGGCACCTTCAGCAGCCGGCTGGCACCAAGCGCCGGTCCGATCGCGGGAGCGGCCTTCCTCGCCGAAAGCGAAGGCGTCGACAGCGTCGTGCTCCTGAACGTGCGGCTTCTCCCGCATCTCCGCGCCCTGACATCCGCCATTCTCGATGCCGAGAGACAGGCGCAGGCAAGCCGGTCCCATTGACCACCGCCGGCTAGCGCCGCAGCAGACGAGCCCGCAGCGGACCGCGCTGCTCCCAGCCGGCCCGCTCCAGCTCCGGGCTGTCGGACACCTCCCGCGGGTAGCCCAGGCAGAGATAGCCGATGAAGCGCCAGTCCGGGGGCACCTCCAGCGCCGCCGCCACCGCCGCCGGATCCAGAATCGACACCCAGCCCAGCCCGATGCCGGCCGCCCGCGCCGCGAGCCACAGCGTGTGCACCGCGATCACCGCCGAATAGGCCGCCGTCTCCGGCATCGTGGCACGGCCGAGCCCGCTTCCCTGCCCGGGATCGGGATCGGCGAACACCGCCACGTGGCACGGGGCCTCGTCCAGGCCGGCGAGCTTCAGCCGCACGTACTCGACCGGCTGGGCCAGGGCCGCGGCGGCGTTGCAGGCCTCATGGCTGGCGCGAATCGCGGCACGGCGACGCGGATCGTCCACCGTCACGAACCGCCAGGGCTGGCTGAGCCCGACCGAAGGCGCGGTGTGCGCCAGCTCCAGCAGTTGCATGAGCAGGCCATCCGGCAACGGATCCGCGCGGAAGCGGCGGACATCGCGGCGCCAGTGCAGGAGCTGCGACAGCTCCTCCTGAAAGGCGGAGGGGAAGGAAGGCCAGGGCTCTGCCCTGAACCCGTTCAAGGCGGAGCCTTGAAAATCCATTTTCAGGTCTTCAGGTAGGCGCGGGCGCTCTTGGCGTCGAGCGTGATCTGCGCCTTCAGCGCGTCGAGGCCGTCGAACTTCTGCTCGGCCCGCAGCAGCGTGTGCAGCGAGACCGACAGCACTTGGCCATACAGATCGCCGTCGAAGTCGAACAGATTGACCTCGAGCCGGCTCTCCAGCGTGTCGTTGACCGTGGGCCGCCGGCCGATATTGGCGACGCCCGGCCACAGGCCGCCATCCGGCAGCCGCACCGTCACCGCATACACCCCACGCGCCGGCTCCAGATGCCGGCCCAGCTGGATGTTGGCGGTCGGAAACCCGAGCAGCCGGCCGCGCTTGTCGCCATGTCTGACCACGCCCCGCACCGCCCACGGCCGGCCCAGCTCCTCGCCGGCCCGCTCCGGATAGCCGTCCAGCAGCGCGCGGCGGATGCGCGTCGAGGAGTATGGGCCGCCGGCGTCGGTCAGCGCCGGAACCACCGTAAGGCCGATCCCCAGCGCCTCCGCGTGCGCGGCCAAGGTCGCCACGTCGCCACCGCGGCGATGGCCGTAGGCGAAGTCGGCACCGCAGGCGAGATGCGTGGCGCCCAGCGCCTCGTGCAGCACCTCCTGCACGAAACGCCGCGCGGTCAGCAGCGAGAAGGCACGGTCGAACGGGATCTCGAAGATGCGTCCGACCCCCAGAGCGGCCAGGGCGTCCTGCCGCTCGTCCGACAGAGACAGGCGGAACGGCGCGTCGTCCGGCCGGAACAGCTCGCGCGGATGCGGCTCGAACGTCAGCACGCCCAGGGTGGCACTTGGACGCGCCGCATGCAGCGTCCGCAGCAGGTGTGCATGGCCCCGGTGCACGCCGTCGAAGTTGCCAAGCGCCAGGATGGTGCCGCGCGCCTCGTCGGGAATGTCGGTCCAGCCGGTGTAGCGTGTCGTCATGCCACCGGCGTAGCAGAGACGCCCGGCAGCGCGAACCGCCATCGAAACGGCGGCGTGGCCATGGGGGATGTCAGCGAGCCCGCGCGATCGATGCGCCGGCAGGTCAGCCCGAATGACGCGCCGGCTCGACCGGGACCGACGATGCGGCCGGATAGGGCTGAGCCTGCTGCGGGTAGGGCGCCGGCTGCGACTGGTACGCGGCGGGCGGCGCATGGCCGACGGTGACACCCTGTGCGACCTGGGGCGGCGGCGGCGGCAACGGCGCGCCGTGCTCCATGGACTCGTCCTCGCCCATGTTCTTCTTGAACGACTTGATGCCCTTGGCGAAGTCGCCCATCAGCGTGCTGATCTTGCTGCTGCCGCCGAACAGCAAAAGGACCACCGCCAGCACGATCAGCCAATGCCAGATGCTCAAGCTACCCATGGGAGACGCCCCTTCCTGTCGATGCGGATGCCGCCGATCGACCGTGACACGGGGACGACATGGCGCCGTCCGGCCTCGCATGCAAGTTGTTTCAAGCCGCCGTTCAGCCGCGGCGCAGCGCCAGGATCAGCGCGTCGGCCGCCGCCCGGTCCAGCCCCAGCGCCCGCTCGGCGGTGTCCCGGTCGAAGCCGGCACGGCCCAGCGCCGCCAGCGCCCGGTTGCGCGCGACCGGATCGACCGTCGCAGCCTCCGCCCCGGCGTCCCCTTCTCCATCGGCATACGGGCCGATCCGGCGGCGCCGCGCCTGCAGCACCGCGGCGGCGAGGTCGGCGTCGGGATCGTTGGGCAGCACGCTCCGCGCCAGCTCCGGATCGACGCCGCGCCCGGCCAGGTGCGCCAGCGTCGCTCGCCGCGAGCGGCCGCTGCGGGCGAGCGACCGCGCGCGCGCCTCGGCATAGGCGCTATCGTCCAGCACGCCGTCGGCGACCAGCCGGGCCGTGACCAGGCGGGCGTCGTCCCGCGCCGTCCGCGATTGCGACGCCACCTGCTCCGGGGCTGCGCCCTCGGCGCCTGCACGCTGAGCCCAGCGCCGGATCCGGCGGTCCAGCACCCGCAGCAGCCCGGCCTCGGAGACGGCGAACCGAGCGAGATGCGCCAGCGCCGCCTCGCGCAGCCGGGCGCGGTCCGGTGCCGGGCCGGCGGCGACAGTCCGGTCGCGGCGCGCCGGGAGGAGCTGGTCCTGCATGGCGACGATCATGCCGCACCACCGGCCGGCCGGGAACCGGACGCCAGGACGACCGCGCGGGCGAGCCATGACGGGGCGTGGTTTGACTTGAACTTGGACCGGCTCGCATGCTCGCTTGGCTGCCTTCAACCCCAACGAGCCCGCGTGGCTGACAGATTCCTCATGATCCCTGCGCTGATGCCGACCTACAACCGTGCCGACCTCGCCTTCGAGCGGGGCGACGGCGCCTGGCTGTACACGGCGGCAGGCCGACGATTCCTCGATTTCGGGGCGGGCATCGCCACCTCCTCGCTCGGCCACAACCACCCGCATCTGGTCGCCGCCATCGCCGAGCAGGCCGGCCGGGTGATGCACGTCTCCAACCTCTACCGCGTGCCGCAGGCCGAGCGGCTGGCGGCGCGGCTGGTGGAGGCGTCGTTCGCCGACAGCGTATTCTTCTGCAACTCGGGCGCCGAGGCCAACGAGGGCATGGTCAAGCTGATGCGCCGCGCCCAGGCCGCCACCGGCCACGCCGAGCGCACGCGCATCGTCTGCTTCGACGGCGCCTTCCACGGCCGCACGCTGGCGATGCTGTCGGCCACCGGCAACCCGAAATACCTGTCCGGCTTCGGCGAGCCGGCGCCGGGCTTCGACCACGTGCCGCTCGGCAACATGAACGCGGTGCGCGACGCCATCGGCCCCACCACGGCGGCGATCATGGTCGAGCCGATCCAGGGCGAGAGCGGCGTGAACGATGCCGGCCCCCGCTTCCTGCGCGAGCTGCGCGCCGCGGCGGACGAGTTCGGGCTGCTGCTCGGGCTCGACGAGGTGCAGTGCGGCATGGGGCGCACCGGCCGGCTGTTCGCCCACGAATGGGCCGAGGTCCGGCCGGACGTGGTCTCCACCGCCAAGGGCATCGGCGGCGGCTTCCCGCTCGGCGCCATCCTGGCCACCGAGGCGGTGGCGCGCCACCTGACGCCGGGCTCGCACGGCACCACCTTCGGCGGCAACCCGCTGGCCTGCGCCGCCGGCAACGCGGTGCTGGACGTGCTGCTGGCGCCGGGCTTCCTCGATGGCGTGCAGGCGCGCGGCCGTACGCTGGCAGCGGCCCTGGAGCGGCTGATCGCGGCGCGCCCGGACGTCTACGAGGGCGTGCGCGGGCACGAGAGCGCCGCCGGGCTGATGATCGGGCTGCGCTGCCGGCTGCCGGTGGCCGATCTGCAGGAGGCGGCGCTGCAGGAGGAGCTGCTGGTGGTGACCGCCGGCGACAACGTGCTGCGCATCATCCCGCCGCTGGTGGTGAGCGACGCCGAGTGCCTGGAGGCCGCGGACCGGCTGGCGCGGGCGGCCGAACGGTTGGCGCCGACGCAGGACCGCCGCTCCGCCGAACCGGTCCGGGAGATGGCGGCGTCGTGAGCAGCCTGCTGCAGATCCCGCTGCCGGAACCGGATGTCGTCGCCGGGCCGGCGCCGGCGCTGCGGCACTTCCTCGACCTCCGCGACCGCGACGCGGCACTGCTGCGCGAGATCCTGGACGCGGCGGCGGCGATGAAGCGGGCGCATCGGACAGGCCGGCGCGCGCACCCGCGCCGCCCGTTCGACGGGCTGACGCTGGGGCTGATGCTGGAGAAGCCGTCCACGCGCACCCGGGTGTCGTTCGAGGTGGCGATGCGCCAGCTCGGCGGCGACGTGGTGGTGCTGAGTCCGCGCGACATGCAGCTCGGCCGCGGCGAGACCATCGCCGACACCGGCCGCGTGCTGTCGCGCTTCCTGGACGCGCTGGTGCTGCGCACCGACCGCGCAGCCAAGCTGCAGGCGCTGGCCCGCCATGCCACCATCCCGGTGATCAACGGCCTGACCGAGGTCTCGCATCCGGTGCAGCTGCTGGCCGACATCCTAACCTTCGAGGAGCATCGCGGCCCGATCGCCGGCCGCGTCGTCGCCTGGTGCGGCGACGGCAACAACATGGCCACGAGCTGGATCGAGGCGGCGGTTCGCTTCGGCTTCACGCTGCGGCTGGCGACGCCGCCCGCGCTGCGGCCGCGCCAGGACGTGCTGGACTGGGCGGCATCGGAGGGCACTGGGACCGGCCGCGTCGAGCTGGTGACCGATCCGCGCGCCGCCGTGCGCGGGGCCGACTGCGTGGTCACCGACACCTGGACCAGCATGTCGGACGATCCGGCCGAGAACCGGCGCGGGCGCCTCGAAGGCTATCAGGTGAACGCGGCGCTGATGGGCGAGGCCCGGCCGGACGCGCTGTTCATGCACTGCCTGCCGGCGCATCGCGGCGAGGAGGTCACCGACGAGGTGATGGAGGGGCCCTGGTCGGTCGTGTTCGACGAGGCCGAGAACCGCCTGCACGCGCAGAAGGGCCTGCTCGCCTGGACGCTGGGGGGCGCCGGCTGGCGCGACCTGGCGGAAGCGGCGTGACGACCACGCTGTCCCGGCCGGCGATCGTCCGTGGCTAGCGCGCCGGACGGACCGCCAGCCCTCGGGTGCGGGGGCTGGCGCGGCAGGAGTCCCGGCCATTGAGTGCCAGCCGCTCTGTGCGCGCCCGGACGGACGGCCTCCCGGGCGGGCCTCGTCCCGCATCCCGTTCCTCCCGCCCCTTGATCCGGACGCTCGTCTGGGCGATCGCCGCATTCGCCGCGTTCGGGCTCCTCGCCGCCGACCGCTTCGCCGTCTCGACCGGCGACTACCGCAATTCCGACGATGCCGGCAATTTCCTGGCCGGCGTGGAGATGGCGGAGGGCAACTGGCAGCTGCACGGCTGGGTGATGGCGTTCGACAGCTATTACCCGACCGACGTCCTGGCCATGGCGATCCTGAGGCTGCTGTTCGGCTGGCACCCGATCTTCATGCAGGGCCTGGAGGCGGCGATCTGGGCGGCCATCGCCCTGGTCGGGACCGGCCTCGCCTGCATCGGCCTGCGGTCCCGGGTCCTGCCCGGGACCATCTCGATCGCCCTGGCGCTGCTCGCCTTCAACCGCTTCAGCCACGGCTGGCGCGATGTCACCATCACCAACATCGGCTCGCACGGCTCGACCATCCTGCTGACGCTGCTGGCCTTCGCCCTGGTCGCGACAGACCCCGCCACGGCCAGCCCGGCCCGGCCGTGGCGGCGGGTCCAGCGCCTCGTCGCGTTCGGCCTGATCATGACCGCCGGTGCCATGGCGGACCCGATCTTCAAGCTCGTCGCCTGCCTGCCCATCCTCGCGGTCTCGCTGCTCGGCATGCGCCGGCGGCGGGCCTGGCGGCCGGGTGCCACCTGGATCGCCATCGTCGTCGGCGCGATCGGGCTCGCGCACATGCTGCTCAGCCTCGACGCCCATAATGGCGGCTTCCACAGCACCTCGCTGTCGGTCACGCTGGCGACGTTCCCGGAGCTGCTCGACCACGCCGCCTCCGCCGCCGAGAGCATCGCCCGCCTGCTGGGGGCGGAGTTCTTCGGCCATGGCCTGGGCGAGCCCCTGGTCGGCGGTCCCGCCATCGCCCTCCTGCGCGCGCCGTTCGTGGTGATGGTCGTCCTCGCCTGGGTCTATGCCGGCGGTCGCCTGTTGCGCCGGGTCCAGGACTGGCCGCGGCACCGGCCGGCGCCGCCGGGCGAGGAGCTCGAGCAGCTCCTGTGGTTCAGCCTGACCCTCTGCATCGCCGGCACCTGCGTCACCACGGTGATCATCAACGAGGCGTGCGTGCGCTTCTTCCTGCCCGCGGCGGTGACCGGCTCGATCCTGGCCGCCAGGCGGTTCGGGCCGCAGCCGCTGGCGGCCGGATACGGCCTCGTCGCCCTGCTGGCGTCGATCGTGGTCGGCACGCTGCTGATCTCGCGCGACCCGCCACGCCGGGTCACGGCCATCCCGGAGATGCACCGGATCATCGACATCCTGGAGCGGCGCGGCCTCCGGCACGGCTATGCCGGCTACTGGGAGGCCACGATCGTCACCGCGCTCAGCGACCGGGAGATCACGAGCCTGCCGCTCTACGAGGCGGACGACGGACGGCTGCATCCGCTCGGCTACCTGAGCAACCTCGACTGGTTCCGCGGCCCGGCCCGGGACTGGCACGGCCGCGTCTTCTTCATCTCCGACCAGATCGGCCCGATGGACGTCTTCACGGCGCCCGAGGACGCGGTTCGCCGCGAGTTCGGGCAACCGGTCGAGCGGATCGGCGTCGGCCGGTTCATGATCAACGTCTACGACCTGCCGCCGCATGCGCTGCTGCCGCTGGCGCCGCAGAACTACCGGGCGAGCATGGGACCGTTCGGCGCCGGGTGAGCGGAGGCGCCGAACGGTCCCTGGACGGCGCCCCCCGTATCGGATCGCACTTGCCCCGCGGACACCGACTTGAACACGGCGATGCAGCCCGGCAACCCGTCGCAGAGCGGGTTCGGGCTGGCGAGCGGAAGGTAGACCGCGCCGGTCAGCAGGTTCGTGGCCACGCTGTGCGCGTTCGGCCCGGTGGGCACGTTCTCGATCCACTGGTTGGTCGACGCGTCGATCACGCCGAGCACCGGTGTCGGCGCCGTCGCATTCGGATCGGTGAAGTAGTCGCGGGACGCGGTGTAGTAGCGCCGATGGACCAGATCGTAGGCGACGAAGTCCCCGCCGCCGACCTGCGTGATGTTCGCCAGGATCGCGCCGGTGCGCACGTTCACCACGTAGGTCCGAAGGGCGAACGCGATCGGGTCGGGCGCGGGAGAGCCGGGATCGCACGCGACGATGACGTTGTCACCCGGCCCTTCCGCGAGCGTGGACGGCTCGCATCCGTCGATGCCGGTGATCAGCCGCGTCACGTGCCCATCGCGAGGGTCCATCACCGCGATCGCGCCCTCGGTCGGATCGGCGCCGAGCTGGGTGACGGTGGCGAGGAACGACCCCAACGCGTAATCGAAGAGCACGGTCCCGATCCCCTGGGCGACGGCATCCGGCGTGCCGTTGGCGCCGTCGAATACGATGCGGTTGGTGATCTTCAGGGTCTTGGTCGAGATCAGGGTGATGAACGCCGGGCTGGTGTCGCCGTTGGCGACTGCGACACGCTGCGTGAACAGGTCGTCGTCGATCGAGTCGGCACGCGAGGTGCCGCCGGTCTTGATGACCGCGATCCGCTTCGGCGATGTCGGGTCCGGCAGCAGGTCGAACACCCGCACCTGGCTTGGATAGTCCGTCCCCCACAGCCTGGTGCCCGCGATGACCACGCCGTCGGGGCCGGAGTCATCCACGTCCGCGCCCACGCCGGCGAAGACCGGGGCCGTCTGCCCGATCGGCTGGTTGGTGAAGGCGTTGAACAGGGTCACGCTCTTTGACGACCGGCTCGCGAGCGCCCCCAGCTGCAGGAACGGGTCGACGGAGATCTGGTCGAACGACTTGAACGGGTTTTCGGCCGAGGTCCCTGGCACCGCCATCGCCGGCGGCGGCTGGCAAGCGAACGAAAGGGCCGCGCAGGCGCAGGCCGTCGGGAAAAGCTTATTGAAGGTCCCTCCGATTATTATTCGTTTTGGGGAGTCGTTGCTGCTCCCTGACCGGACGCTCGGCCGATGGTGTGCACCCGACAAGCGGCCGGTCACTTGAAGTCGGCAGTTCCGCTGCCGAGAAAGCTTAGGAGGACGGAACCGCGCTCGGCGGGCGGAACAGGTCGTTCTTGGACACGCCGTCCAGCGGCCACGCCCCAGGCTGAAAGCGGCCTATACCCCTAGATCCGGGGGGTTCCGACGCTGTGGTAGCCGCGGGAGAAATACACGAGCGCCTCCGCCGGATCGCCGAGGTGGATCGCCTGGATGGCGCAGAACACCACGCTGTGGGTGCCGACCTCGAGGATGTCGGAGACCAGGCAGTCGAACGACATCAGCGCCTGGTGCAGCATCGGCGCGCCGGTCTCGAGCGTGGTCCAGGTGCCGACCTCGAAGCGCTCGGCCATCTCGATCTTGCCGCTCGAGAAGGTAGCGGACACGTGCTGCTGCGCGTGGCTCAGGGTGTTGATGCAGATCGGACCATTCATCTGGACCGTCGGGCGCGACCGGACGTTGCGGTTGATGCAGACCAGCAGGGTCGGCGGCGCATCGGTGACCGAGCACACCGCCGACGCCGTGAATCCGTGCGGGCCCGTCTCGTCGCGTGTCGTGACGATGTTGACCGCGGCGCCGAGCCGGGACATCGCCTCGCGGTAGGTGGTGGCATCGACGCCCATGCTGCTCTCCTGGCTGTGACCGGTCATTTCCTATACCGCCCGCCGCCCTCGATAGAAAGCGACCGCGGTCGCCGGCTCGTTCGCCCAACGCCGCAACCATCGGCGCGGCGCCGCCTTTGCAGTCCGTCGAGGAAGAGGCTCCCATGATCGCTGCCCGGATGACCGCCCTGCTGCTGGCGGTGGCGTTGCTCTCTGGCTGCGGGATCGACTTCCATCCGCAGAAGCCGGGCGATACCGCCTGCCTCGACAGCCAGGTCGACGATTTCGGGACCCTGTTCTACCAGGCGATTCAGATCTGCGGCACGCCGGTGCCGGACCTCACCGGCGACGTCGAGCTGCAGCAATATGCGCAGGCCTACGACATCCCCTACCGCTACCAGCCAGCGCTGGACGCCGCGATCAAGCGGCACGACTTCCGCATGCTGCTGCTGGTCGGCAGCCATGTTCCGGACCAGTACTCCCTGAATGCCGCCGAGCTCGGCCCGCAATGACGGCCGTGCAACCCGCCGCGCGGTGACCGGTTGTCACGGCGCAGCGAAGACGGGGACACGATGGCCGATCGCGGGGAGCCGGGGACCGCCGGCGAGGACAAGCACGGGATCGCGCGGCGCCTGGTCGAGGCTTCGATGCGGGCGCAGCGGGAGGGTGCGCTGGACGAGGCGGAGCGTCTGCTGGCCGAGGCCACGCACGTCGATCCGGACGCGGTGCAGGAGGCGCTGGCGGAGACCCGTCAGGGTGCGCGGCTCGATGCCGCCGAGGTCGGCACCGACGCCGAGGTCGCCGCCATGACGCGCACGGTGGAGCCGGGCTCCGCGGCCCCGTCGCGCGCCGGGATCACCGGGTCGGGCAGCGGCGCCGACGGCGAATGAGCGCGCCCATGGCCGGATGATCGGCTGAACCCGGAGCCTGCCGCCCTTGCCCGATCAAGCCTGACGCGCGGCGATCGTCCGGCTCACGAAGCGCGACCCCGCCATGACGAACCGCCAGGGCGTGTCGACGCCGCGGGTGATGCCGATGCGCGGGCCGGGCAGCACCGCAATCGCGTCGCCTCGCGTCTGCAGCGCGAATGGTGGGACGTCGAGCGGATGGTGATCGAGGGCGCCGGTGATGCCGAGCGCCTGGCACAGGCGGCCAGGGCCGCGACAGAGGTCGCGCAGCACCGCCACCCCGCGCCTTGCCTGCATCTCGGCCAGACCATCGGTCGGCTCCAGCGCCCGGATCAGCACGGCGCTGCCTGGCTCGCACCCGCACACCAGATTGAGGCACCAGTGGATGCCATACGAGCGGTAGACGTAGGCGCGGCCGACGGGCCCGAACATCGCCGCGTTGCGCGGGCTCGGGCCGCGCGCGCTGTGCGAGGCGGGATCGAGAGGGTCGTAGGCCTCGGTCTCGACGATCACGCCGCCGACGCCGTCGACCAGCAGCCGGGCGCCGATCAGGTCGCGCGCTACCACGGCGGCGTCGCGCCGGAAGAAGGCCGGATCCGACATCCGTTCAGACGATCGTGCGCATCAGGCCGTCGAGCCGGTCGGCCTCCTCCGGCCGCTTGTCCAGGCGCAGCCGGGCGACGCGCGGAAAGCGCAGCGCCACCCCGGATTTATGCCGGCTCGAGCGCTGCGCCGCGTCGAAGGCGATCTCCAGCACGATGCCGCTGCGGGGATCGTGGTCGACCTCCCGCACCGGGCCGTATCGCTGCGTGGTGTTGTTGCGGATCCAGCGGTCGAGCTGCACCAGCTCGGCATCGGTGAAGCCGGAATAGGCCTTACCGACCGGCACCAGCTCCTCGACGCCGGCCTCCGTCTCCCGCCACAGCCCGAACGTGTAGTCGGAGTAGAACGAGCTGCGCTTGCCGTGACCGCGCTGCGCATACATCAGCACCGCGTCGATCGTCAGCGGGTCGCGCTTCCACTTCCACCAAAGACCCTTCGGCCGGCCCGGCAGGTAGGGGCTGTCGCGGCGCTTCAGCATCAGTCCCTCGATCGAGGCGGCGCGGGCGCCGTCGCGCAGCACCGACAGCGCCGCCAGGCTGGGCGCGGTGACGATCTCCGACAGGTCCATGCGGTCTGGCCGCTCGCGCGTCACGAACGCCTCCAGCCGGACGCGGCGCTCGGTGAACGGCAACGGCCGCACATCGTCGCCGCGGTCGAACAGGATGTCGTAGAGCCGCACCGCCACCGGGAACTCGCCCATCATCCGCGCGGTCGGCGCCTTGCGGTTCAGCCGCTGCTGCAGGTCGGCGAACGGCGCCACCTCGCCGTCCCGCAGCACCAGCAGCTCGCCGTCCAGCACCGCGTCGAAGCCCATGCGCTCGACGATCTCCGGGAACGCCGCCGAGATGTCGTCGGCGCCGCGCGAGTAGAGCCGGCGGCCGCCCGGAGTCGAGACCAGCTGCACCCGGATGCCGTCCCACTTCCACTCCGCGGCGAAGCTGGCGAATTCGAGCGCCGCCAGGTCCGGCGCCTCCAGCGGGTGCGCCAGCATCGGCGGCCGGAACACCGGCGCATCGGCCGGATCGGGCCGCGGCCCCCGCCCCTCCACCCAGGCGAACAGCTCGGCATAGGGCGGCAGCAGCCCGTGCCAGACCTCCTCGATGTCGTCCGCGGCGATGGTCCCGCCGCCGAGCTCCGCCAGCGCGATCTTCGCCAGCCGCACCGAGGCCCCGACCCGCAGCGCCCCGGTGATCAGCTTCAGGATCGCGAACCGCACCGACGCCGGCGACGCGTCGAGCCAGCTGGCCACCAGGGCCGGCAGCTCGGGCTTGGGCGTCGTCGCCAGCGCGGCCACCACCTCGGCCAGCAGCGGCGGGGCGGCGTTGGTCGGGCGCTCCGGCCACATCAGCGCCACCGTCTCGGCCAGGTCGCCCACATAGTCGTAGGACCAGGCGAACAGCACAGGATCGGTGCGGCTTTCGGCCAGCCCGCGGATCAAGCCGGCCTTAGCCGTCTGGAACGACAGCTCGCCGGTCAGCGCGGCCAGGCCGATGCCGCGGTCGGGGTCGGGCTCGGTCTCGAAGAAGCGGCGCAGCAGGGCGACCTTGGCCAGTCGTCCGGGCGTGAGCGTCAATCTCTCTAGCAATTCCGCAAACGCGATCATCAGGAAGCACGGCCAGGGCTCTGCCCTGGACCCGCTGGGGCCGTCGTGTGCGGCACGCTGTCGCCTGACGGCCCCGGACCCGGATCCTCTTCCTCTTCGTCTCCGTAGCCGACCAGGCGCAGCGCGCGACCGACGCGGCCTTGGGCTTCGGCGGCATGGATCAGGGCCTCCTCGCGGCCGTGCGTGACCCAGACCTCCGGCGCGCCGACATCGACCAGCGTCCGGCACAGCTCGTCCCAGTCGCAATGGTCGGAGATCACCAGCGGCAGCTCGATGCCCTTCGCCCGGGCGCGCTGCCGCACCCGCATCCAGCCCGACGCCAGGCAGGTCACCGGATCGGCCAGCCGCCGCGCCCAGCGATCCGCGATCGCCGACGGCGGCGCCAGCACGATGGCGCCCACCAGCTCCGCCTTTGCGGCGACGGTCGCAGGCCGCAGATCGCCGAGCGGCACGCCCATCGCCTCGTAGGCGCGGCACACCGGCAGCAGCGCCCCATGCAGGTAGAGCGGCCCGTCATAGCCAGCCTCGCGCAGCAGCCGGATCAGCCGCTGGCACTTGCCCAGCGCGTAGCAGCCGATGACGTGCGTGCGCTCCGGGAACAGCCGCACGCTGTCCAGCAGCCGCGCGATCTCGCCGGCCGGCGGCGGGTGCCGGAACACCGGCAGCCCGAACGTCGCCTCGGTGACGAACACGTCGCAGGCGATCGGCTCGAACGGCCGGCAGGTCGGGTCGGCCACGCGCTTGTAGTCGCCCGACACCACGGCGCGGCTGCCGCGATACTCCATCGCCACCTGCGCGCTGCCCAGCACGTGGCCGGCTGGCTGCAGCCAGAGCGTGACCTCGCCCTCCCGCAGGATTTCGCCATAGGCCAGCGCCTGCTGGGTGCGGCCCGACCGCCCCTCCCCCATGCGCACGTCCATGATCGCCAGCGTCTCAGCGCTGGCCAGCACGGCCCCGTTGCCGGGCCGCGCATGGTCGGCATGGGCATGGGTGATGACGGCCCGCTCGACGGGGTTCACCGGATCGATGAAGAAGCCGCCCGGCTCGCACCACAGCCCATCGGGCATCACTTTCAGCCAGGTCTCGGGATGCGGCATCGCACTGCACAACTGCCCGGCCAGGGCTCCGGTTGCAGGGCCCACGGCACGGGGCGGAACCCGATCCGCGGCAGGCCGTTCGGCTCAGGATCGAGACGGTCGTGACGGACCCGCAACACAAGGTAAGGAACGACGGATGAGCGGATTCATGGGGTCGCTGGAAGGCCTGATGCAGAACCAGGGGCATGCCGACGCGGCGGGCGGCCTGCTGTCGACGGCCTTCGCCAGCGCCGGCGGGCTGCAGGGAATCATGTCGAAGTTCGAGGCGGCCGGGCTCGGCAACAAGGTGCAGTCCTGGACCGGCGGCGGCGGCAATCTGCCGCTGGCGGCGGAGGAGGTGACACGAGTGTTCCCGCCGCAGCAGATCGAGAGCTTCGCCGAGGCGCATGGCGTGCCGGCGAGCGTCGCCACCGAGATGCTGGCCCATCTGCTGCCGCACGCGGTCGACAGCCAGACCCCGGGCGGCCAGGTGCCTCCGGACCCGGCCACGACCGATCCCGACGCCTCGGCGACGCAAGGCCAGCCGATGACCGGCGCCGACGCAGCGGCACCACAGGGCCCCGGCGGAGGCTTCGATTTCGGCGGGCTGGTGCAGAGGTTGATGTCCAGCCGCTAGACCGGCTTGGGTCCGTCATGGACATCATCAACCCCCGTCGGAAGGACAGTCAGTCATCGCGAGCCTGACCGCCTCGTAAGGCTGCCGACGCATCATCCCCGATCGAGCCTTGACGGCCAATCCGCCCGCCAGGACGAGGCCGACACGGCCACCCCGTCGGCTCCGTCAGGCCGAGTTTGCGCCTAGGCCCCGCCCGCGAATTTCGATACGCTCGTGGATGAAAGCCAGGGGGTCATCGATGGTCGGACGGGAGTGGACGGGTTTGATGGTGGCGGCGCTGTCGCTGGCGCTGATGGCGCCGGGAGCGGCCGGCGCAACCAGCCTCAAGGACTGCAGCCTCAAGTACAAGGCGGCGAAGGACGCTGGCACGCTGAACGGCGCCGACTGGAAGAGCTTCCGGGCCGCCCAGTGCGGAGCGACCCCGGTCGCCGCCACGACGCCGGCCCCGGCTGCGGCGGCCCCGGCTGCGGCGGCTCCGACGGCCACGGCCACCGCGACGGCTCCGACCGCCAAGGCCAAGCCGGTCGCCTCCGGCAGCGCGACTTTCCCGTCCGCGATCGATCCGAAATACGCCAAGCTTAGCGCTGGCAAGGGGCGAATGAAGACCTGCCTCGACCAGTATCACACCAACAAGAGCTCCGGCGGCAATGGCGGCCTGAAGTGGATCGCCAAGGACGGCTACTACAGCCAGTGCAACACGAAGCTGAAGGGCGCCTGAACGCGACGCCGGCCCGCCCAGGCCGGCTCCTCGCCCGCCGGGGGTGACGTGCGGGCGAGCGCCCCGGCCAGCGCAGCGTGAAGTCGCGGTGCGGGAACCGGAACTCGATCCCGGCCTTCGACCGTGATCGCCATCGTCCCCGGCGGGGTCGCGGTGGGTTCCGGCAGCCCGGCCGGGTTCAGCGCCGCCAGCATTCAAGCCAGCGCCAGGCTCTCGACCAGCGCCAGCGGGTTCGCCTGCACGTGCCGGCTGGCCGCCACCCGCACCTCGAACCAGATCAGCAGCACCAGCAGCAGCCGCGGCGCCGCCCGGGCCAGCGCGACGGCCAGGCGCTGCGCCGAGCCGGTCGGCAGCCGCGCGATCGCCGCCACCGGTCGCCGTGCCAGCCGCCGCGCCACCAGCGCCGTCAGCGCGGGTGCCGGCAGCGCGCCCGCCAGCAGCGCTAGCGTCGACCACAGCAGCACGCTCGCCTGCAGCCAGCGGACCGCCAGGAAGCCCGCGCGATGCCAGTAGGCCGCGCCGTCATCAGGCCGGGCACGGCGGCCACGTCAGGCCAGGAGCCTGTCTGGGAATAGGGTGTGCCGAGCGAGAGTGCTCGGCTGCGGGCGCGGCGGAGCACGCCCGCCGTGCCCTTCGAGAACCGGCGCGGAACGGTCTCCTGGCCGTGAGCGACGGCAAGCGGAGACGGGTGCGCCGGATCGCCGGCACGGCGCATTCGCGGGCAGGCTCCTAGGACGCCACCACGCGGGCGCGCCGACGCCGGGTCAGCAGCCGCCAGGACAGCGCGAGCCCGGCGCGCTGCTGCTCGAGCCAGGAGCCGCTGGCCAGCGCCTCGGGCGCGCGGCCGTCGCCGGTCTCGACCACGTCGTGGCGGAAATCGGCGGTGCGGAACAGCATGTCCCACCATGGAAACACGCCGCCATAGTTGCGGCTGTTGCGGCCGGCCGCGTCCAGCCCGTGATGGGCGCGGTGGAACTGCGGCGAGATCAGCAGCCGCTCGCCGAGCCAGCCGAAGCGGATCCGGGTGTTGGCGTGGCTGAAGCTCTCGACCAGCCGGATGGTCAGCACCAGCAGCGGGAACTGCATCGGCGGCACCCCGATCAGCAGCCCGGCGGCGATGAACCACACGTAGGTGATGACGTCGTCCAGCACGTGGTTGCGGTCGTCGGACCAGAACGTCATCTGCCGCTGCGCATGGTGCAGCGCGTGCAGCCCATACCACCAGCCGACCGTGTGGCTGAGGCGGTGGCGCCAATACTCGGCGAAGTCCAGCAGCACGACGTAGATCAGGAAGGTCAGCGCCGGCACGCCCAGCAGGAACGGGAACAGCGTCTCCAGCGTCGGCGGGATGTAGCCGTGGTCGGTGAGCCAGCCGTTCAGCGCGGTCTGCAGCCAGTAGAAGCCGAAGAACGTCGCCAGCGGGAACACGCCGATGCGGGCCAGCAGCGTGTAGGCCACGTCCATCGCCACCGCGTCGCGGCGCTCCCAGCGCACCAAGGGCCAGAACCGCTCGGCCGGCACGCAGATCGCGGCGTTCACCACCACCTGCAGCACGCCGTAGGTCGCGAACAGCGCCCACATGAAGGAGGTGTCCTCCCACTGCATCAGCCCGGACCGGAACAGCAGCGGCAGCAGGATCGTCTCGTGGACCCAGCCGGCGGCCCAGGCGAACGGGTCGATCACCTAAGGCTCCCCGCCGGTGACGGGGCCGGGCGCGCGGGGCGGCGTCTGGAGCGGCATCATCCGCCGATCCTACCATGCCGGCGGGCCGCGGCCAGCGGTCATGATGCGGCGCTTGCACGGCGTCGGCAGGTCGGGCCTAGTCGTGGTCGCGCGTCCGGCCATGCCGTCCCGGCCGCAGTGCGGGAGACCCGTTGGATGGCCGCACGCCGGCTGCTGATCGTCGAGGACGAGTTCCTCATCCGCATGACCCTGGCCGAGGTGCTGACCGACGACGGCTACGAGGTGGTCGAGGCCGGCGACGCCGACGAGGCGCTGGCGGCGCTGGCCGGGAGCGGCGCGATCGACGTGATGCTGACCGACATCCAGCTGCCGGGCCCGCTCGACGGCAAGGCGCTGGCCGCCCGCGCCCGCAAGACCAGGCCGGCGCTCCCGGTGATCTTCATGAGCGGCCGGCCCGACCCGGACGCTGGCGGCAACCCGCTCGACGTGCACATCAACAAGCCCTATCTGCCCTCGACGATCTCGTCGGCCGTGCGTCGGCTCATCGGCGAGGGCTGATGCGGCTGGAGGCGCTGAAGTCCGGCTTCGCGCTGCTGCAGGAGGGCCGCTTCGACGAGGCGCGGGACGCGCTGGCGCCCTGGGCGACCCTCGAGGACCTGGAGGCCCGGCTCCTCTACGGCCTGGCGCTCGGCGGCAGCGGCGAGCCCGCGGCGGCGGCTGGCCACCTCACCGCGGTGGCGCGGGCACGGCCGGCCAACACGCATCCCTGCCTCGACCTGCTGGGGCTGCTGCACCGGCGCTATCGCGGACGCGACGCGGAGGCGGTGGTCCTCGCCTGCCTCACCCTCACGCCGGACGACTGGAGGCTGCAGCTGAGCCACGGCCAGCTGCTCTACGAGCTGGGCCGACCCACGGAGTCGATGGCGGCGGTGGAGCGCAGCCTGGCGCTGTCCCCGGGCCAGACGTCGGCGTTGAACCAGCGGGCGATCGTGCTGATCGCGTTGGGCCGAACCGCCGACGGGCTGGCGCTGTTCCGCGACGTGGTCGCCCGCGACCCGCGCAATGCGCCGGCCTGGGCCAACCTGGGCTGCACGCTGGCCAACGAGGGCGTGTTCGAGGAGGCGCTGTCGGCCTACCGGCAGAGCATCCAGCTTAAACCCGCCGAGGCGCAGGTGCGGCTCAACCACTCGATCTGCCTGCTGAAGGCCGGCCGCATGGTGCAGGGCTGGCAGGAGCACGAGTGGCGCTTCAGTCTGCCCGGCCATACCGAGCTGCCGCTCGACCGCCTGCTGCCGACGCTGCGCCGCGAGACCAGCCTCGCCGGCCGCAGCGTGCTGGTGACGCACGAGGAGGGTCTTGGCGACACGTTGATGTACCTGCGCTTCGTGCCGCTGCTGGCCCGCCTCGGCGCCCGCGTGCTGGTCTGGGCGCCGCCGGCGGTCGCCCGGCTGGCGGCGCGGGTCGAGGGCGTGGCCGGCGTCGTCGCCACCGACGACATCCGGCTCGAGGCCGACTGGCACTGCCCGATGATCAGCCTGCCGCGCGTGTTCTCCGGCACGCCGCAGGCGCTGGGCCTGCCGCCGCCCTACCTCAACACCGATCCGGACCGGGTCGCCGCGCTCGCCGGCCGGCTGCCGCCGGCGCGGGACCGACGGCTCCGCGTCGGGCTGGCCTGGGGCGGGGCACCTCGGCCGGAGAACCTCGCCGCTAACATGGTGGACCGCAAGCGCAGCATCGGGCTGGCGGCCCTGGCCCCCCTCGCCCGGCTGCGCCACGTCGAGCTGGTGAGCCTGCAGGTCGGGCCCTACGCGGACGAGCTGCGGGCGCCGCCGCCCGGGCTGTCGATCACCGATCCAATGCAGGACGTCGCCGACATGGACGACACCGCGAGCCTGATGCGCCACCTCGACGTGGTGGTCAGCGTCGACACCTCGGTCGTGCACCTGGCCGGCGGCCTCGGCCTGCCGACCATCCTGCTGGACCGCTACGACAATTGCTGGCGCTGGTTCCACGACCGCACCGACAGCCCCTGGTACCCGTCGCTCACCATCGTCCGGCAGACCAGCCAGGGCGACTGGGCCGGCGTCGTCGACCGGCTGCTGCCGATGCTGCAGACGATGGCGGACGCCCGGCGGCGAGGCCGGCGGGCGGCCTAGGGTCAAACCGATCAGCCAGACCGCCGGGTATGGTGGGAAGCGGACATAGCCTGCCAGGCTGTCGCCGGCTGCTGTGCGCTCCGTATCGGACGTTCAGAGACCTCGCTCTCTTGTCTGACAGCGGACATGGCCGCTGACGCAGCAAACGACCGGTCTGATCGTGCGTGGATTTTCGTGCACGTCATTTACCTTGACGTCGAATGCCTGCGAGCCCATTCACCGCCTCGGACTCGTGAAAGTCACAGCCCGGTCGGTAGTCCGGGTAGCTCACTGCTCGTACATGGCGGCTGCCGTCAGCAGCCGGCTACCAGCGTGTCCTTTCCGCTCAACAGGAAAGGTGCGTCCTCATGGAAATCGCAAAATACATCGTCGCTTTCGTCGCTATCTATGGCTTTGGCGGGCTCATCGCCGACGGGATTGTGCCGTTTACGGCGCGGCAACATCTCTACAATCCGGCATGGCCACCACATGCGAAGTTTCACAATGGGCAGACAATGCTGATGGGGATCGTGAACGGCACGATCGCCCTTGCGGTGCTCTTCGCTTTCCGCCCGCTGACGCTTCCCTTGTTCTTGGTTGCGACGGCCGCCGCGTCTGTCTACTGGGTGACGATGGTGCTGGCTCCTTTGTTCCCCGGCACGGCGTGGTTTGATCCAGAGTTTGCTGACTCGTCTGGTCGTCCGCTCGGATTGAGCCCGCAGCAGCTCCTTTCTTATCTTCTCTGCGGCCTTCTTATCGTCGCAGTCGTTCTGGCACTCTCGCTGGGATAAAAGGGGTGCGGGAGTCGGTAGGCTCCCGCACGGCCTTCGTACGTCGTCTTGAGTTCGATCAGGACCGAGATTGACCGTTGAGGTAATACTGGATTGTGTCCGCTTTTCGAGGGTTCTCGCTCGAAACCGGACCATCCGCTTCCGGCCGGTCCGGGAAAGGCCGGGCCATTCTGGAGACCGGAACAGGTGCCAACGGCGCTCGTCAAACACCTGGCTGTCGCCGTCAGATGTGTATGCCGCCGGCGATCTCGATACGCTGGGCGTTCACCCAGCGGAACTCGTCCGACAGCAAGGCCGCGATGACGGGCCCGACGTCGTCCGGGTGACCGATGCGGCCGAGCGCCGTATGCGAGGCGAGTGTCCTGGCCACGTCGGGGTTGTCGCGCACGATACCGCCGCTGAAGTCGGTGGCGATGGCTCCGGGTGCCACGACATTCACCGCAATCCGCCGCGGCCCAAGTTCGAGCGCCATGTAGCGCGTCAGCGCTTCCACGGCGGCCTTCATCGGCCCGTAGACCGAGCGGCCGGGAAAGGTGAAGCGGGCGAGACCCGACGAGACGTTTACGATCCGGCCCCCATCCTCCAGCAGCGGCAGAAGCTTCTGGCTGAGCAGGAAAGGTCCCTTGAAGTGAACCGCGAACTGCTCGTCGAGCTGGGCTTCCGTGCCCTCAACGAACGTCGCGGCGGACGAGGTGCCGGCGTTGTTGACGAGGTAGTCGAAACGCTCTGCACCGAGCCCGCTCAAGGCCTCGCGAACGCTCGCGACAAAGGCATCGAACGATTCCGCCCTTCCCACATCGAGCTGCAGCGGCACGGCAGGCGCACCCGCTTCGGAGGCCAAGGCTACCACTTTGTCGGCTTCGGTCCGATTGGAGTTGTAGCTGAAGATCGAGCGAACGCCGCGCGCCGCAAGGCGCAGCACACTGTCGCGCCCGATACCCCGGCTGCCGCCGGTGATGATGGCGATGGGAGACTGCTTGAGCATGAGGCACCATCCGTTCGTTGAAGGCCCTCATCTATCGCGCCGCGTCGGCAGTTTTTAGCCCGCCCTATCCGACAGCACTATTCTCCTCTACGGAACAATCCAGCATGGATCGTTTCCGAAGCCTCGAACTGTTCGTCCGGATCGTCGACCGGGGCAGCTTCACCGCGGCTGCTTCCGATCTCGGCATCTCGCGCCCCGTCGCGACGACCGCAATCAGGATGCTGGAGGAACGGCTCGGCGCGCGGCTGCTCCAGCGCTCGACGCGCCAACTTCGGCCGACCGCCGAGGGTGAGGACTACTACCGTCGTTGCGTGGCGGTTCTCGCCGACCTCGAGGACGCCGACCGGGTCGCGAGCGGGGCGGTCACTGGAACGCTGCGGGTCGACGTCGCGGGCAACCTCGCCCGCACCCTCCTGCTGCCGGCGCTGCCCGGCTTCCTGGCACGGCATCCTGGCCTGATCGTCTACCTTGGCGAAGGCGAACGTTTCGTCGATCTGATTCGCGAGGGCTTCGACTGTGTGGTGCGAGCGGGCCCGCTTGACGACAGCGAGATGGCGGCCCGGCGGCTTGGGGTCATGGAAGAGGTGACCTGCGCGAGTCCTGCTTATCTCGCCCGCCACGGAACACCGGTTTCGCCCGACGCGCTGGACGGACACGTCACCGTCGGCTTCGTGTCCTCGCGCACCCGGGCGCCCTTGCCGCTGGAGTTCAGCATAAACGGCCGGCTGGTCGAGGTGACGCTGCCGGCGCGGATGCTGGTCAATACGTCGGACATGAGCGCTGCCGCGGCCCTGCTCGGGCTCGGGCTGGTACAGGCGCCGCGCTATCGCTTCGAGGAAGATCTCGCGTCGGGCGCCCTGGTGGAAGTGCTGACCGGTTTCCGGCCCCCACCGACGCCTGTTTCCGTCCTCACCCCGAGCAACCGCCAGCTGGCCCCACGCGTCCGGCTGTTCATCGCCTGGCTGGTCGACACGCTTGGGCCTGCGCTTGCCGACGAGTAGCAGACGCCAGGGAACGTCGCAGTGAAGCTCACGTCTACTCCAGGCCCGGGCGTGCCCACACAGCCGTGCCGGCCGGCGCCAGCGCGTCCACTTTGTGTCCCGGCGGTGGGAGAGCAGCCGAGACAATGTCGCCCAAAAGTACTGCTAAAGCGGCGCCTTCGTCGCCTGGCTTTATGTTCGCTTCTCGCAAATGCTGCTCCGCAGCCGACGGTCCGGTTTCGGCCAGACTTGGCCACGTCTGATGATGCCCCGGGGTCCGCTTTGGATCGGATGCGGCTGGTCACCGCCGCCGTGGCGTTTAGATGTCCACCTGCTCGGAGGTGGCCAGCGCGTCATCCACCTCGATGCCGAGGTAGCGGACCGTGCTTTCCAGCTTAGTGTGGCCGAGCAGGAGCTGGACCGCCCGTAGATTGCCGGTGCGCCGGTAGATCAGGGCCACCTTGGTTCGCCGGAGCGAGTGGTGCCGTAGAGCGCCGGATCCAGACCGATCGAGGTGACCCAGCCATCCATCAGCCGGGCGTAGTGCCGGGTCGTCAGGGACTTGTTCTTCCCGATCCGGCTCGGGAACAGGCAGTCGCCGGGTCGGCGACCGCCCTTGGCAATCCACTGCATGACCGTCTCGCGTGTCTGCTCCGTAATTTCGAACTGAACTGGCCGGCCGGTCTTTTTCTGGATGACGGTTGTCCGGGGCCGGACGCGGCCGCTCAGCAGCACGTCATCCACCCGCAAGGCCACCAAGTCGCAGCCCCGCAGCTTCAGCGGCGGTTTCTGGCCGATCAGCTTGCCGAGGTTCCAGGGCCTGAAGGGTTCATTGCTGCTCGTCCCTGGGATGGGCGCTACAAGGGATGTCATGTGTGTCGCTCCTGGCTTGACCCACGGCACCCGGTGCGGGTCGCGGGCACTGCCAAGGGCAGGACGGGAGCCGGTGCGGCCGGGAGAAGCACGGCATTCCCTTCTGCCGGGTGCTATGCTTGCCCAGGAGGTTTCGCATGAGCGTAATCCAGCTACCCGACGAGCTTCAGCGTGTGATCGAGCGGCAGGTGGCCGAAGGCAGGGCTGCCAACCCGGCGGCGTTCCTCGAAGAGGCGGTCCGGCGGCTGGTTGACGAGACGCTGAGCGAGGAGAACGAGCTCCTCCAGGCGGCGGAGGCCGGCTCAGCCGATATCGCGGCCGGCCGCTACGTGATGGTGACGGCCGCCGAGGACGAGAAGCGCGTCCACGACGGCATGATGGCACGGTTGCGGGCTCGGCTTTCCGCCGGCAACTGATTGGCCTACCGGCTTACCGGGGCGGCGGAAGACCAGATCGACGCTGTCCTGCTCGATAGCGCCCGTAGCTACGGCCTCGAAGCTGCTGGACGGTATGGCCAGCTGATTCTGACGGCCATGGCCGCGCTTGGTGCGGAGCCGCGTATGGTCGGGTCGGTTGAGGTCCCTCGCTTGGCAGGTGTTCTCGCCTATCCGATCCGACACCTGCGTCGACGGGTGGAACCGGCACGCCGGGTCGGCAACCCTCGTCACCTCATCGTCTATCGGCTCGGGCCGGATAAATCGTGGAGATCCTGGGGCTGGTTCACGATCGTATGGTGCTGTTCCGAGCCGCCCGGAAGATCATCGAGGCGACTGACACGGGCTGAGCGTGGTGGGAAGCGGACCTTTATCAGTTCAGCAGTGCCCAATATGTGTCCCATGCATGCAGCGATAATTGTTGACCCGGACCGGCGCCGACCCACCATCCGCGCCTCTGGCGAAGTATTTGGACACCGGCCTTGCAGAACTACCGTGAACAGGCAACGGTGCTAACCATGAACGATGGGCAGGTCCGAATCGGCTTGATCGGGGTCTCGCCCTTCGGGCAGGCCTTTTTTACTACGAACGGTTGCTGGAGCAGCACGTAGCGGAAGGGCGCTGTTTGAACTTGTTCTTGGCCCATGCCGACGTCGCCACCGTGCTGGCACACGTCGCGGCTGGCGACAGGTCTGCGCTGGGCAGCTACCTCGGCACACTCGCAAACGATCTGTTCGACGCAGGCGCTGGCTTGGTGGCGATTAGCGCCGTGGCGCCACATTTGGCAGCCGTCGAGATTGCCTCGGCAGCCCGGGGGCCGGTAATCAGCGTCCTGGATGTCATCCCGATGGCCCTCAAGGCCGGCAACATCGGCAAGGTGGCCGTTTTCGGTAATCGAGCCGTTATGGAAACGGACGTGTTCGGTAGTATTTCGCCGTCTCTGATTGTTCGTCACGACGCTGCTCAGCTGGACGCGATCCACGCGGCCTACACCGACGTGGCTGTCAACGGGAAGCGCGGCACCGCGACCGAAGCCGCGTTTTTCGCCGATGCTGCCCGCCGGGCGATGCAGGAAGGAGGAGCCGAGGCGATCCTACTTGCAGGAACGGATTTGTCCTCCTTCTATGCCGACGCGCCGCCGCCCTTCCCCGCCATCGACGTCGCGACGCTGCACGTGCGAGAAATCGTCCGATGCGCATGGGCAGCTTGACCAGCAGGCGGGGGTAAGCGTGCTCATCTGGCCGAATGGCTAGAGCGTGATCCGATCGCATAGGCTCACGGATCACCCTCTAGCTTATTGTTTTAACGAGCATCTTTATCCGATCAAACGATTCCGTTCGATCGGATGATGCTCTAGGGCAGGCTGAACCGACCAACTGATATTGCCGATCTAAATCCGCATCGAGGGGTACTGCGCGTTATTTTGTAGGTCCGCTTGGGGTCGGAAACGGCGGTAGGAGGGCGAGTAGCCAACTACCGCTGTAAGTGGTGGTTTGCGGGAACATCGCGACGTCGAAAGCCGAGCGGCTTGGTGGTGACTTCCCGGTCAGCTCGATGACACGATGTGGACAGTCTCTCGCACGCCCCACCTCGTATGATGTCTGGCTTAGGGTCGCCTGTCGCAATAGCTTCCCCGGCTGGGACCTAGCCGCCGGGAAGGGTGGATAGCTGCCCTCTAAGGTTTGACAAAAGAATCAACCACCAGTGCCACCCGTTCATCACGCGCGCTTTTCCGGATGCGGCCCGCACGTTCTAACTCGGCCAACCCATGCAGGGCCGCCCAGAGCGTCTCGGTAGCGACGTCTACGTCGCAGCCCGACGATGCAACTCCAGCCGCTAGCGCTTCGAAGGCGTCTCTGAGCTCCGACGGAGTGTCGTCCTGTACGAAGGGCAGTACGCTCGGCAGGGTGAACATCGCCTCGTAGAGCGCTGGACGCTCGCGGGCGAAGTCGAGGTACGTTTGGGCGATCTTTCGGCGCACCTGCCGATCGTCGCGCGTTCCTTGGGCGGCCTGCCGAAGCGCGCTGGTCAGGTCGACGAAGCCCTCAATGGCGACAGCCGCCACGATCGCGTCCTTGCTTGCGAAATGGGAATACAAGACCGGCTGGCTGTACTCGATGGTATCAGCCAGACGGCGGATCGTAACCGCGATCCAGCCTTCAGCCTCCGCGATCGTGCGCGCGGCCGTCGTAATGCGGTGCTCGCGCTCGGCGCGCTCCCGGCTCCTCCGCTCTGCGACACCCATCCCCTGTCTTGCTCCCCGATAAGCCGCCGTCATACCACTGCTTGTAGTCCTAGCATTGCTACGCTATGTGCCGGCAGGGAAGGAGCTGCCCATGCATTGGTTCTCGCTGGTTGTGGCGCTGCTGGTGGCGCTCGCCATCATCGGGATCGGCGTCGGCTATCTAACTCGCCCCGTGGCCATGGCGCCGAGCTTCGGACTGCCACTTCCTTCTGACGAGGCCAGCATCGCCTGGTGGCTGCGTCTCAAGGGCGTCCGCGACGTCGCCTCGGGCGTGCTCGTCCTGGCGTTCATCGCCGCAGACGGGCATCGGGCGCTGGGGTTGGTGCTGCTGATCGCAGCCCTTATCCCGCTGGGCGACATGTCGACCATCCTGGCCGCCCAGGGCCGGACCGCGACGGCGTTGGGCGTTCATGGTGTCACAGGCGCGCTGATGGTCGTGGCGGCCCTGCTTTTGCTGGTCGGGGCCGCTTGAGGTGATGCAGGTCATCCTAATCGGACTCCTCGCGATCGCCTTCCTCGGAGCGGGCCTGGTGAACGCCATCGGCGCGCCCGCACAGCGGGAGAGCTTCGTCCGATGGGGTTATCCCGCATGGTGGTGCCGTGTCACTGGCGGCCTTGAAATTTCCGGCGCCCTTCTGATCGCACTACCCGCCACACGATTGGTCGGCCTGCTGCTCGGGTTTGCCATCGTTTTGGCGGCGGTCGCGACGGTGGTGCGCCGCCGCGAGTTCTCCCACCTCGTTCCACTTGGCATCTTCACCGTCCTTCTCGGACTGAAGGTATTCCTCACGTAGACCCTATCAGAGGCGAATTCTTGAGCAGGGCGTGCGTCCGCTTTGGGTCGGGTGCCGCGGTAACCCGCCCGGCTGCGCCGAGCGCCGGGCTTGGTGGAAAGCGGACTCCGGTCGGTTCAGCCCTGGCGGGTCACACGCTCCACCCGCGACAACAAGCAGCCTGGTCGGGCGGTATGGATGTTCACGAACGCCGTTCGACGATCGCCGAGAGCTCGTTCGAGTGGGCCGTCCACATCTTCGCCCGCACAAACTTGGCCGAGATCATAGAGGCACTGATCCGCAGCATCGTAAGCACGAACGGACACTAGCGGGTTGGCGCGCACGATCGGCGCGATCTCATTCTCGGTTTCAGCGCGCGGGCAGGCAGCCTCGTGCAGAAAGATTGGGCTCGGCGTCCAGTAGATGCCGCACGGCCGTGGTAGGTTGTAGGACCCCAGCAGCATCACGTCGCCGGGCGTGGCCAGCTGTAGGCAGTGGCGGCACGGGAAGCCACCGGCCAGCGTCGCTACGACGCGGCGGAGTTGGTTGCCGTTGTCGTCCTCGCCCGTGCGGCGAAAGCGTTCGGCCGTACTAGTTGCGATGGCGATGCATTGGAACGCGGTCATGCAAGTACCTCCTAGGCACATCTTCGACCGTGGCGAACTGACCAGCACCCCGTTTCTTGCCGTTGAATTCAGGAAAGGGCCTGTCCTTAAAATGTCCGCTGTGGGTCGGCTGCAGACCTGAAGGGGTTGTGAGCCGAGGTGCCTAGACCTGCGAAGGCTTCAAATACCAAACCGTCTGCTGTTGAGGGGGGGGCGGTGGAAGTGAGCGTCTGCAGCCAGGCAGCCGGAACGCCCGACGAGATCCCACACCTGCTCGGACAGACGATCGGTCATGCTGACTCGGGAACGTCCCAAGAGGCGTTTTGAGTTCGATCGGTGAACGGCAAGGCGGTGGACAAGCCGCCGTAGCGCCTGACGGCGTCGACGGTGCTGATCTCGGAGCCGCTCGCCATCGCCGGGCCGATGAGGCACCATGATCGGCGTTGCCCGTGCGGCGGCCGGACACGGCGCGCGCAGCGTCCCGGTCTGCGGCGGATCGCGCTTCACCACGAGCCGGCGTCATGCCGGGTCGGGACGTCGGAACGAAAACCGGAAAGGCTCGTCTTGACGTTCTTGATTTGGTCCATCGGCCGGTTCATGCCGGTCATCGGTGCCCTGGCCATGTTCGCGACGAGTTCCCCGGTCGGTGCCGCCCCCGCACCTGGCCCCGCCTCCAACTTCGCAGACGTCGATCCCATGATCGGCACCGGGCCGGATGGCCACACCTATCCCGGCGCCACGGTGCCGTTCGGCATGGTCCAGCTCAGCCCGGACACCTGGATCGGCGACTTCCGCCACTCCTACAGCCACGCCGCCGGCTACCGCTACGAGGACCCGACGATCCAGGGCTTCTCCCACACCCACTTCTCCGGCGCGGGACATTCCGACCTCGGCGACGTGCTGGTGATGCCGATCGCCGGCGCGGTGCAGCTCGATCCGGGCGATCCGGACCACCCCGGCTCCGGCTACCGCTCGCGGTTCAGCCACGACACCGAGCACGCGGAGCCCGGCTACTACGCCGTCACCCTGTCCGACTCACGCGTGCGTGCCGAGCTGACGGCGACGCCGCGCGTCGGCCTACACCGCTACCGCTTCCCCGCCGACAAGCCCGCGCACCTGCTGATCGACCTGCGGCAGAGCATCTACAACTATCCGGGCAAGGTGCTGTGGTCGCGGATGACGCTGCACCCCGACGGCACCATCACCGGGTTCCGCGAGACCCGCGGCTGGGCGCCCGCCCGCCAGCTGTACTTCGCCATGCGCTTCTCCCGCACGCCCACCGGCCACGCCCTCATCGACCGCGAGGCCGAGCCGGTGCCGTATCACGGCTTCAAGGGCCCCGGGGACGACCCCGCCGACACCGACGCCATCGTCGGGCGCGGCCTGATCGGCGTGGTCGATTTCGGCAAGCTCGATGCCCCGCTCGTGGTGGAGGTGGCGCTGTCCTCCGTCAGCGAGGACGGCGCGCTGGCCAACCTGCGGGCGGAGGCGCCCGACTTCGACTTCGACCGCATCCACGCCACCGCCAGCACAGCCTGGCAGCAGGCGCTGTCCTCGGTGGAGTTCACCGCCCCCACGCCGATGCGCCGCACGCTGGCAACGGCACTCTACCACGCGCTGCTGGCGCCCAGCCTGTCGATGGACACCGACGGACGCTACCGCGGCCCGGACGATGCGGTGCACCAGGCGCGCGACTTCGACTTCGTGTCCACCTTCTCGCTGTGGGACACCTACCGCGCCGAGCAGCCGCTGATGACGCTGATCCAGCCGGCCCGCCGCACGGTGGACGTGGTGGACTCGCTGCTCGCCTCGCGGGACGAGAGCCCGTTCGGGATCCTGCCGATCTGGCAATTCCAGGGCCAGGAGACCTGGTGCATGATCGGCTACCACGCGGTGCCGGAGATCGCCGACGCGGTGCTGAAGGGCATCCCCGGCATCGACCGGAACCGGGCGCTGGCCGCGATGGTCGCCAGCGCCACCTACGCGCCCTACGGCCACCTCGGCGACTACATGCGGCAGGGCTTCGTCCCGGTGGATCACGACGACGAGGCGGTGTCCAAGACGATGGAATACGCCTTCGACGACTGGACGATCGCGCGCACCGCCCGCGCGACCGGCCACGCCGCGATCGCCGACGCCTTCGACCGCCGCGCCCGGAACTGGCGCAACGTGTTCGACCCCGGCATCGGCTTCGTGCGGCCGAAGCTTGCCGACGGCCGGTTCCGCGACGGTTTCGATCCCGCCCGGGCCGGCGCCGGCAGCGGCTTCACCGAGGGCGATTCGTGGCAGTACTCCTGGTACCAGCCGCAGGACGTGGGCGGCCTGATCGGGCTGCTGGGCGGCGACGACCGTCTGGTCGCCAAGCTCGACGGGATGTTCGACGCGACGATCGCGCCGCACCAGTACGACGCGGTGGAGGACATGTCTGGCCTGATCGGCCAGTACGTGCACGGCAACGAGCCGAGCCACCACCTGGCCTATCTCTACGCCTATGCCGGCCAGCCCTGGCGCGGCCAGGCGCGGCTGCGGCAGATCGTCGACAGCCAGTACCACCCGACGCCGGACGGGCTGGTCGGCAACGATGACCTCGGCCAGATGTCGGCCTGGATGATCTTCACGGCATTCGGCTTCTATCCCGTGGCGCCCGGCTCGAACCAGTACGTCATCGGCCGCCCGTTCGTGGACCGCGCGGTCCTGAACCTGCCGAACGGCAGGCGGTTCACCATCAGCACCGAGGGGTTGTCCGACGCGCATCCCTATGTCGGCGAGGTGTTCCTCGACGGCGCGCCGCTGTCCCGCAGTTTCCTGCGTCACGACGAGATCATGCGCGGCGGCACGCTGCGCTTCGTCATGCAGGCCGCGCCGAACAAGGCCTGGGCGACGGCCGGGCAGGACCGCCCGTTCTCGACCACGCCCTATGGCGGCTGATCCGGCGCGGACAGGCGACGCGACATGATGACCCGACGAGCGGCCCTGCTAGGATCGTTAGCCATGAGCACCAGCCCGATACCTCAGGCAGCCGCCGCGCCCGCCGTCGCACAGCCCGTCGCGGCCGGTCCGGTCCGCCACGACTTCATCATCCGCGACTTCGTCACCGAAAGTGGGACGGTGCTGCCCGAGGCGCGCCTCGTCTACGGCACGCGCGGGTCGCTCAACGCCGCCCGCGACAACGCCGTGCTGCTGCCGTCGCACTACATGGCCGACATGCACGGCTACGACTGGCTGATCGGCCCCGGCCGGGCGCTCGATCCCGACAGACTGTTCCTCATCACCAGCGAGATGTTCGGCAACGGCCGCTCGTCGTCGCCGAGCAACACGCCCGAACCCCTGCACGGCCCCCGGTTCCCGGTCACCACGATCCGCGACAACGTGGCCGCCGTGCACCGCCTGCTGACCGAGGGGCTCGGCATTTCGCACCTGCGCGCCGTCATCGGCTTCTCGATGGGCGCGCAGCAGGCGCTGCAATGGGCGGTCAGCCACCCCGCCTTCATGGACCGCATCGTCGCCACCTGCGGCACCGCCCGGACCTATGGCCATGGCATCGTCCGCCTCGACGGCCAGATCGCGGCGCTGACCGCCGACCCGGCGTTCGACGACGGCAACTACACCGCCCAGCCCGCCCGCGGCATCCGGGCCACCGCCCTGGTCTGGCTGGGCTGGCTCTACTCCCAGGAGTGGTGGCGCGAGGAGCTATGGCGCGTGGACAACCCGCCCGGCACCACCTTCCGGCAGGCCGTCGACCAGGCCACCGACCAGTTCTTCGACGGCGACGACGCCAACGACCTGATCCTTCACATGAGGTCCTGGCAGCGACACGACGTCGGCCAGACGCCGCCCTTCGCCGGCAACCTGGAGGCGGCACTTGGCTCGATCGAGGCCCCGGTCCTCTCCATGCCGTCCACGACCGACCTGTACTTCCCCGCGGACGAGGCCCGCGACGAGTCCCGCCACATCCGCCGCTGCACCTTCACGCCGATCCCGTCCCTTTGGGGCCATCCCGCCGGCGCCGGCGCCAGCCCCGCCGACGCCAGGTTCCTCAACGACCACGTCGCCGCCTTCATGGCCGGTCGCCCCGCCCCATAGTGGCCCGAACGGGACGCGGACCGCTTCGCGAGCGCGACGGGGCCGCCGCCTGCGTCCCCTATCCGGTCTGACAAACCGCGCACCAGTACAGCATCCGCCCCGCCATCGGCTCCGCCAGCACCGGCGTCCCGCACACCCGGCACGGCCGCCTCGCCCGGTGCGCCACGTAGCAGGCATCGTGCCCACGCGCCTTGCCCGAGGAACGCTCCCGGTCCGCGGGCTCGGTCGTCACGATCCGTCCCGTCTCGACCCCGTCCTGCAGCAGCGCCGCGAGATCCGTCCAGAGCGCGTCCCACGTGGCCGCCGAGATCTCCCGTCCGGGCCGGTGCGGATCGACCCGCGCCCTGAACAGGATCTCCGCGCGATAGATGTTGCCGATACCGGCCACGATATCCTGCCGCATCAGCAGCAGCCCGATCGCCGACCGCGACGCCTGGACCTTGGCGAACGCCCGCCCCGGATCGGCGTCGTCCCGCAAGGGATCTTCGCCCAGCCGCCGCATCGCGACCGCCTTTTCCGCACGCGAGAGCACCATGCACGCGGTCGGGCCGCTCAGGTCGGCCGCGTTGCCCCGGGTCAGCAGCCGCAGCCGCACCAGACCCCGAGGCTCCGGCGGAAACACGCCTGGCTCATCCGCGGCGACCCGCGCCGCGCGACGCCCGAAACCCGCCAGCCCCGGCCCGGCGAACCGCCACATCCCATACAGCCCCAGATGAACCCGCAGCCAAAGCTCTTCGGAGAACATCAGGAACATCTGCTTGCCGTGGGCTTCGGTCGCCTGCAGGACCCGACCGTCCAGCAGCGCCGCCCCCTCGGCGAACCGTCCCTGCGGACTGCTCGCCTCGACCGTCTTGCCGACGAACCGTGCCCTGAACGCGCCTGCGAGCCGGTGCACCGTATGTCCTTCAGGCATCCGCTTCCCTTCGCCGGAGCATGAACGTCCAGAAGCGGACGCTCAGGCCGCCATGGCCCGCTCGACGGCAGCCTTGGCGTGGAGCGCCGTCGTCATGATCTCCGTTCATCCGAGGATCACGAGAGCCTTCGTCCAATCGGGGGTCTGGGACCGTCACGCGACAGCGTGCTGCGCACGACGGCTCCAGCGGGTCCAGGGCAGGGCCCTGGCCCTACCCTCCTTCGGCCGTGCGCCCGATGACGGCCCAGATCGGATCGCCGCGGCGCGGCACCGAGGCGCGCTGCTCGGTCGCGGCGAAGCCGGCGTCCCGCATCGCCAGCGCCATCAGGCGCTGCTGGCCGGCGCCATCGAGCGCCCGCCAGATCGCCACCGCCTTGGTCGGGAAGCAGCGGTTGGAGAAGGTGACCACCAGCGGTGCTCCCGGCCGCAGCACGCGGGCCAGCTCGGCGAACACCTCCACCGGCCGCTGCAGATACTGCACCGAGACGCAGATGCAGGCGGCGTCGAAGGACCGGTCCGGCAGCGGCAGGATCGGGTCGGCGTTCAGGTCCTGCACCAGCCGGCGGTCGAGCCGCGGGTTGGCGGCGAGCTCGGCCGCGTTCATCCCCAGCCCGGTGACGCCAGCGTAGGCGACCTCCGCGGGCAGGTGGCTGACCCAGCTGCTCATCAGGTCGAGGATGGCCCCACCTGCCGGCAGCAGCCCGCGATACAGCTCGGTGACGGTGGCGACGGCGGCGTCGTCGATATGGGTGACCAGGCGCGGCTCGGCGTAGAACAGCGGGTCGGGCGACGGGTCGGCCTTGGCGAAGGCGCTGGGGGGCAGGTCTGCGAGGGCGGGCTCGGTCATGCGGGCGGGATACCATGCGGATCGCGGTGCCGCATCCGGGCCGGCTCGCGATCCCTCACGCGCCGCCGGCCTGCTCGACAACGTGATCTCCCGTCGACGCCGAGGGAACGCCTCCATCACCCGGGCCCGGACGCCGCGGTCGGCACCGGCCTGGCGGCAGCGGCTCGAAGACGGCATCGCGTCCGGCGACCAGCCGCCCTCGACCCAGGGGCCACGGTCGCGGGCGAGGCAGCGCGTGGCGGCGGCGATCAATACTGGAACTGGTATTTGAGCGCCACCGAGCTGCCCGGGTCGTTCTCCGGCGTGATGATGCCGGTGGTGGCGCCGCCGGTGCCGACCGTGGTCACCAGCTTGAGCCGGCGGGTGAGGTCGATCTGCACCTCCGCCTGGCTGCCGCCGCCGCTGGTCGCCTGCTTGGCGCCGACATAGACGCCGCGGGTGACATACTTGCCGGCCTCGATGCTCGCACTGCTGCTGTCGGTGCCGGACCCGCTGCCGATCGAGAGCCGGTCCAGCCCCAGCGACTTGCGCACCGTGCCGAGCGGATCGAAGCCGCCGCCGCCGGAGCCGGTGAGCGACGCGAGGGCGGCCGCCACCTGCGCGATCTGCAGCGCACTCAGCGACTTGGTGTCCTGCCCGAACAGGATCAGCGCCAGCACCTGATCCTGCGGAAGCGGCGGCGTCGAGGACAGCGTGATCTTCGGCGCACTGGCGTAGCCGCCGACGTTCAGCATCGCCACCGTCGAGTTCACGACGCTCTGCGCGGTGAAATCGAGCGTGGGGTCGATCTTGTGGCCGACGCCGGTGCCGTTGAAGCCGACCCGGCCCTTGGTGAAGGTGAGCGAGATGCCGGCCAGGTCGAAGGTGCCGCGCCGCATGTCGAAGGCGCCGCTCACCAAGGGTGCCGCGGAGGTGCCGCCGACATGCAGCATCCCGCCCAGCTCGGCGTCGAGCCCGTGGCCGCGCACGAAGATCTGGCCGGGCGCCTCAACCGCGAGGTCGAGCCCGATCAGCAGCCCGGGCGCCGCGGCCGAGGCCGGCGCCGGCGGCTTCTGCCCGGGACGGATCACGTCGAGCCGGGCCACCGAAGGCGGCAGCCCGTTCGGCACGTTGATCTGGGCGCCGTCGATGGTGAGCGTGCCGCCGACGTCGAGCCGAGTTGCCGCCTGGCCGCGGATGGCGATATCGGCGTCGAGCACCGCGGTCAGCAGGTCGCTCGACAGCGGCCGGGCCTGGTGCATGGTGAGGTGCAGGTCGACCGGCAGGCCGGGCGCCAATGCACCGACCGTGCCGCTGGCGCCGATGGTGCCGTCGCCGGCATGGGCGGTGAAGGTCTCGATGCTGAGCGTCTGCCCGCTGGCGCGGATCAGAGCCGAGATGTCGGTCAGCCGCAGCCCCTGGGCGTAGTCCAGCACCTTCGCGTCGGCGAGCTGCACGGTGCCGTCGAGCCGCGGCGCCTTCGCGGTGCCGGACACGCCCATGGCCAGCGTGAGGATACCGTCGGCCTCGCGGCCCTGCGCGCCCAGGACGGCATTGGCCAACGACAGGTCGATGCGGCCATCGGCGCGGAGTGCCAGCGGCCCGGTGGCCGAGGTCGGCGCGGTGCCGGCGAGCGACAGCGCCACCTTCGGCCCGGCATCCAGATGGACGTCCACGCGCGCCGTGCTGCCGGCCAGCGTCACGTCGGCGCGCAGGCTGCCGGCGGGCAGCGAGGCGGCCGGGCCGGTGCGCAGGCGCAGCCCACTGCCGATCAGGTGCACGCTGCCGTGCGGCTGCGCGATCGTGCCGATGAGCTTCGCGTCCGCCGAGATCAGCCCGGTGGCATCCAGGGTCGGCGCGAACGGGTGGGCCAGCGCCGGGGTGATGCCGTCGATGCGGGCGGTGAGGTCGAGGCGTGGCTTCACCTCGCCGGCGACGTCGATGCCGGCCGGTGCGGCACCGGCTGTCGCCAGGGACAGGCGCAGCCGGTCCAACGCCGTGCGGGCCCCGAATGCGATCCGCGCCGGCGACAGCAGGCGCAGCGCCTCGCCCTTGGCATCGACGGCAAGACGGGAGATCGCCACCTCCTTCTTCGGCAGGTCGAGCCGCAGCGCGGCGTCGAGGCGGGCGGGGCCGCCCGCGACGCCCTCGAGCTGCGCCTGCGCGGCGACGTCGAGCGCCGTCTGCGGGCCGTGCGCGGTCGCATGCGCGGCTCCAGTGATGGCGCCGGCGCGGAGGCCGGTGGCGTCGAGGCGGAGCGCCACCGAGGGGCCGGCCAGCGGGTCGTCGACGGTGCCGGCGAGCAGCAGGCGGGACACGCGGGCGCTGGCGATGCCGCCATCCGCGCGCACGTCGATCGCCACACGCGGGGCCGCGCCCGCCGTCTGGCTGGTCTGCACCCGTGCCAGCACGCTGCCGGAGATCGCCTGGCCGATCACCGGGCGCAGATCGGCCAGGCGCGCCATGTGCAGGTCGAGGCTGCCCAGCGGCACCTTGGCGCCGGCCGGCAGCGTCATGTCGGCATGGCCGCTGGCGCTTCGCCAGGACAGCGTGTCCAGCACGAGGTGCAGCGCGCCGTCGGCCAGACGCGAGGCCTCCGCCTTCAGCGTGATGGGGGCGCGGTCGAGGGTGCCGGCGAGCGAGACGGCGCCGGCCGGGGCCGACGGCAGATGCTGCGCGTCCACCACCAGGTGCAGCGGGCCGGGCGCCATGGTGGCAGTGCCGGGATCGCCGTCGGCGGTGAGGTGGGCGGAGACATCGCGCAGCGGGCCGCTGGCAGTGCCGGCGATCGTCATGACGCCGCGCAGGCTGGGCAGCGCCTGCTGCAGCGACGGCAGGCCGAGCGAGACTTGTGCCGCGAGCACGCCCGCGGTGTCGGTGCCGGACGCGGCGAGGTGCAGCGCCTGGCCGTCGAGCTGGAGCTGGCGCAGCGCGAGCGCGGAGCCGTCGCGGCTGGCCTGCAGCGTGATCTGGCCGGTCGGCCCGATCAGCCCCACCGCCTGCGGCTGCCCGCCGGTGATGGCGATCGGGCCGGACAGGCTGATCTCGGCCTTCGGCCCGTCGAGCGAGAAGCGGGCGGCGAGGTCGGCGTGGCCCGCCAGCGCGGTGCCGCCGATGGCGGCGAGCGGCGCCAGGTCGGGCAGGTGCAGGGCCAGCTGCCCGCGCTGCGGCGCCGCGGTGAGCACGTGGCCACTCACCCCCAGCAGCGGATGCGACACGGTGAGGTCGAGCGGCCGGCCGGCGGCGTGCGGGTCGAGCGTGGCGTCCAGCGTGAGCGGGGCGGCGGCGAGCAGGGTCGGCTGCGGACCGGGCAGGCGCAGCCCGTCCAGCACCGCGTGCAGGTGCACCGGGCCCACGGTCTGCTGGCCGTCGAAGCCGGCGGTGAGCCGGCCGATGCCGACGCCGTCCGCGGCGAGCTCATCCAGCACCAGCGTGCCCTGCCCGGCCGGCGCCTGCGGCGTGCCGAGCAGGTGAGCATCGAGCGCCACCTTGGTCCATGCGATGCCCGGCATCGGCTGCATCGCCGGCGCGTGCACGGCCAGCGTGACGTCGAAGCGGGGCCGCAGCAGGTCGATTGTGCCGTGCGCGCCCAGCGTCAGCACGCCGGTGGCGGCGGCGCCGGCGGTGCCGGACAGCGCCAGCCGCTCGGCGTCGCGCGGGCCGGCGAGATCGAGCGAGAGATGCGACGGATCCAGGATCGGCAGGTGGCCGAGCGCCGCGACGAAGCCGTCCGCCGGATCGTCGAGCCGCAGATGCAGGGCCAGCGTCGACGGCGCCACCGTCGCCGCGAGGTCGAGGCGGCCGGGACGGTCGAGGCGGGCGAGCTGCAGGCCGAGGTCGCTGTTCGGCAGCCGGCCGATCGCCACCCCGTCCAGCAGCGGCGCCAGGTCGGCGATGCGGACATGGCCGTCGATCGTCGCGGCGACCCCGGTGCCGGCGATGGGGGCGGCGACCGCGAGCCGGTCCACCCGCAGCCGGTCGATCAGGATGCCCAGATGCAGCCCGCTCCTGGTTCCCGGTCGTGTCGGCGCCGCCGGCTTGGCGTTCGGGGCCGGCACCGGCAGGCGCATGGCATCGATCAGCCCGGCGCTGGCCAGCTCAACATGCACGGTGTCGGTGAGCAGCCGCAGCGGCGACCAATCCAGCGCCAGCCGTTCGATCGCGAGCCAGGGGCCCTTGGTATCGTTCACGGTGATGCGGCGGACGGTGAGCGCGTCCGGGAAGCGGCCGCCCAGCCCCTCGATGCCGACCAGCCCGCCGGTGAGCGAGGTGGCCTGGCGCTCGATCAGGCGGCGCCCGGCGCCGGTGTTGGCGCCGACCAGGATCACCACCAGAAGCAGCACGATCAGCGCCAGAGGCAGGCCGATCAGCAGCCCGGCGGCCCAGGCGGCGACGCGCAATGGACGGAAGCGGGAGGAGTGCGCGTGAGCGGCCATCAGGACCCGTTCGAGAATGGGGTGTGCCGAGCGGGCGTGTCGTTCGAGAACCGGAGCGGAGCGGCCTCCATGGCCGTGAGCACCGGCAAGCGCGACGGGCGCGGATCGCCGGCACAACGCATTCTCACGCGGGTTCTCAGAATGCCTCTCCCAAGCCGACATAGAGCTCAAAGCTGTCGCCATATGGCGGCTTGTTCAGCGGAACCGCGACATCGAGCCGGATCGGGCCGATCGGAGTGTAGTAGCGCGCTCCCACGCCGGCGCCGACCCGGAGCGTGCCCTGGAACGGGCCGCTGCTGGACGAGACCTGGCCGGCATCGGCGAAGGCGGCGACGCCGTAGGTCTTGCCGATGCGCTGGCGGAACTCGATGGTGCCGGCATCGAGCGCCGTGCCGCCGATTGGGTCGCCGTTCGGGAACAGCGGCCCCACCCCCTGATACTTGTAGCCGCGCACCGTGCCGCTGCCGCCGGCATAGAGCCGCTGGTCGGGCGGCAGCTCGAAGGTGGTGGCGCCCTGCACGGTGCCGACCGTGGCGCGCAGGGCAATGACGCTGCGGCCGGGCTTCGCCAGCCCGATCCGGGCAAGGTCGAGATAGGTGGACGCCGTCGTCTGCAGGATGGCGAAGAAGCTGTCGCCACCCTGGTTGGTGCCGCCGCCGCTGCCGTTGCCGCTGCCCAGGCTGTAGCTGGGGGTGGCGTCGAGGGCGATGCGGAACCCATGCGTCGGGTCGTCGAGCGGGTTGGCCAGGCCGGTGCTGTCGTAGTTGGCGCTGAGCGGCACGAAGGCCAGCGTGTACTCGCGCGACACCCCCTGCTGCAGGATGCGCTCCTCCTCGACGCCGACGCCGCCCGACACCGTCCACAGCCGCGACAGCTTGCGGTTCACCACCGCCCGCATTAGCAGCGCGGTCTGGTCGTAGGCCTCGAGGTCCTGCTTCAGCCCCTCGACCCGGACATCGAGGGTCTGGTCGCGGTTGTAGAAGTCGGGCTTCAGCAGGTCGGCGTAGACGTCGTAGCCGAGGCCGTTCTCGGAGGTGCCGCCGACGCCGGTGAGCAGCGCGGTGAGGTCGAGCCGCTCGCCGTTGCCGAACAGGTCGTGGTGGGTCCAGGTGACGCCGGCGCTGCCGCCGAGGTCGGTCGAATAGCCGGCCTGCAGCGAGACCGTGTGCAGCTTGGCCTCGCTGAAATCGAAGGTGAGCGGCAACTCGCCGTCCGGCGCCAGCTGCTTGGCGGCGGTGACGCCGACATCGGAGAACACGCCGGTGGAGGCCAGCTCCTGGCGCGCCGCCTCGATCCTGCTCGGCTGGTAGAGCTGGCCCTGATGCACCTCCAGCAGCCGGGCGACATAGCCCGGGTTGGCGCGGCGCAGTCCGGCCAGGGTGATCCGGCCGATATCGACCCGCGGCCCCAGCTTGGCTGCGATGACGATGTCGAGGGTCCGGGTCGCGGGGCGCAGATAGGCCAGCGGCGGCTGCACGTCGGCGAAGGCGTGGCCCTCCTCCTGCAGCGCGGTCAGCAGCCGGGTGCCGCCGCCCAGCACGTCGGAGGCGACCGCCGGCTGGCCGGCATGCAGGTCGAGCGCCCGATCGTCGGCGGGGGACAGGCTCTCGCCCGGCGGCAGCGTGACCGTGACGGTCCCCAGGTGGAACAGCGGGCCGATGGCGACCGCGATGCGGACCCGGGCCGGCTGGCCAGCCGGCAGCCCCGCCAGGATGTCGGGGAGGTCCGGATCCGCGGCCGGATGGCCTGCCACCGTGATGTCGATGCTGCCGCCGTAGTAGCCGAAGCTCTCGAGCGCGATCTCGAGCCGACCGCGATCGTCGCGGATGCGGCCGGCGAGCGCGAACGGCCCCACCGCATGCGTCTTCTGCAGCGAGATCAGGCTGGAGGAACCCTTCAGCGCCGCGTCGAGGGCGGCGTTGCCGGTCGGCATCAGCGTGGTGACGTAGGGTTGCGGGTCGGCCGCGGGCGCCGCCCCGGACAGCGCCGCTAGCGAGCCGAGCAGGAGCGCCAGGAGCAGGGGCCGGGCGGCGGCGACGGGTCGCAGGGCGGGAGCGCCATGGGCACGTGCAGTCAGGGCGGCGTCCTCGTTCTCGCGATCCGGATCTCGGGGCCCGGCCCGTCCGGGCGGGCCGGAACAGGTCGGCGCTGCTGTAGCACCCCGCCAGATTGTCGTCCCGCCCCGAATCACGCTATGCGGAACCGATGCAGGCCGTCCCCCGCAGCCTCGGCCGACGCGACGCCGCCCCGCCGCCGACGCGGCCGGGTCTCTCCCCGTTTCCTCGCCCGGCCTGTCCGCAAGCATCGCCGGACACGGTCCAGACCGACGACCTGATCGAGATGCCGGACCCGGACCGGCGGTCCCGACCGGCCGACGACGGCCCTGCGGTCCGGGCGATGCGGCTGCTCCGGGTCGCGCGCCGCCTCGTGCTGGTGATGGGCTGGACCGCGATCGCGGGGGTCGTGCAGTCGGCGATGCTGGTGCTGCCCGGCCGGGGCAAGAAGCTGTTCGCCCGCCAATATTGGTCGACGGTCGCCACCCTGCTCGGCCTGCGTATCCGGGTGCTGGGCCGGGTCGCCGTCCATCCCGCCCCAGGTCAGGCGGCGGGACCCAGACGGCCGGTGATCTTCGTCTGCAACCATTCCTCCTGGCTCGACGTGCCGGTGCTGGGCGGGCGGCTGCTGGCGTGCTTCGTCGCCAAGGAGGATGTCGGGCGCTGGCCGGTGGTCGGCACCGTCGCCCGGCTGGGCCGCACCATCTTCGTCAGCCGGCAGCGCCGGGCCACGGGGCGCGAGCGCGACGACATGCGGCTGCGGCTGGCCGCCGGCGACGACCTGATCCTGTTCCCCGAGGGCACCAGCTCCGACGGCTCTCGGGTGCTGCCGTTCCATTCGAGCTTCTTCGCCGCCGCCAAGCCGAACGGCGCGGGCGAGCGCGCCTGCCTGGCCGAGGTGCCGCTGATCCAGCCGGTCTCGGTGGTCTACGACCGGCTCGGCGGCATGCCGGTCGGCCGCACGGCGCGCACGGTGTTCTCCTGGTATGGCGACATGGACCTCGCCTCGCACTTTGTCCGCCTCGGGCGCTGGCGGGGCATGCGCGCCACCATCCTGCTGCACCCCGTGCTCGATCCGGCGGAGTTCGAGTCCCGCAAGGCGCTGTCGACCGCCACCTGGACCGCGGTGGCCGAGGGTGCCGCGGCGCTGCGCCAGAATCGCATGGATGGCCGCGTGGATGACAGCCCGGTGAAGACCGCGTCGCAGCCGCGGAATCAGCCCCCGCCGGAGGCTTTTCCGCTTGACAGCGACCAGCCCTCGTTCGCCTGATCGCGGTGGGACGCCGGACGCGCGGCGCCTGCCCGGGAGACCTGCCATCTCGATGCGACACCACGGAGCGATCGCCTGACGGACCTGGTCCGCGGACCCTCCGCCGCTTGAGCGGCGCCCGCGCTTGACCGCGTCGCATGCGGGTCCGATCACTGCGCCGCGCGCGCCCGGACGGTCCGGGACGCTCCCCGGAACCGCCTGCTTGACCACGCCAGATCCGAATTCGCCCGCATCCCGTCGGCGGCGGCTGCACGTCATCACCTGGGGCTGCCAGATGAACGTGTACGACAGCGCCCGCATGGCGGACGTGCTGCGCCCGCTCGGCTACGAGCCGGCGGACGGCCCCGAAACCGCCGACATGGTCATCCTCAACACCTGCCACATCCGCGACCGCGCTGCCGAGAAGGTGTTCTCCGAGCTCGGCCGGCTCAGGGTGGTGAAGGAGGCGCGGGCGCAGGCCGGGCTTTCCACCGTGCTGGCGGTGGCGGGCTGCGTCGCCCAGGCCGAGGGGGCCGAGATCCTGGCGCGCGCACCCTACGTCGACATCGTGCTGGGCCCGCAGACCTACCACCGGCTGCCCGAGATGGTGGCCCGCGCGGCCCGGGCCGGCGGCCTGCCGGGCGGCGTGGTCGAGACCGACTTTCCGCCCGAGCAGAAGTTCGACCACCTGCCCGACGCCACCGGCCCGCAGCTGCCCGGCGGCGTCACCGCGTTCCTGACCGTGCAGGAAGGCTGCGACAAGTTCTGCTCGTTCTGCGTGGTGCCCTATACGCGCGGCGCCGAGGCGAGCCGGCCGGCGGCCTCGGTGCTGGCCGAGGCGGCCCGCATGGTGGCGGGCGGCGTGCGCGAGCTCACCCTGCTCGGCCAGAACGTGAACGCCTATCACGGCGACGGGCCGGACGGCCGGACCTGGGGCCTGGCGCGGCTGATGCAGGCACTCGCCGACATCCCGGGCCTGCTGCGGCTCCGCTACACCACGTCGCATCCGCGCGACATGGATCCGACGCTGATCGAGGCCCACCGCGACCTGCCGCAGCTGATGCCGTTCCTGCACCTGCCGGTGCAGTCCGGTTCCGACCGCATGCTGGCTTCGATGAACCGGGGTCACACCGCCGACGACTACCGCCGGCTTGTGGACCGGCTGCGCCGGGCGCGGCCCGACCTGGCCCTCTCGTCCGACTTCATCGTCGGGCACCCGGGCGAGACCGATGCCGACCACGCGGCGACGCTGCGTCTGATCGGCGAGATCGGCTTCGCGCAGGCCTACTCGTTTCGGTATTCGCCCCGGCCGGGCACGCCGGCGGCCGGCGCCCCGGGCCGGGTAGCCGATGCCGTCGCCGGGGGCCGGCTGCAGCAGGTGCAGGCGCTGATCCGGCAGCAGCAGGATCGCTACAACCGGAACAGCGTCGGCGCGGCGATGCCGGTGCTGTTCACCGGGCGCGGCCGCAGGCCGGGCCAGCTGTCCGGCCGCAGCCCCTACCTGCAGGCGGTGCATGCCGACGCCCCCGAGAGCCTGATCGGCACCGTGGCCCCGGTGACGATCACCGAGATGCTCACCAATTCCCTGACCGCCACCCTGGACCCCGCCGCCAATCCCCTGCTGGAGAGAGCCTGCGCTTGACCGAACTCGCCGCCATCCCGACGCCCATCCCCGTTCCGCCGGCTGCCGGCCTCGCCGTCGCCGCCGAACCGCGCGCGGCCGCGCTGCAGTTCGCCGACAATGCGCTGCTGCAGCTGCTGCTGGGCGACCACGACCGCCACCTGGTGCGGTTGGAGAAGGGGCTCGGCGTGCGGCTGGCCTGTCGCGGCAACCGCATCGCCATCAGCGGCGATCCCGGCCGGGTGGCGCTCGCCCGCTCGGCGCTGACCAGCCTGTATCGCCGGCTCGAGGACGGGCGGCCGATCGACTCCGCCGAGGTAGACACGGCGATCCGGATGTCGGACCTGCACGGCAGCATGCTGGAGCCGATCGCGCTGCCCGGCCGGGTCGGCGGCGGCCGGTCGGGCGCGCGCCGCGACGACGGCCCGTCCGGCAGCGCCGACGGCGATCCGCGGCTGCCGTTCAGCGACCTGCCGGCGATCCGAACCAAGCGCGGCGCGATCGAGCCGCGCTCGCCGGGCCAGGCCGCCTACATGGAGCTGCTGGCTCGTCACGAGATGGTGTTCGGCGTGGGACCGGCTGGCACCGGCAAGACCTACCTCGCTGTGGCGCAGGCGGTGGCGATGCTGCAGGCGGGCCGCGTCGACCGCATCGTGCTGTCGCGGCCGGCGGTGGAGGCGGGCGAGCGGCTCGGCTTCCTCCCCGGCGACCTCAAGGAGAAGATCGACCCCTATCTGCGGCCGCTCTACGACGCGCTGCACGACATGATGCCGGGCGACCAGGTGGTTCGGCGCATGGCGTCGGGCGAGATCGAGGTGGCGCCGCTGGCCTTCATGCGCGGCCGCACCCTGGCGCATGCCTTCGTGATCCTGGACGAGGCGCAGAACACCACCGTCGCCCAGATGAAGATGTTCCTGACCCGGATGGGGTCCGGCACCCGCATGGCGATCAACGGCGACCTCAGCCAGATCGACCTGCCGACCGGCGTGTCGAGCGGGCTGCGCGATGCCGTCGAGACGCTGGAGGGGCTGCCCGGGATCGGCTTCGCCCGCTTCGAGAGCCGCGACGTGGTGCGCCATCCGCTGGTCGCCGCCATCGTCGATGCGTATGATCAGCGCGCGGCCGCCGGGCGCGACATCAGCCGGAACCGGACGCGCCGGGAGAGCGATGGAACCGCGAAGTAGATCCAAGGCCCGCCCCGAGACGGAAACGGCACAGCGCAAGAAGGCGCGGAAGCGGGACCGAGAACGGGACGGCCGCGCGGCATTCCTCACACCCGTGCCGTCGGTCGAAATATTCGTGGCCGATATACGCTGGCGCCGGCTGGTGCCGCGGGTCGAGCGGTTGGCGCGGCTGGCGGCGATCGCCGGCGGTGGCGCCGGCACGGTGGTGCTGGACCGCGACCTCCGCGTGCGGCGGCTGAACGGGCGCCATCGCGGCCGCAACAAGCCCACCAACGTGCTGACCTTCGAGATGCCGCCGGGCGTTCCCGGCGGCGACATCGTGCTGGGGCTGGAGACGGTGCGGCGCGAGGCGCTGGCGGCCGGGCGGTGGCCGCGTCACCACCTGGTCCACCTCGTGGTGCACGGCGCGCTGCACCTGCGTGGACACGACCATCACGGCGCCGGCCAGGCCCGCCGCATGGAGATGCGGGAGGCCCGTATCCTGCACCGGCTCGGCGTGCCGAACCCCTGGAAGCCGCGTCCGCTGCCGGGGGCGACGCGGTGAGCGGGCCGGGCGCTCCCGATCCGTCGCGGCAGCACCCGCGCGTCGGCATGCTCGGCTGGCTGGACTGGTTCGGGCGCCGGCGCGGCGAGCAGGGCCTGCGCCACCGCGTCGCCGCCCTGGTGCAGGAGGCGGCCGAGGCGCCGCAGGCCGACGGCGAGCTGCCCGAGCTCGACCGCCAGGAGCGGGTGCTGATCGCCAACGTGCTGCGGCTGCGCGGAACCTCGGTCGACGACGTCATGGTGCCGCGCGCTGACATCGTGGCGATGCCCGTGGGCATCAGCTTCGAGGAGGCGCTGGTCTTCATGAAGCGCGAGAACCACTCGCGGCTGCCGGTCTATGGCGAGCAGCTCGACGACATCGTCGGCATGGTCCACGTGAAGGATCTGGTCGCCTATGCCGGCCCGGCGGACGCGTTCCGGCTGCAGTCGATCCTGCGTCAGCCGCTGATGATCGCGCCGCAGATGCCGGTGCTGGACCTGCTGCTGCAGATGCGGCTGCGGCGCATCCACCTGGCGCTGGTGATCGACGAGTACGGCGGCATCGACGGGCTGGTGACGATCGAGGACCTGGTCGAGACCATCGTCGGCGACATCGCCGACGAGCACGACGAGCCGGACGTGCCGATGGTGGTGGAGCGCCCGGACGGCGTGCTCGACATCGACGCGCGCATGCCGGTCGAGGATTTCGAGGCGCGGCTGGGCCCGGTGCTGACCGACCAGGAGCGCGAGAGCGACATCGAGACCGTGGGCGGTCTGGTGTTCCGGCTGGCCGGCCATGTGCCCGCCCGCGGCGAGGTGCTGAGCCACGAGAGCGGCATCCAGTTCCGCATCATGGACTCCGATCCCCGCCACATCCGGCGCCTGCGCGTGCGCCCGGCGCCGAAGCCCGCGCTGGCGGACGCCGCCGTGGGGCTGCCGCCGCCGACGTGACGCATATCTGCACGGATCATACGATCGTGATTTAATTGAATAAAATCACTTTGTGAGACGGTTAATTTAACGAGAGACAGTATTGCGACCATCATCAACTGGTTTGGGCTATTCCGCGGGAATATCTATAAAGAATTGCTTCTCGCGGCCCGTGTAGCTGCTGAAGATTGGGATGCTGATGGTATCTATGCCGCCGTCGGGCACGATCTCGAAAATCGACGCGGCCCGCGGACGCTCCGTTATATGGGGGTGGGAAATCCATTATCCTCACGCCTGACAACAGCGCATCATAAGCTTGGGACCTTCAGCTCTCGGAGCTATGGCTTGGTGAACCAGCTGTTCCCGGTTTACCTGGACGCCGGGTAAAGCGCATCAACCCGCACTATGAGCACCTAACGAAACCGGTTCCGGGGCGTTATGGGAGGCATGGCCAGACCTCTTGTTCCCGACGATCTGTGGGCGGCGATCGCGTCGCTTTTGCCGCCTGAGGCGCCGAAGCCAAAAGGGGGCCGACCGCGCCTGTCGGACCGTGCGGCGCTGACCGGCATCCTGTTCGTGCTGAAGTCCGGCCTGCCGTGGGAGATGCTGCCCGCCGAGATGAGGTGCGGCTCCGGCATGAGCTGCTGGCGACGCCTGCGCGACTGGCACGAGGCAGGGGTATGGGCGGCCTTGCATCAGGTGCTGCTGGAGCGCCTGCACGCGGCAGGACAGCTCGACTGGCGCCGCGCCGCCCTGGACAGTGCGTCTGTGCAGGCAAAAAGGGGGGTGCGGCTACCGGACCAAACCCGACGGATCGCGGCAGGCCGGGAAGCAAGCGCCACATCGCGGTCGACGCCAGGGGCACGCCACTTGGTGTGCTGATCGGTCCAGCCAACCAGCACGACAGCCGCATGCTGGCGCCGACGCTGGATGCCGTCCCCCCCGGTGAAGAGCGGAAGGCGCGGCCGACCGCGACGACGGCCCGGCAAGCTGCACGCCGACAAGGGCTACGACGACCGGCGCTTCCGGCGCCTCAGCGTGCGCTACGAACGCCGCGCCGACACCCACCTGGCCTTCAACATCCTCGGCTGCGCGCTCGTCTGCCTCAACCAGATCAGGCGGTTCTGTTAGGCGCTCTAAATGCTTCGACGACGGATAGTGCCTCGTTCTGGTCCGGAAGAGATCATTCCGTCCTGGACGATGCGCCAAGCGATCGATCTCGCGGACCCGGTACCTGCCGGAGCCTCGCATGCCGTCCAAGAGCCTAATCGTCTTTCGAACCCACTTCGTGGATCGGCGGCTGCTTGACCTCATCGAGTCGATCTGGACGGCACCCGACTACGAGGTGGTGGTCGCCGTCGACGAGGTCATCGGCACGATCGACACCAAGGAGGCCCCCAAGCTTTCCATGACCGCAGTGCCGTTCGACGCACTCGGTCTCTATACCGAACTTTATGACATGCTCTGGCGGTGTGGCGACTACCTGCTCTACCTGGCGCGGCAGGCTTATCCGGGTGCCGCCAGCTACTGGCTGATCGAATACGACGTCGCCATCAACCGCCCTGATCCGGTCAGCTTCTTCCGCGATCACGACATCGTATCTCCGCATGATTTCCTATCCACCCATTTCCGCGAGCGCGAGCCGGGCTGGCGATGGGGTGATCCGATGCAGGGCGAGTATGCCGTGGTCTGGCGCTCCTACTTCCCGTTGGTCAGGCTATCGGGTCGGACGATCGGTTTCCTGCTGGAGCGCAGGGTGCTGGCCTTGAACAGGATCAGGGCGATCGCTCCGCAGTTCAGGCCGGAATGGCCGAACGACGAGTCCTTCGTCGCCTGCGAGCTGCACTAAGACGGCTTCGAATGTGCCGACTTCGCGATGCTAGGCGACTGCTACGACCGCACCACCTTCTTCAACGACGTACTAATCCATCCCGATGACCTACCGCCGCACGATGGCAAGATCTACCACATGGTCCGCTGGGGGGCGCACTACCTCAAGGGGATCCATCCGGGTCTGGATGCCAGCCGGCGACCGACCCTGCGTAACCTAGAGGATGATCCGATCGCTTAGGCTCACGGATCATCCTCTAGCTTGTTGTTTTGACGAGCATCTTTATCCGATCGAACGAGTCCGTTCGTTCGAATGATGCTCTAGTTGGCCTGACCGCGACCGGCCTGTCCTTCCAGCAGATCATGCCGGTCCTGAAGGACCAGATCTTGTTCGCGCTGGGGTCGGACGGTGACACCCCAGAGCGGATCCTGGCGTCGGAAGGGCCGATCATGACGCTGCTGGCGGACGATCCATCGGCTCCAGTACTGCAGACGGTGGTGATGGCGCTGGCGCAGCTCCGCACGCGGCTGTCGATCGACGCGCTGGCCCGGATCGCGGCACGGCGCGACTGGCCGGCGATCGAGCAGTTCTCCAATGTCGCCCAAGCCCGGCCGGCCTGGCAGAGTTCGATCAGCATGTGGTCAAAGCCACAGGACTACCGGCTGGACGCCGAGGGCGGCAACAACGGTCACCACGATATCGAATACAGTTTCCATACAGAACGCGGGCCCAACAACTATTGGGCAGTGAACCTGCAGCAGCGCGTCCTTCTGACTGAAGTTAGGATCTACAACCGCCAGGCTTATGCTGAGCGCTTAAACGGCTTCCGCCTACTGGCTTAATTGGACGGTCAGGCCTGGCACCTCGTCTACCAGAGCCCCTCAGAGGCCGACCTAGCGCGAACCGTGGGGGAGCCGATCAGCATTCCGCTGTTCACGCCGGCTCGGCTGCTGCGGGTAGAGTCGCGGCAGGACGACTACTTTCACTTCCGCGAGCTCAAAGCCTACGGTACGCCGGTGCGGGACGGAATATCCTAGCCTCCAGGGTCGACCCTGGAAGCGGCTTCGGCCGCATCCAGGAACACGTTGATGTCGGGACTCAGCAGTAGGTGACTTATCCGGTCGACCTTCCAGTCCGGCCAATTCCACCATGCAATGGTTTCGAGACGTGTGATGGTCGCGTCATCGAATCGGTTGCGTATATGCCGAATCGGATTGCCGCCATAGATCGAGTAGGGGGGGATGTTGCCGCGCGCAACGGCGTTGGCCGCGATGACGGCCCCATTACCGATGCGGGTTCCAGCCAGTACCGTCACGCCGTACCCGATCCAGACGTCGTTGCCGACGTCGATGTTCGCGGCGACGACCTCATTGTGACCATTGTCCGTCCGTTGCGATGGCCAGCCAGCCCCACTTTGGAACGGATAGGTGCTGACGCAGTCAAGGCGATGATTGCCCAGGATGAACGTAACGTTCTCCGCGAGCGAGCAGTACCGCCCGATCGTCAGGCACGCACCTGGGTATGGACCGATCCGCGGCTGGCCGTACGTATGCTCGCCAACCGAGCCCCAAAACCAACCCTCGCCCCAGATCATCTGCGGCTGGAAATGACGCTTTATTCCCCAACCGACCAGATCACGCAGTTGCGTAAAGATGCGCTCATAACTCGGTGAATCTGCCAGTGTCGGCAGTGCGGCGATCAGAGTGTCCATATCGATCGTGGGTAGAATTTCTGTCAGAACTTCCCCACCATCCGGTTGATGAGCCAGCCGACATAGCATGTCAACCGTCAGCGGCGGCTTTGTGGCTTCTAGGGCCGTGGGCATCATTTTAGGATCGTCATCAATAGCGATCCGATTTTGGGTCTGTTTGACAGTATTGTCTTCCATGGCTCATCCGACGGCTTGAGTGAATAACCTCAGGAAATTATCGTTTACCTGCCAGTTCGAAGATCTTTAGCTTTTCTTCTACATTTTAATCTACATATCACGATAGCAGATCGATATGGAAAATTATAGCATGATTCGTACAGATCGGCTCCGAATTTTAATCCCCGATCGGCGCCCAGAGCTGACTCCGGCAGAGAGTCATCTTAAACAATCTGGTCCTATAGTTAGGCATATAGGTGGTGTCAGCCTTGGAAGCCTGTGAGGGGTCAAACAGCCAGCTGATCCACACCAGCCCATGAGCCGCGCAGATCGTGCGCTCACCGGACTGATCACCCTGGCCCACGGCCACAGATTTTCAATGGATGGATGCGATCGATCAGGAGGCGGGTCTCAGATCCGGGATCGCAGCGCGGACGGTCGCGACATACCGCTGGAGGTTCTCGTCGAAGTTTCCGAAAGCAAAGGTCTTCGGTGGGGAAGTGATATTCGCTTGCAGCGTCCGCAAAGCGTCCCTGCCGCATCTGACGCGGTCCAGCCTGCGTCGCTGCCTGCAGCGCCACGCTTCAGCGGTCTCTTGCCGCTGAACCCGCCTGCCCGAGATCGAAGGCGACAAGCCGGGTAAGCAGAAGTTCAAGACCTACCCGATTGGGTTCTTCCACCTCGACATTGCCGAGGTCCGCACCCGCGAGGGCAAGCTCTATCTGTTCGTCGCCATCGACCGGACCTCGAAGTTCGCCGTCGCGCGGCTGGCGGAGGCGGCCGACCGGCAGAGCGCCGTGGCGTTCCTGGACGCCGTGATCGAGGTGGTGCCGTATCGCATCCACACGGTGCTGACCGACAACGGCATCCAGTTCTGCCACCCGCCGCGCTATCGCGCCGGGCCCACGGCACGGTTCAGCATGCACCTGTTCGACAGGCTCTGCTGCCAGCACGGCACCCGGCACAGGCTGACAAAGCCGAACCATCCCTGGACCAACGGCCAGGTCGAACGCATGAACCGCACCATCAAGGATGCGACCGTCAAGCGATACCACTACGTCGACCACCAGCAGCTCCAGGTGCACCTTGAGCTGTTCCTGGACGCATATAATCACGCGCGCAGACCCAAAGCCCTGAATGGCCTCACGCCCCACGGCTATGTCTGCAGGACCTGGACCGAACAGCCAGAACGGTTCAGCCTAAACCCGTACCACCACACACCGGAACTAAACACCTAGCCCGGTTTGGGAAGCGAGCTAGGGTTGTCCCCCGCAACGTTTAGGGTATTACGCTGTCTCCCGGGGACGCACCTGCCGCTCGACCGATGCCCCTATTTCCGCCTGCGCAACAGAAAGGTCATGATTGGACTGCAGGTTGAGCCAGAAGCCAGGCGTGGTGTCGAAATAGCGACCAAGGCGCATCGCCGTCTCGACGCTGACGCTCCGCGTCCCGTTCAGGATGGCGGTGATCCGGTTCGGAGGCACATGGAGTTCGAGCGCCAGCGCAGTGGCACTCATACCGTAGGGAACCAGATACTCTTCTCGAAGAACCTCGCCCGGGTGGGTCACGATCCGTGTCACGGACATCTCCTAATGGTAGTCGATGATCTCAACCTCGGTCGGACCAGCCTCGGTCCAGACGAAGCAGATTCGAAACTGGTCGTTGATCCGGATCGAATGTTGACCGATCCGGTCACCTCTCAAGGCTTCCAGGCGGTTACCCGGTGGCGAACGCATATCCTGCAACGCGACGGCGGCAGAGAGCATGTCCAGATTGCGGAGCGCTACCGCGGCAATGTTGCCGAAGCGGCGGCTCCTGCCGGTCTCAAACAGCGTTGCGGTCTCGACGCTGGCAAAGGACTGGATGGTCACGACAGTGACTAATACGTGTTGCGTAATACGTCAAGCGCAATGGATGGGATTGCGATCGTCAGGGCGCCGGTCCCCTGTGCTCCGTCGGACGCTCCAGGAAGTCGGAGACGAACGGATGCCAGTCGCTAGCGCTGCCCCAGTTGCGGCTGTTCGAGTGGCCGATGTTCATGCAGCGGAGCCGGACGGTGCCGTCGCCGCGTTCCAGGAGGCAGACCTCCCGCGTCCGCGTGCCGAGGGCGATGGTCCGCTCGTGCCGGAAGGTCAGCCCGTCGAGCCGGTGCAGCCGCCGCTAGCTCGCCGTGCTGAACAGCAGCATGCGGCGCGGGCGCAGAGCCTCCAGCACGGTTGGCAGCGCGGCGGTCCCGCGTCGCCACATCTCGGGCGTCTTCTCGCCCGCCGGGCCGTCCGCCGCACCCTGGCAGAAGTTGGCGAAGGCGACGGTCGGCCAGAAGTCGGCCGGACGCGTCCCACCGCGTCCGCGGCCGGTGACGGCGCGCTCCACGGCGGTGAAGAACCGGATTCTGGCGCCGTCGATCACTTCTCGCACCGCGGCGACGATCCGGTTGGGATCCTCCGGGTCTTCGCCGGGTCGGCAGTACAGGCTCTCGCCGAGGACGAGCAGGCCGGTCTCCCGCCAGTGGCTCCCCAGCCAGGGCCGGCGGACCGGCGCGTCCGCCGCCGCCGCCGCTCCGGTCCCTATGCCGGGCTAGCCCCGCGACCGCGCGATCGTCTCGGCGACGCTGGCGGTGCCGCGGAAGTGGCGAGCGGCCTGGTGGCGGAGCTCGGCCAAGCCGGGCAGCACGGCACCGTGCAGCGGGCGCAGCTTCTCATGGGTGGCGAAGAAGGCGCGGTCGATGCGGTTGGGCTGCAGGATCGCAGCGCCGACGAACACGCCGTCGATCTCCACCACGTCGCTCTCGACCATCGCATTTCTCCCGCTGGACCACGCACGGCGGCGACGCCCAGTGGCGCTCGCCGCCTGGCCTCTCCCCGCCATCTCGTCTCTACACCGACCCTATGGAGCAGCCTCATGAACTTGGCGCTAACGCGCGCGGTCAGCGCGGCAGGGCGCGCAGCCGGTCCAGGCCCTGCCCGCTGCCCAGCACGGCGGCGCGCTCGGGCAGGGTGAGCAGCGCCAGGACGGCGTCCAGCGTCGCCGCCTCGTCGAGCTTGGCCAGGCCCAGCGCCAGCAGCGGCTCGAACGGGTCGCGGCCGGGCACCCGCTCCGGCGGCAGCATGGCGCGGTGGGCGGCCATCAGGGCGGGATCGTCCAGCAGGCGGCGCAGGCTGCGACCAGGCGGCAGGTCGCGGCCGGCGGCCTGCAGGGCGGTCGCCCGCGCCAGGACGGCAGGAGTTACCGCCTCCTCGGGGATGCGCAGCAGGCCGAGCCGGCGCAACGCCAGGCCCGCGCCGCGGCCGGCGGTGAGCGAGACCAGCGGGACCGCCAAGGCGAGCCCCAGCAGCACCGGTGACATCCAGGCGAACAGCGCCGGCGACACCGCCCAGGCGGTCCCGGCCAGGACCAGCCCGAAGGCGGTGTAGCGCCAGTAGCCGAGCCAGATCTCGGCGAGTGGGATGCGCCCGCCGTCGCGACGCTGCGCGTTCCAGCCGCTGTCCCGCCCGGCCAGGATCGAGAGCACGCCGCCGGTCTGCACCAGCATGGCGATGGGCGCGATGAGGCCGCCGATCAGCGTCTCCAGCAGCAGCGACAGCAGCGCGCGGACCGCGCCGCCGGCCCCGCGCCGGTCGGCCGGGTTGCACAGCAGGGCGACGTAGGCCAACAGCTTGGGCGCCAGCAGCACGGCCATGGTGCCGACGAACACCCACTTGGCCAGCACCGGATCGACCACCGGCCAGTTCGGGTAGAGCGTCTTGGCGGCGCCGAAATATTCCGGCCGCACGAAGCGGGACTGCAGCGAGATCAGGATGCCGCAGAGCAGGAACACCAGCCAGAGCGGCGAGGTGACGTAGGAGCCGATGCCCATCAGCAGGTGCAGCCGGCTGACCCAGTGCAGGCCGCGCGCCGGCAGCACGCCGGCATGCTGCAGGTTGCCCTGGCACCAGCGGCGGTCGCGGATGGCGATGTCGGTGAGCGAGGGCGGGCTCTCCTCGTACGAGCCGGCCAGCCCCGGCACCATGTGGATCGCCCAGCCGCCGCGCCGCATCAGCGCCGCCTCGACGAAATCGTGGCTGAGGATGTGGCCGCCGACCGGACGCCGTCCCGCCAGCACCGGCAGCCCGGCCTGTTCGGCGAAGGCGCGGGTGCGGATGATGGCGTTGTGGCCCCAGTAGTTGCCCTCCGAGCCGTGCCACCAGGCGATGCCGCACGCGATCAGCGGGCCATACACGCGGCCGGCGAACTGCTGCATGCGGGCGAACAGCGTGCTGCCGTTCACGATCACCGGCAGGGTCTGGATCAGGCCCACGGTCGGATGGCGTTCCATGGCGCTCGCGATGCGGACGATGGTGGCGCCGTCCATCACGCTGTCGGCGTCGAGCGTGATCATCTGCGGGTAGGCGCCGCCCCAGCGCCGCACCCACTCGCCGACGTTGCCGGCCTTGCGCCCGGTGTTCTTCGGCCGCCTGCGGTAGAAGATGCGCGCGTGGCCGCCGGTCGCAGTGCGCAGCGACAGGAACGCCGCCTCCTCCTCGAGCCAAAGGTCGGGATCGGTGGTGTCGGACAGGATGAACAGGTCGAAGGCGGCCAGCTGCCCGGTCGCCGCCAGGCTCTCGTGGATGGCGAGGAGCCCCGCCATCACCCGCGACGGGCTCTCGTTGTAGGTCGGGAGCAGCAGCGCGGTGCGGACGCTCAGTTCCGGCAGCGGGCCGTCGCGGGCGATGCCGAGCCCAAGTCCGCCGCGGGCCAGCAGCACGCCGAAGCCGCCGAGTGCGGAGGTGAAGGCGAGCGCGATCCAGGCGAACAGCACCACGAACAGCCCGAGCACGGCCAGCCCCAGCGTGTTGGCGCCGTTGCGGTTCAGCACGTGGTACATCTCGTAGCCGGCGAACAGCGTCATCAGGCCGGCGCCGCCGATGACGGCCAGCCGGCGCAACGCCAGCATGGCCGGCCGCGTCGGCGGCGTCGGAGCCCGCCCCGGCCGGTCGGACAGCGACTGCACCGGCATCGCCAGCGGCGCCTCCGGCGGCAGCGCCGGCGCCTCCAGGCGCGGGCCCGGCGTCGTCAGGGCGTCCAACGATACGCCCAGGTCTCGGACAACGCCGCCTGCTCGCCCATCAGCCGTCCGTGCAGCTCGGCGACGCGGGCGGCTCCGGGATAGAACTCGAAGGTGATGCGCCAGCCCTGGATCGGCGGGTTGGGCTCCACCACGACGTTGCGGATCTCACCGACGCTGGCGCCGAGGTCGGCGTGCAGCCTGGCGTCGGCGCCCAGCGCCCGCAGCGCGTCGCCGGCGAAGTCCAGGATGACGAAGCGGCCCTTATGGTCGACGGTGGCGCCGATCCGGGTCTCGGCGACGCGGGCCAGCGTGCTGGTCCATGGATTGTCCCAGCACCAGTGCATCCGGTACGTGTAGGCATACTCGCCGCCCGCCGCGAGCGGCGCCTTCGGCCGCCAGAACGCCACGATGTTGTCGTTCACCTCGTTGGGCGTCGGCAGCTCCACCAGGTCGACGGCCCCCTCGCCCCAGTCGCCGATCGGCTCGATCCACAGGCTCGGGCGCTTCTGGTAGTCGAGCGCCAGGTCCTGGAAGTCGGAGAAGGCGCGCTTCCTCTGCATCAGGCCGTAGCCCTTCGGCGTCACGTCGGAGAAGGCGCTGAACTGCAGGTCGACCGGGTTGGCCAGCGGGCGCCAGATCTGGTCGCCCTTGCCGGTCCACATCGACAGGCCCTCGCTGTCGTGCGCGGCGGGCCGCGCGTCGTCGACGTGCTGGCGGTCGTTGGCATCGAAGTAGAACATGCCGGTGAGCGGTGCCACGCCGGGACCGTCGATCGCATGGCGCGGGTAGAGCACGCTCTCGACGTCGAAGATGGTCTCCTCGCCCGGCCGGATGGTGAAGCGGAAGGCGCCGGTGACGGCCGGGCTGTCCAGCAGCGCGTGCACCACGATGGCGCTCATGCCGGGCTGCGGCCGCTCCAGCCAGAACGCCCGGAACAGCGCGAACTCCTCGCCCCTGGAATCGCCGGTGCCGTTGGCGAAGCCGCGCGCCGACAGGCCGTAGAGCTGGCCCTTCGCCACGGCGCGGAAGTAGCTCGCCCCCTGGAACACGCAGATCTCGTCGTAGTAGTCCGGGCGGTTGATCGGGGTGTGGATGCGGAAGCCCGAGTAGCCGAGCGCGTCGGGCACGCGGAGCTTCGGATCCTCGTAGCTGAACTGGTCAGGATCGTACCCGAGCCGCGCGGCCTGGCCGTCCTGCACCTCGAAGATGTCGATCCGGGGGCGATACAGGAAGCCGCGCGGCAGGAACTCAACCTGGAAGTTGAGCCCCTGGCCGCGCCACAGCGCCACGTCCTTGCGGAAGCGGATGCCGCGATACTGGTCGAAGTCGAGCGACCCCACCGCGGCTGGCAGCCGCTCGTCCGGCGCCTGATACGGGTGCCGCGCCATCGCCTGGGCCAGCCGGCGGACGGTGGCGCCGTCGAATGGGCCGGGTGCCGCCGTCGGCGCCCGGTCGGCCGCCCGCGCGCGGGCCGGGCCGGGCGCCAGCAATGCGGCCAGCGACGCGCCCGTCGCCGTCTGGACCAGGTCACGTCGCGACAGCACCACTTTTCAACCTCCGGTTGGAACGACGCCATCGGCCTTGGCCTGCCGCTGATAACGGTGACGCGGCGCCATGGCAATTTGGACAGCGCCATCGGCCGACGGAACGTTCCGGCTTGATCCCGAAAAGCACGCCCTGTAGAGGTTGTTTTTCTAAATCACTACAAGCCGTAAGCTTTACGGCAATCAACGGGATACCGCTTCAAGATGGCGCCTCGCCCCACCCGCCGACCCCTGCGGACCGCCCTGGCCGCGCTGCCGATGCTCGCGGCTGCCGGCGCCGCCCGGGCCCAGAGCCCGTCGGCCACCCTGCATACGGCGCCCGGCTTCTCGGCGCTGCCGCAGACGCTCAGCAACCCGCCGAAGTCGCAGGCGCCGGGGACCATCCACACCGGCAACTGGGGCGTGTTCAACCAGCTCGACGGATCGCCCGCGGGTTTCGGGCCGGTGGCGCGCTACGGCGTGGTGCGCTGGGCCGAGGATTGGAGCGCGCTGCGCGACCCCAAGCTCCGGGACGACCCGTTCGACCCGCTGAAGTTCATCGCGCTGAACGACTCCCAAAGCATCTACCTGACCTTCAGCGGCGAGAGCCGGCTGAAGAACTGGTTCGAGAACCGGCCGTTCCTCGGCCAGCAGAAGCCCAACGACTCTGGGCGCACCACGCTGCGCAACACGCTCGGCGCCGACCTGCACCTCGGCTCGCACCTGCGCGTCTACGGCGAGCTCATCAACGGCGACGCGTTCGGCCTCAACGCCTACGGCTACAACGCCACCTATCGCACCCGGCTCGACGTCCAGCAGCTGTTCGTCGAGGCCAAGACGGATCTGGCCGGCGCGCAGACCGGCGTCCTGTTCGGGCGCCAGGAGTTCCTCGACGCGCCGAACTACGTGCTCTACGCCCGGGAAACGCCCAACGTGCCGCTGTCCTGGGACGGCGTGCGCAGCTACGCCATCTGGCCCAGGGTCCGCCTCGACGGCTGGGACTTCGTGCAGACCAATACCACGCCCGCGGCGCTGTTCCACGACAACGAGAACTACAACGCGCGGCTGTTCGGCGGCTACGGCTCCTACGCCGCACCCGCCTTCAGGACGCTGGGCCAGCCCGGGCAGGTGTTCTTCGACCTGTTCTACATCGGCTACGAGCTGGGCGGCACGCCGGCGGTGATCGCCACCGCCACCGGCACCAAGGCGGGCTCGACGCTGCGCGACAACTACGGCACCCGCATCTGGGGCCGTGCCGGGCCGATCGAGTTCTCGGCCGGCGGCATCTACCAGGGCGGCCAGTTCCGCTACGCCGCCAGCACCCGCACCCGCGACGTGGTGGCCTACGCGTTCAACGAGTTCGTCGGCTACCGCGTGGCGCACGCCTATGGCCGGCCGTTGTTCGGAGTGCAGGCGGACGTCTACTCCGGCGGCGACTACCGACGCAGCACCGGCACGGAGGGCACCTACATCACGCCCTACAACCCGCAGACCAACTACCTGGATACCACCACCTACTTCGCGCCGGGCAACCTCGTGAACGTGGCGCCCACGATCGAGGTGACGCCGCTGGACAAGACGCTGCTGCGCTTCAGGGTGCCGATCCTTTGGCGCGAGACCACCAACGACACGATCTACGGCTCGTCCAGCCGGGTCTACCCGTTCCGCGGCAACTACAGCGGCGGCTTCGTCGGCACGGTGCCGCAGTTCAACTTCGCCTGGCGGATCACCCGGCACCTGACCTGGACCCATGACCTCGCGCGCTACTTCGCGTCACGGTCGATCCAGAAGGCCGGCGCCTCGAATGGCACCTACTACCTGTCGACGCTCGCGTTCCGGTTCTGAGCGGCGGCCGAACCGTGGCGCGTCCGCGGCGTTCGGCACCGCTCGACCACAGGACGAGGTGCCGGCTTGCCGCCCAGTCACGTTCCCCTCCTGCCGATCCTGACGTCCATCCTGCTCGCCGGCTGCGCGCTGGAGGACAGCCGCACCGCCGACCGGGCACCCCGTGCGCTGCAGGGCCTGAGCGAGCAGGCGCTCGAATCCTGCCTGGGCGCACCGGACCAGCATGCCAGCTTCGGGACCACCGACATCCTAACCTACTACGCGACGTCGAGCAGCTCGACGAGCTATTCGGTGCCGATCGTGGGCGGCGTCGGCTTCTCGAACGGCGGCTATTGCCACGCCACCTTCACGATCGAAAATGGCGTCGTCACCCGGCTGCTGTATTCGGGCGAGAAGAACGCCACCCTGGCGCCCGACGCCTACTGCGCGCCGATCCTGCGCACCTGCCTGGCCTGGCTGGACGCGCATCCCGAGGCGCGCGCCGTGACCGCCGACAGGGAGCGACCCGACGCCGCAGGGTATCCAGCCGGCACGCCGCCCCCCACGCCGCGGTAGCGAGAGATGCGCATTTACATGCGCGTTAAAAAGGTCAGGATCATGCTTCCCCGTCGGAGGCTCGCGATGTCTCGTCCCCTGGTCCGGACCGTTCCCCAACGGCCGACCAACATCACGCTGCCTGCCCCGCTCCTGGCGGAAGCGCGAACGCTCGGCCTGAACGTCTCGCAGGTCTGCGAGCGCGGCCTGATGGCGGAGATCGCCGCGGCGCGGGCAAGGCAATGGCTGCTGGAGAACCGCGAGGCGCTGGAGTCGTCGCGCCGTTACGTCGAGCGGAACGGGCTGCCGCTGGCTGAATACCGCCAGTTCTGATGGGCCGCTACGACGTCTACCCGGCGCCTGGCCGGGCTCGGCACGCGGGTCGTGGTCCCCCTGCTGCCGCCTGACGCGGCACCCCGTCCTGCACGTGGCCTCGATCCATCCTTCGAGATTGGGGGCACGCCGCACCTCATGCTGACGCAGTTCCTGGCCGCGGTGCCGGAGGCCGAACTGCGGCGGCCGATGCAGTCGCTGGCCGCCCATGGCGACGACATCACCCGAGCCCTCGACATCCTCCTGACCGGGTTTTGAAGGGCCTGGCGCGATCGCGGCATGCCGCCGAGCCGACATCGTTCCGGTCGTCTTGGACCAGCCGGATCCCGCCGGCCCGTCACGGCGTGCGGTCGTTGTTCTCCGGCCGCAGCGCGGTGGCGATATCGGCGAGGTCCCGGGACAGCATCTCCAGGGTGAAGCGGGGCAGCGGACCGGCGCGATCGCCAAGCGTCGCCAGCGCCTCCTGCAGCTGGGCCACCTCCACCAGCGCCTGATCGGCCTGGTGCGCGCGCTGCAGCGCCTCCTGCCGCATCGCCCCGACCAGCGCCTGCAGCACCGTGCCGATCGCCGCCGAGACCGGTGCCAGCGCCGGGCCGGGGACGGCGTCCTCGGTCTCGTGTACGGCGCGGGCGACGAACAGCATGTCGCTCTGCAGCCGGCGCAGCATCGGCACCAGACGCAGCATCAGCGGCTCGTGCTGGTCCAGCGCGGTCAGCCGCTCGCGCCGCGCCTCGGCGATGGCGGCGACCAGTGCCTTCAGGGCATCGCCGCTGCCGTCGTTCAGCCGCTCCAGCACCGAGGGCTCGATGGCGGCCGCCAGCACCTGCGTCCGGGTGGCGTCGAGGGCCGCCAGCATGGCGGCGGCCGCCTCGAACGCCTGCGCGCGGGCGCGGGTGCGGAACACCACGTAGGACACCAGCAGCGACACCGCCGCCCCCACCAGGATCGCCAGCACGCGGTCCACCGGGCGGTCGAACGGGCCGCCCTCACTCGGGAACAGGAAGGTCACCACCAGGGCGACGCCAGCCAGGCGCAGGTTCGGCTTGAACGCGCCCAGGATCGCGATCGGCACCATGAGGACCGCGAACACCGGCACCCTGGGCAGGCCAGCGAGCTGGAGCGCGATGGCGACCGCGCCGACGGCGGCGCCGATCAGCGTGCCGACGATCTGGTCGCGGCCGGCCTCGATGGTCGAGCTGATCCGGGCCTGGGTGACGATCACCGCGGTGACCAGCGCCCAGTACGGCTCGCGCAGATGCAGCGCGTGCGCGGCCAGATAGGCCAGCAGCACCGAGACCAGCGTGCGGACCGACTGCCGCAGCTCCGGCGACCAGCCGGCGAGGCGGTCGCGCAGGGTGGGCTGGCCGGAGCGTCCGACCGTGGGGGCCGAGGCCGCCGGGATGGCCGGGCCGCTCATCGCCGCGTCAGCTTCAAGGGTCCGGCTCAGCCCGGCGCCTTGCCGTGCACGGTGCCGCCGTCGGCGGGCACGCCCTGGATCGGCAGCGGCACCCAGCGCATGCCGTCGTTGTTCTGCACCAGCATCACCACCGAGGGACGCTTCTGGTGCCGCGCCTGATCGATCCGGGTCTGCACGTCGGCCGGCTGCGACACCTCGGACTGCTGCACCTCGACGATGACGTCGCCCGGCTTGATGCCGCGGTCGGAGGCGGGGCCGGACGGTACGGTGTCGGTCACCACGACGCCCTTCTGGCCGTCGGCGATCTGGTACTTCTGCCGCAGCGCGTCGTCGAGGCCGGCCAGCTTCATGCCGAGGCCGGCGAGATCGAGCGGCGCCGGGCCAGCCGGCGTCTTCGCCGCCCCGGCCGGCGCCGGCTTGGCGGCGTCCTCGGGGAAGTCGCGCACCGCCACCTGGAGGGTCTGCGCCTTCCCATCACGCCAGATGCCGAGCGGCACGGTCTGCCCGACCGCGGTCTCGCCCACCACCCGCGGCAGGCTGCGGCCGTCCACCGCCTGGCCGGCAACGGTCTGGATCACGTCGCCGGTCCGGAGCCCGGCCTTGGCGGCCGGCCCGTTCGGCTCGATGCCGGCGACCAGGGCGCCCTTCGCGGTCTTGAGCCCCAGGCTGTCGGCGATGTCCTGGCTCACGTCCTGGATGCGCACGCCGATCCAGCCGCGGCGCGCCTTGCCGTACTGGCGCAGTTGCGCGATCACGCCGGCCGCCTCGTTGGACGGGATCGAGAAGCCGATGCCGATCGAGCCGCCGGACGGCGAATAGATCGCGGTGTTGATGCCGATCACGGCGCCGTCCATGTCGAACAGCGGGCCGCCGGAGTTGCCGCGGTTGATCGGCGCGTCGGTCTGGATGAAGTCGTCGTACGGGCCGCTATCGAGCGAGCGGCCGCGCGAGCTGACGATGCCCGCCGTGACCGTGCCGGACAGGCCGAACGGGTTGCCGATCGCCACCACCCAGTCGCCGACGCGGGCATGGTCGCTGTCGCCGAACGCGACCGCCGGCAGCGGGTGCGGCGCATCCACCTTGAGCAACGCGAGGTCGGTCTTGTCGTCGTGGCCGAGCAGCCGCGCCTTCAGGACGGTGTTGTCCTGCAGCGTGACCGTGATGGTGTCGGCGCCCTTGATGACGTGGTTGTTGGTCACGATCAGGCCGGACGGATCGATGACGAAGCCCGATCCCAGGCTCTGCATCTTGTGGCCGGGCGCCGCTGGGCCCCCGCCCTGGCCGCCCCCCTGGCCGCCCCCTGGGCCGCCATGCTTGTTCATGAAGTCGTGGAAGAACTTGTCGAACGGCGAGCCGGGCGGGATCGACGGCGACGGCGTCTGAACACCCGGCTCCTTGCCATGGTCCGGCACCGCGTCGCCGGGCGCGTCGTCGTCGTCGTCCTGGCTGTCGTCGGTGACGGTCTCGGTCGACGAAATGTTGACGACCGAGGGCAGCAGCCGGGCGGCGAGGTCGGCGAAGCTGTCCGGCGCGGGACGCGCCAGCGCCGGCGCCGGCGCCGCCGCCAGGACCAGCAGCAGCAATCCAACCATCGGCCGCCGCAACCGCGACGGGCGGGCAGATCGATCAGGCGGCGTCGTGAGGCGCATGGGCGCGGTGTCTCCTGGCAGCCCGACTGTGCTCATGCGGTCGGTCCGCAGACAAGAGGAGGCCAGGGCTCCGCCCTGGACCGAGGGCTGAGGCCCTTGGAACCCGATGACTTATAAATGGTGTCCAGAGGTTCAGCCTCTGGCGGGGTCAAGGAACAGAGCCCCTTGCCTTCCCGAGCAGCCAGAGCGCCACCGCCTCGCCCAGCGCCCGATAGCCCGCATCGCCCATGTGGGTGCCGTCGGGAGAGAGCGTCTCGATGGTGAAGCGGCCGGACCCGCACCAGCCGCGCATGCGCTCGTAGCGCGGGAACACCGGCACGCCAGCCTCGGCCGCGATCCGGTGCAGCATCGCCCGATAGTCCGGCAGGGTGGGCAAGGCCTCGAGCGCCGACGAATATTGCTGGTCCATCAGCACCAGGTCGGCGCCGGCCGCGGCCAGCCGGTCGAGTCCGCGCCGGGTCAGCTCGGCAAAACGCGGGAGGGCGACCGGCCGGGCGACATCGTTGGAGCCGGTCTGCCAGACCACGAGGTCCGGTGCCGCGGCGAGCACGGCGTCCAGCCTGTCATCCATCTCGAGGCAGGTGTCGCCGCCGATGCCGAGGTTGGCGAGCGAGACGCCTCCGGGAAAGGCGGGCAGCAGCGTCGCCCGCATCACCGCCGGATAGGTGTGCGCGGGCGCGCTGGCGCCGACGCCGGCGGTGGTGGACGAGCCGAATGCAACCAGCCGGAGGACCTGTCGGCCGCTGCGCCGTGCCGAGGTGCGGGGAAGTGCGGCCATCGCTCCGTCCGTCAGGCTTCGACCGTCGCAAGCTCCCGGCGCGCCTCGGCACGGCGCCGGCTGCGGCGCTTGCGGCGGTCCAGCACCGTCGCCAGGCCGAACAGCGTGCCGAGCCCGGTCACGTTGACAACGATCTGCATCGCCCAGCCGCTGCCGTAGGTGGTCATCAGCAGCCGGAACAGCAGGTCGAGCACGGTGCCGACCGAGAACACCTCCAGCGAGTGGCGCCCGAACACCGCCAGCACCTGGCCGACCGGGCCGGCGCTGATCCGGCGCGCCAGCTGGCTGCTCTGCACCAGGTAGAAGATCGCCATAACGTCGATCAGCCGCAGCGGCGAGAGCGGCGTCTTCAGCGGCGGGTCGATCGCCAGCGGCGAGAGGTCCGGCAGGCCCCACTGCGCCCAGGGGAAGGACTGCACGGCGCTGAACGCCAGGTAGAGCGAGCAGCCCGCCACCAGCCAGCCGCGGCGCGGCGCGTCGCCGCCGCTGCGGCTGGTCTGCAGCGTCGACCAGGCGCCGAGCGTGAACAGGAACTGCCACGCGAACGGGTCGAAATACCAGCCGTCCGGATCGAACCAGTTCGGCAGGTTGAGCCGCGGGTCGACGTTGATCGTCATCCACAGCGCGGCACTGAGCGCCAGCGCCGCCCACCGGTTGATCCGGAGGGCGAGGTAGATCAGCGGGAATAGGATCAGCAGCAGCATGTAGAGCGGCAGGATGTTCAGGTTGCCGGGCAGCGCCTGCAGCGACAGCACCCGCCAGAAGCTGGTCGCGCCGTGCGCCAGCTCCGGCTCCAGGAAGTCCACCGGCACCACGTGGAGGTGGCGCCAGTACTTGATCATGGCCACCGTGGTCAGCAGCATGACCATCTGGAACACATAGAGCCGGACCACGCGGCGGCCGAGCCGGACCAGGCCCTGCCGCGTGTCGCCGCGATCGAGCATGCGGCCATAGGCCAGCATGGAGGCGTACCCGGCCAGCAGCACGAACACCTCGGCCGCGTCGCAGAAGCCGAGGTTGCGCAGCGTGAAGCGGTTGAGGAGGTTCTGCGGGATGTGGTCGCAGAACATCATGGTGAGCGCCACGCCGCGAAGCGCGTCGATGCGGTGGTCGCGGCCGGGGCGGGGGACGTCCTGGGCCGGGAC
>CALMVO010000078.1:0-25524 GCA_937873205.1 uncultured Acetobacteraceae bacterium
CCGTGAATCACACCCCGCCGCGTCGCCCCAAGAACTTTATGGGTCCGCGTCCTAGCCTCGACCCAGGGCACCTCGACGTCGCGCACCGGTTCTGGACGGCATACCGACAGCCGACCCCGGAGGCCTTTGCCGAGCTGCTGGATGCCGACCTATCGACGCTGCCGCATCTGGATAGGCCGGTGCCGCGCCTGCTGGCCGAACTGCCATCGGCGGAAACGGGGCTGGGCGCCACCGAGATGCAGATCCTGCAGCGCATCGCGGGACCGGGCAGGATCTGGAAGACCATCTTCCCCCCACTCTGGCGAGAGCAACCGCCGCTCTTCTCCTACGGCTATGCCGAGCATGCGCTGGAGGGGCTCGGCGGCGATCCGGGACAGGCAGTCTCGGGAGTGCTGCCGGACCCGGTCTGGCAGCCAGGGCCGTTCGACCGGGGCGTCTTCAGAGCCCATCGGCAGAGCCGTCTGTCGCTCACGCCGCTGGGGCGGGCGCTGGTCGAGAGGCGGGAGGATTATGCGCACCATGGCCGGATCGACCGGTGGTGGGGCAACACGGTGCTCCAGAACGAGGGCCTGTGGCGCTGGGACGCGGCCGGGCGCCGGCTAACGCGGACGGGCTGACGCGGACGGGCGGCTAGGGTTCGGACGGCTCCAGATCGTTGGCGGCGGTGTAGTCGATCAGCGCCTCGAGCGCATGCTGCGCCTTCAGGTTGAGCTCGTAGCTGTGCTGCCGCTCGGCGCTTCGCACCGCGATCAGGGCGGCGTGGTCGTACTGGATGAGCTTCGCGATCTGCTGCGGGCTGGCGCGACCGGAGCGGCCGTAGCTGAACTCCATGCCGCGGGCGATCAGGAAACTGTCGACCAGGCTCTCCGGCTCGTCCGGATCGTTGGCGCCGATCGCCAGCCGGGACGAGCCCGACAGATCGCAGCCGCCGACGCCCAGCAGGCCGGCAAGCCCGAGGCCGGTCAGTCCCATCCGCAGGAGGTGCCACCGCTTCGTCATGCGCCATTGCACCGCGTTCGGCGGCAGGGCGCAAGGAAGTGCCGGGCCGGCGCGAAAGGAACCTCCTGGCGGGCGACACGCTCAAGCAGCGCGCGAACACCAGCAAGGGATACGGAAATGAGCCTGTTCGGATCGATCATCGAGAAGATCGTCGGCTATGCCGGCTCGGTCGTGCATCCGGCCGAGGCCGTCACCGCGCCGGCCACGCTGTCGCCGGCGACCGCGGAGCCGGCACCCGTGCCAGCGGCAGCCGCCCCGACGTCGGCGGCGCCGCTGCAGGCGGTGGATGTGGGCGCGGTGCTGACGTCGCTGGCCCAGCAGAAGGGCGGCACGCTGAACTGGCAGGGCTCGATCGTCGATCTGTTGAAGCTGCTCGATCTCGATTCGAGCCTGGCTGCCCGCAAGCAGCTGGCGCAGGAGCTGGACGTGCATGCCGGCGCCGACGGCAGCGCCGAGGAGAACGTGGCGTTGCACCAGGCGGTCGTGCGCAAGCTCGCGGAGAATGGCGGCAAGGTTCCGGCCTCGATGATGGGCTGACCGGTCCCGCTGCCCCTACATGCGCGGTGGCGTGGGCCGCGCCGTCAGCAGGTCGCGGATCTCGGTCAGCAGCGCCTCGCTTGGCGTCGGGTCGACGGTGGCGTCGCGGTGAAACCGCATCCGGGTCAGCAACTTCACCACCCAGAAGATCACCAGCCCGACGATCAGGAACTGGATGACCGCGTTCATGAACAGGCCGACGTTCACCGTGGCGACGCCGGCCTTCCGCGCTTCCGCCAGCGTCGCGTAGTGCGGGCCGCGCAGGGTGAAGAAGATGTTCGAGAAGTCGATGTTGCCCAGCACCAGCCCGAGCAGCGGCGTGAAGATGTCCTTCACCAGGCTCTGCACGATCCCGGTGAAGGCGGCGCCGACGATGATGCCCACGGCCAGGTCGACGACGTTGCCGCGGGTGATGAAGCTGCGGAACTCGCCGATCCAGCCAGGGGTCTGGAGGGTGGTGGTACCGATCGCCATGAGTCTGCTCCCTGAGACCAGGAGACAGAGTGGCGGGAAACCGGTCGCGGGCGCCATGGCCGCGATGGCATGACGCCCCTACTGTGCAGCGGAACCGGCCCGGCCGCACGGTGGCCATCACCGCATGCGAGGCAGGCGCGCTCCGGGGTTCCGGGGCCGAGACAGGAGACAGACCACGATGGCGCGAGATCTGCAGGCTCCCGATCAGACCATGACTAGAACCCCGAGGCGTCCGAGCCTGGCGCTTCTTCTGGCGATGGGCGCGATGGCGTTGCCGCCCGTGGCGGTCGCCCAGCCGGTGGCGCCCGGCGTGCCGGCGGCGGCCCTGCCGCAGGCGCCGGCGATGGTACAGGCACCCACGGCACCGGTGCCGCCCGTCGCACCCGTCGCGGCCCCCTCGCCGATGGCGGCCGCGCCGACGCCGACGTCCAGTGGGTCGGGCGCCACCTTCCAGAGCAAGGTCGGCCGGGAGAAGGCAGCCAAGATCGAGACCCGGATCGCTCGGCTGCACAAGGCGCTCCGGATCACGCCGGCGCAGGAGCCGCTCTGGCAGAACTTCGCTGCGGTGATGCGCCAGAACGTGGTGGAGCTCGACGGGGTCTATGCCAAGCGCGAGAGTCAGTACGGCGCCATGAACGCGGTGCAGGACCTGCAGTCCTATGCGGCGGTGCAGGAGGCGAACGCCCGCAACGTGCAGATGCTGCTGCCACCGTTCCAGGCGCTCTACGACAGCCTCAGTCCGGAGCAGAAGACGGCGGCGGACGCCACCTTCGAGCACACCACGAGCAAGGCGCTGCAAAAGTCCGGCTGAGCGTCCCGTTGATGGCGCGGTGCTACTGCTCTATACGCGCGCATCGTTCGCCGGTCGGCATCGGCGGCATATCCCGAAGGAAACCCTGGCCATGAAGCCCGGCATCCACCCCGCCTATCACACCGTCAACGTCATCATGACCGACGGCACGCAGTTCACCACCCGCTCCTGCTACGGCAAGGAGGGCGATACGCTGCGGCTGGACGTCGACCCGAAGTCGCACCCGGCCTGGACCGGCGTGCAGCGGATGATGGATACCGGCGGCCAGGTGGCGAAGTTCAACAAGAAGTTCGCCGGGCTGGGCACGCGCAGCAAGGGCTAGCCGCTCGAACCGGCCATCCGCTTTTTCGCTGATGCCGCCCTTGATGCGCAGGGCGGCATCTTCCATTTCCAACTCTGTCGGGAATGCCCAGCCGGGGTTCCCGTCGCGACAGAGATCCGGCTCCGCCCCGCGTGGGGAGCTATCCCGACCTTGCTCTTGAGGAGGTTTTGCATGACCTACGAATTGACGCCCCTGTTCCGCAACGCGATCGGCTTCGATCGGCGGGCCAGACTGGTGGAGACCGCGGCGCAGTCCGCCGGCGGGGCCGCCTATCCCCCCTACAACATCGAGAAGGCTGGCGATGACAGCTACGTGCTGACGATGGCGGTGGCCGGCTTCGGCCCGGACGACATCGAGCTGACCGTGCAGGACAACACGCTTGTGGTGACCGGCCGCGTCGGCGGCGGCGAGCAGGACAACCGCCAGGTGCTGTATCGCGGCATTGCCGCGCGTGCGTTCGAGCGCCGGTTCGCGCTTGCCGACCATATCCAGGTCGAGCGGGCCGACCTTGCCAACGGGCTGTTGCAGATCGGCGTGACGCGCGTCGTTCCCGAGGCCCTGAAGCCGCGCCGGATCGCGATCGGCGGCACCGTGTCGAGCGCAGCACCGGTCGCCGGCCCGGCCAATGACGGGGTCGCCGTGGCAGACGACAAGGCCGCCTGATCACGGTCGACCACACGTGATGGAGGGGCCGGACAACCGGTCCCTCCTCTCATATCATGGCCGGGGGACATGGTGCCGTGAGGCTTGACCCGACCGCTCGCGGCACTTCATATCGAACGCTGCCGTGCCGATCCGGCACCCCCGATAGAACCGGTGTCCGCACGTCCCGGTCACACCGCTAGGACCGTACGATGAGCTTGCCTCTGATGCCGAAGGCCACCGCCGTGTGGCTGATCGAGAAGACCGCGCTGACCTTCACGCAGATCGCCGAATTCTGCGGCATGCATCCGCTTGAAGTACAGGCGATCGCCGACGGCGAGGTCGCGCAGGGCATCGTTGGCTACGATCCGGTCGCCAACAACCAGGTCACCACCGAGGACATCGCGCGTGCGGAAGCTGATGCCGAGCGGCGTCTCACGGTGCTGTCGGCCAGCAATCCGGTCACGCGCCGTTCGCGCGGCGCCCGCTACACGCCGGTTGCCAAACGCAACGACCGTCCGGACGCGATCGCCTTCGTGCTGCGCAACTACCCGCAGCTGAGCGAGATTCAGGTCATCAAGCTGCTCGGCACCACAAAGGACACCATCGCCAAGGTGCGCGACCGGCAGCATTGGAACAGCGCCAACATCAAGCCGCGCGATCCGGTCATTCTCGGGCTGTGCAGCCAGACCGACCTCAACGCCATGGTGGCGACGGCCAACGATCGGCTGGTTCGGGATGGTCAGCATGTGCCGGCACCGCCGGTGCCGCAGGCGGACGAGGAAGCCGCCTAGCACTCAAAACCGGGCGCCAGGGGCCGCGGCCCTCGGCGGGTCCAGGGCTGAGTCCTGGCCTTCCTTCACCCTCGCTGGCGCAGCCGTTCGAGCTCATCCTTCACCCTGAGCTTCTCCAGCTTGAGCTGGTTCAGTGTGCCCTGGTCGGGTGCCGGTCGATGGTCCTCGTCGAAGATCCGGTCGTCCAGCGACGCGTGACGGGTTGTCAGGCTCTCGATCCGTGACTGCAGGCTCATGGGTGCTTCCGGTTCGTCTGGGTGGAACGGCACCACGCTAGACCCGCCTCGCCGGCGAACGCCACAGCAAAGTGCCCTGCGTCGCTGCCGTCCGCCGCGGGTGGAGACGAGCCCGGCCGCATGCTATGCGGTTGCCATGCTGATCAACCGCGACACCATGCTGCGCAGGCTGCACGAGCTGCGCAGCGAGCATCGTGACCTCGATACGGTGATCGGCCGCCTGGCGCCGCAGCCGATCGACCAGCTGCAGATCCAGCGCCTGAAGAAGCGCAAGCTGCTGCTGAAGGACGAGATCTCGATGCTGGAGAGCCGGCTGATCCCCGACAGCATCGCCTGAGGAGCCATCCATGAGCGAGACCCTGCCTGGCGAAGATGCCGTGTTCGAGGACGGCGCACCGGTCACCGAGCCGGCGGTCGGCATCGTCATGGGCAGCCAGTCCGACTGGGAGACGCTGCGCCATGCAGCCAGTCAGCTCGAGACGCTCGGCATCGGCTACGAGAGCCGGATCGTGTCCGCGCACCGCACGCCGGATCGGCTGGCCGCCTATGCCGGGGGGGCCGCTGGCCGCGGCATCCGCGTGATCGTCGCCGGCGCCGGCGGTGCCGCGCACCTGCCCGGCATGTGCGCGGCCTGGACCCTGCTGCCGGTGCTGGGCGTGCCAATCGAGAGCCCGATGCTGCGCGGCCTCGACAGCCTGCTGTCGATCGTCCAGATGCCGGCCGGGGTGCCGGTCGGCACGCTGGCGATCGGACGCGCCGGCGCCGTCAACGCGGCGCTGCTGGCAGCGTCGATCCTGTCGCTCTCAAACGACGGGCTGCGGGCGCGGCTGGAGGCGTGGCGGGCGTTGCAGACGGCGGCGGTGCCGGAGACCCCGACCCCGGGCAGCGACGAGCCGTGACGGCGGAGGCCGCGCGGGCGTTGCCGCCGAGTTCGGTGATCGGCATCGTCGGCGGCGGCCAACTCGGCCGGATGTCGGCGATGGCGGCGGCCCGGCTCGGCTACCGCACCCACGTCCTGGCCGACGAGCCCGATGCGCCGGCGGCACAGGTGGCCGGCGCGGTCACGATCGGGGCCTACGACGATCCGGCGACGCTGCGGCGCTTTGCCGAGGCGGTCGATGTCGTCACGTTCGAGTTCGAGAACGTCAGCGCCGATGGGCTGGAGCTGCTGGCCGCCCTGTGTCCGGTGCGGCCCGCGGGCGCCATCCTGCGCATCAGCCAGGACCGGCTGGCCGAGAAGGGCTTTTTGGCCGAAGCCGGCATCCCGCTCGCCCCCTGGCACGCGGTGGGTACCCGGGCGGAGCTGGATCGGGCCGCGGCGGCGCTCGGCCTGCCGTTCGTGCTGAAAACCACCCGGCTCGGCTATGACGGCAAGGGCCAGCGCGTGGTCGCGGCCGCCTCGGCGCTGAACCCGGCGTTCGAGGCGCTGGCGCCGCGGCCGCTGGTCGCGGAGGGTTACGTCGACTTCGCCTGCGAGCTCAGCGTGATGGTGGCGCGCGGGCTGGACGGCACCATCCGGGCCTACGACGCGGTGCAGAACCGGCACCGCCACCACATCCTGGACCTCACCCTGGCACCAGCCCCGGTGACGCCGGAAATCGCCGAGGCGGCCGTGGCCCTGGCGGTGCGGGTAGCCGAGGCGCTGTCGCTGGTGGGTCTGCTCGGTGTCGAGATGTTCGTGACCAGGGACGGATCGCTGCTGGTCAACGAGATTGCGCCGCGGCCGCACAACTCCGGGCACTGGACCCTGGATGCCTGTCCGGTGAGCCAGTTCGAGATGCATGTCCGCGCCGTCGCTGGCCTGCCCCTGCCGCCGGCGACGCGCCATTCGGATGCGGTGATGCGCAACCTGGTGGGTCCCGACGACATGGCGCTGTGGCCGGCGATCGTCGCCACGCCCGGGCTGCTGCCGCATCTCTACGGCAAGCGGGAGGCGCGTTCCGGTCGCAAGATGGGCCACGTAAACCGGCTGTTCCCGAAGGGCGGCCTGCCGGGCTCCTTCGGCATCGAGGCGGCGCTGGGGCCGCTGGCAAGGCGCCAAGTTGAACAGGATCTCGACACCGGTGCCGAATCCCTGCCGGGCGACCGAACCAGGACGTGACCTGATCACCGGACCTCTCGGAGCCGCCGTCACCCACTCCTGGGCCGGGACCGGAAGCGTCGTTGCAACGGCAGTTCGACATGCCGATAGGTCAGGTCGGCCAGCATCATGGCGATCGCCGTCGCGATCCCGATCAGGATCAGGGACAGTCCGATGCCGCGATCGGCGCGGCTGACCTGGAGCCAGTCCAATCCCGCCAGCAGGGACAGCGCCACCGGCATGTGACAGAGATACAGCGAGTAGGAGCGCAGTCCGATCCACTCCAACAGGTGCGGCACGCCGCAGTCGCCGATCAGCCGGCGTTCGGCGGCTCCCATCGCGACCAGGAGCGTGCAGAGGACGGTCCGAACCGGTTGGCCGATCAGCGGCTGATGAGCCAGTTGGGGTGCCGTGACCAGGATCGCCAGCAGGATCGGCGTGAGACCGAGGCAGATCCGACGATGGCGAGTCGTCTCGCCGCCCGCGACGAGCCGGCCGCTCCGGTGCAGCGCGTAGGGCGCGATGCCGCCGATGATCCCTGAAAACCGCAACATGAACGAGATCTCGAAGGTGTAGAGGCTGAGGGCGAACGGCGCCGGACCGGCATCTCGCCAGCAGGAACGGGAAGACGACGTAGAACTGATATTCGACGGATAGCGTCCAATAGTAGCCGAGCACGCCGGGATGACGGAGCTCCCGCAGCTCGTAGACCGGCACGAGGGCGGTCACCCATTTCCAGGCGACGTCGTTGACGGGAGGCCAGCCACCACGGCCGGCGCAGATCCAGGCGGCCAGGAGGCAGTAGGTGATCCACAGGGTGGAGGCCGGCCAAAGACGCCAGAACCGCCGGATGAAGAAGTCGCCGATGAAGCCCGGCGGCACTTTCGGGCGTGGGGATACCGGCAGCGCCCAGAGCGGCTCGAGCGAGCCGGCGATCACGAAACCGGAGATGACGAAGAACAGGTCGACGCCGCTGCCAAAGTTGACCGTGTGCAAGAAGATGGCGGACACGCGCGGGCCAGGCGCCAGCAGGAATGTCAGGTGCATCGTCATGACCAGCAGCACCGCATAGGCCCGCAGCCAGTCCAACTCGACGTTGCGGGTCCTGCGGGCGGTGGGTGCCGGCGGCGCGTCAAGGGTCCGGCCGGCGTGCGTGGTTGCACCATGAGCGACCGGGGATTGCCCGACAACCGGCTCCGGATCGAGCATGGTTCCGTTCATGATCGGCGGTCGCCGTGATCGCGGGGCCAGGCGGGAGCCGACCTCCAGACTTTTTCCATGTCAGATGCGAGAGGGCCGTCGGAGATCGGGGAGCGTCTCGAAGGGCGGCCTTGGCGGCGTGGCCGACGCGGACGCCTCAGCCGCCGCTCACCGGCATGCGTGCGAGGTCCCGGGTCAGCACAAGGGCCAGGCGCACGCCGGCGCGCTCGAGCTGCAGGTCGGCCGCCGCGCGTGCCGCCGCGTCGTACCCGGGCGGTAGCGCGACCGGCGCCGCTCCGGTGTCGCAGCCAGGTGCCGAGCCGATCGTGTAGGCGGTCCGCCGCGCCACCTCGAACGCCTGCATCGCCCAGTCCCGCGGGCGGCCCTGCGCCCACTCCGCCCGCTGCTGCGGCGTGATCCGCGCGCGCAACACGCCCGCCAGGTGCAGCGCGTCGGGGTCCTGCTCCTCGATCACGTTGGTGTCCCAGTAGCGATGCAGGTTGAGCGTGCGCGGCTCGCCGAGCGTGATGCGGACGCAGTTGCCGCCTTTGTCGTGGTTGTCGCTCGAATGCAGCGGCTGGTGCATGTCGCCGACGAAGTGCAGCAGATACTTCAGCGCCAGCAGCCGTTCGCCTGGCGCCGTGGCGGGGTCGGCGAGCTCGGCTTCAAAGGAATCGACCTTGTCGACGATGCAGTCCTCCGCCGGGCCGGCGCTGGCGGGGCCGGAGACGCTCGGATAGTCGTGGCAGGCGGCGCCCACATCGGGATGGTCGAGCTCGATGTCGACGTAATGCCAGGCGGCCGTCTCCTTGTGGCCACCGTCGCGCCAGGCATCGGCCCAGTTGGCACGGGCGATCATGTCCGGCGCGGTCAGCGTGTCGGGGTCGGTGGCCAGGATCGCGTCCACCTTGGCGCGGATCGCCGGTGCGAGCTCGGCGCGTGCGATCGCCGCCACGACCTCGTGGCCCTCCGGACCCCAGGCTAGCGCCGGGACCGGCGCCGCGGCCACGGCCAGGCTCAGTTCGAGTACTGCGAGAAGGGGGCGGATCATGATCCCCTAGCCGAGCAGGCCCTCGTCGCGGAAGCTGGTCCAGCGCCCGTTGCCGACGATCAGGTGGTCGCGCACCAGGATGCGCAGGACGGTGCAGGCGTCCACCACCTGCTTGGTCATGGCGAGGTCCTCGCGCGACGGGGTGGGATCGCCGCTCGGATGGTTGTGCACCAGCACGATCGCCTGCGCCGACAGCTCCAGCGCGCGGCGCACCACCTCGCGCGGATAGACCGGGGTGTGGTTCACGGTGCCGCGCGCCTGCGCCTCGTCGGCCAGCAGCCGGTCCTCGGCATCAAGGAACAGGATGCGGAACTGCTCGATCCGCTCACGCGCCAGGATCGCGGTCAGGTAGTCGAGCAGGCCGGCGCGGTCGGCCAGCACCGGCCGCCCCTGCATGCGCGATCGCGCCAGCCGCAGCGCCGCCTCGTGCAGCAGCTTGATCGCCGACAGGCTGTGGGTGCCGAAGCCGGACACGCCGCGCAGCTCGCGTACCGGAGCCGCGAGCAGGCCGGCGAACGAACCGAACCGCGTCAGCGCCGTGGCGGCGAGGGTGTCGGTCTCGTCGGCGGCCGGCATCACCAGCCTCAGGTAGCGCGCCAGCAGCGCCTGGTCGGTCTCGGCCGCGGCCGGTGCGATCTCGCGATGGGACAGCGCGTGGGTCGGCGCGATCTCGACCAGGCGGCCCAGCGCACCAATCCCGGCATCGGCAAATCCGTCCGCCATCCCCGGCCTCCGATCCGCGTTCAGCCCGATCCTGCAACAAAGCCGGGGCGGTTGCCAGCGCCGCCGCATTCTCCTGCCTGGCCCGGCATGGACGACCCGGGCACATCGGCAGTATCGCATCGCTCCCTTGCCGATGCATGAACGGATGACGCATCCCGTGACCCCGAAGGCCCAATCGGCCCTGCGCGCCGCCACCGCGGTGCTGCTCGATCTCGATGGCACGTTGGTGGCGTCCCGCGACGGCATCGTGCGCTGCCTGCGCCAGGCGCTGCGCGATCTGGGCCACGCCCCGGACCCGGAGCGGGACCTGACCTGGGTGGTGGGACCGCCGCTGCACGACATCGCGGCGCGCCTGCTGGACGAGTTCGGCGACGACCGCGTCCCGCTGCTGATGGAGCGCTACCGGCACCACTACGAAGCCGGCGGCCTGTTCGAGAGCCCGCTGTTCCCCGGCATCCGCCAGGCGCTGGACCGGCTCGCCGGCGCCGGCCATCGTCTGGTCCTCTGCACCTCCAAGCCGTTGCATACGGCACGGCTGATTGTAGACGCGCGCGGTATCGCCGGGCTGTTCGACGGCCTCTACGGCGCCGGTCCCGACGATGGCGGGGCCGAGAAGAGCGAGCTGATCGCCCGGCTGCTGCAGACGGAGGCGATCGACCCGCGACGCGCGGTCATGGTCGGCGACCGCCGCTACGATATCGCCGGCGCGCACGCGAACCGGGTCCGGGCGCTCGGCGTGCTGTGGGGCTATGGCGGTCGCGAGGAGCTGGACGAGGCCGGCGCCGACGGGCTGGTCGAGGCGCCCACCCAGCTGGTGGGCGCGGTCCGGGAACAGCTGGCGGCGTCCGCCTGACCGCCGCGGGTCAGGTGCCCTCGTCGGCCTCCAGGCCGAGGCGGCGGTGCCAGTCGGCGATCGATTCCTCGGGCAGTTCCTGGAACCGCCGGTCCTGCGGCCGGATCGGCGGCTGCACCCAGCCCGGCGCCGAGCCCAGCATCAGATGGGTGTGCTCGGGCGCCGCCGGCAGCGGGGTGTCGATCGCCGTCGCGAACGGATGGATCAGCTCGGGCCACGTCGGGTCGTGGAGCCAGAGCCCGCTGCCGCAGAGCCCGCAGAAGGTGCGCTCGGCCTCGCTGCGCTGCTCGCCGCCCGCATCGTCGCGCAGGATCGCCCGGTAGCTGCGCATCTGCCGCCGACCCTCGACCTCCAGGCTGGCGGCGTCGCCGGCCACGTTGATGGCATATCCGCCGCCGCCCTAGAGGATGATCCGATCGCTTAGGCTCACGGATCATCCTCTAGCTTGTTGTTTGACGAGCATCTTTATCCAATCGAACGAGTCCGTTCGATCGGATGATGCTCTAGGTCTTGCGGCAGATGCTGCAGTAGCAGCACTGGTAGCGCACCGGATGACGGCTCCGCAGCGTGAAGCGGACGGCGCGGCAGTGGCATGATCCGTCGAGACGCATGGGGGAGGGTTCCGGCAGCACGGCACCCGGCCGTCTATAGCAGCCCCTTCTGACGCAGGCTCACCCAGCTGCCGCCGCCGACCAGCATGTGGTCATGCAGCGTGATCGAGAGCATCGCGAGCGCCCGGCCGATCTCGGCGCACAGAGCGGCGTCCCGCTTCGGCAGCGCCTTCTCGATGGGGCCCGGGGCGACGACCCGCACCAGGATCAGCGCGGTCGCGTGCAGCGCCAGCGCCCGTCCGGCCAGGAGCTGCGGCAGGGCATCGGGCTCGCCCGCCACCGCCTCGTCGGCGAGCAGCCGGTTGCGGTTGTCGAGCAGCAACGCGCGCAACTGGCCGGGCGTGGACCCGGCCAGCGCGGTGTCGAAATATTCCAGCAGCCGGTCCCAATTGTTCAGCACCGGCCGCGACCGCGCCTCGGCGCCGGCCAGACGTTGCGCCGCCGCCTCCGGCATCCGCAGCACCGCGACCGCGTCCTCGCTCAGCCCACCCCGCAGCGCCAGCGTCTCGGGCGATGCGGTCAGTACGGCCGGCAGGCTGCCGAAGCGGTTGATCAGCTCCTTGGCGAGCGGCTTGGTGTCGCGGCGCGGGATGCCCAGGAACAGCAGCATCTCCAGGATCTCGTAGTCGGCCAGCGCCTCCGGCCCGCGCTGCAGCAGCCGCTCGCGCATGCGGGCACGGTGGCCGCTGGGGCCGGTGCTGGCGAAGGCGGGACGGTTATCGCCGGGTTGCTGCCGATCGGTCTCGCTCATTCACGTATTATTATCGAAGGCGCGCTCGAAGGCGAGCGTCGCGTCGTCCATTGAGGCGCGATGCCGCGGGCTCTAGATACCGTGACGCATGACAGACTATCTCGATCGCCTGAATCCCGAGCAGCGCGCCGCCGTCGAGACGCTGGACGGTCCGCTGCTGGTGCTGGCCGGTGCCGGCACCGGCAAGACCCGGGTGCTGACCACGCGGTTCGCGCACATCCTGCTGAGCGGTCGCGCCTCGCCCGGCCAGGTGCTGGCGGTGACCTTCACCAACAAGGCGTCGCGGGAGATGCGCGAGCGCGTCGCGGTGATCCTCGGCCGGCCGGTCGAGGGGCTGTGGCTCGGCACCTTCCACGCGCTCTGCGCCCGCATGCTGCGCCGCCACGCCGAGTATGTCGGGCTCACCTCGAGCTTCACCATCCTCGACACCGACGACCAGCTGCGGCTGCTGAAGCAGGTGATGGAGCTGCACCGGATCGACACCAAGCGCTGGCCGGCGCCGGGCCTGATGGGGGCGATCCAGCGCTGGAAGGATCGCGGCCTCGGGCCGGGTGGCATCACCGCCGCCGAGGACACCGACTATGCCGGCGGCAAGGCGCGGCAGATCTATGCCGACTACCAGGAGCGGCTGCGGCAGCTGAACGCCGCCGATTTCGGCGACCTCATGCTGCACATCGTCGACATCCTGCGCAGCCGCCCGGACGTGCTGGCGCAGTATCACCGCATGTTCCGCTACATCCTGGTCGACGAATACCAGGACACCAACACGGTGCAGTATCTCTGGCTGCGGCTGCTGGCGCAGCGCGAGGCGACGGCAGCCAACATCTGCTGCGTCGGCGACGACGACCAGTCGATCTATTCCTGGCGCGGCGCGGAGGTGGAGAACATCCTGCGCTTCGAGAAGGACTTTCCCGGCGCCACCCTCGTCAAGCTGGAGAGCAACTACCGCTCGACGGCACCGATCCTGGCCGCCGCCTCGGCGCTGATCGCGCACAACGAGGGCCGGCTCGGCAAGACGCTCCGTCCCGGCCTCGCCGACGCCGCCGGCGAGAAGCTGCTGGTGGCCTCCGTCTGGGATTCCGACGAGGAGGCGCGGCTGGTCGGCGAGCGCATCGAGGCCCTGCACCGCGATGGCCACACCTTGTCGGAGATGGCGATCCTGGTCCGCGCCGGGTTCCAGACCCGCGCCTTCGAGGAGCGCATGATCACGCTCGGCCTGCCCTACCGGGTGATCGGCGGCATGCGCTTCTACGAGCGCGCCGAGATCCGCGACGCCATCGCCTACATGCGCGCGATGAACCAGCCGTCCGACGACTTGGCGTTCGAGCGCATCGTCAACGTGCCGCGGCGCGGCGTCGGCGACGTGGCGCTGCAGGCGCTGCATCAGATCGCCCGCGCCGAGCGCATTCCGATGACCCAGGCGGTGCTGCGGCTGCTGGAGACCGGCACGCTGAAGGGCCGCGTGCGCGAGCAGCTGGGGCTGCTGATGGCCGCCCTCGGCCGCGGCCGCGAGGCGCTGGCCCATGGGCGGCAGGGCGACGGCGACGAGCGCCTGGCCGGCGGCGCCCATCTACGCGTGGTCGAGACGCTGCTGGAGGAGAGCGGCTACGTCGAGATGTGGCGCCGGGACAAATCGCCCGACGCGCCGGGCCGGCTCGACAACCTGAAGGAGCTGGTGCGCGCCCTGGCCGACTTCGACACGCTCGGCGGCTTCCTCGAACACGTCTCGCTGGTGATGGAGAACGACGAGAACGCCGGCGCCGACCGCGTCAACCTGATGACGCTGCACGGCGCCAAGGGGCTGGAGTTCGACAACGTGTTCCTGCCCGGCTGGGAGGAGGGCCTGTTCCCAAGCCAGCGCACGCTGGACGAAGGCGGCAACAAGGGGCTCGAGGAGGAGCGCCGCCTCGCCTATGTCGGCATCACGCGGGCGCGCAAGCGGGCGCTGATCAGCCACGCGGCCAACCGCCGCATCTACGCCAACTGGCAAAGCTCGGTGCCGTCGCGCTTCGTCGACGAGCTGCCGGCCGAGCACGTCGAGCAGATGGGCTCGGCCGCGATGGCGCGCGAGCAGATGCGGCATGCGCCCACGGTGTTCAGCGGGCAGTTCCCGCTGGTGGCGCACCGGCCGCGCGTGGTGGAGGCGTGGGAGCAGCCGGCGCGGCCGGCCCGGAGCAGCACGATCGCCGTCGGCGCCCGCGTGTTCCACCAGAAGTTCGGCTATGGCGTCGTGACCGGCGCCGACGACAACAGGCTCGACGTCGAGTTCGAGAAGGCCGGCTTCAAGCGCGTGCTGGACAGCTACGTTGATCCGGTCGCGAGCGAAGCCGCATCGTGAACGCCATCACCCGCCGGCACGCGACCGCCCTGGAGACGGTTCACGTCACCGTGCCGGACGAGGCGGTCGAAGCCTACGAGAGCGCGCTCGCCAGCGTCTGCAGCACCGTCGGCATCTTCGAGGCCGACGACAGCCAGACCGTGTGGCGCATCGAGGGCGTCAAGGATGTCGGCCTCGGCGAGGCGGCGCTGGCCGGCGCGCTGGCGTTGGCGGCCGCCGCCACCGGCATCGCGGTCCCGCTCGACCGCGCCGCCACCGAGACCGAGGGCTGGCTCGCCCGCACCTACGAGAGCTTCCCGGAGCAGCGGGTCGGCCGCCGCTTCGCCATCCGCGGCACCCACCTGGCGGCCGAGCCGCCGGGGCCACGCATCACGCTGACGCTCGACGCCGGGATCGCCTTCGGCTCCGGCGAGCACGGCTCCACCCGCGGCTGCCTGCGGGCGCTCGAACAGGTGGCGCATCGCCGGCCGCGGCGGGTGCTGGACCTCGGCACGGGGTCGGGCATCCTGGCGATGGCGGCGGCGCGGCTGCTGCACCGGCCGGTGCTGGCGGTCGACATCGAGCCGTGGTCGGTCCGGGTCGCCGCCGACAACGCCGCGATGAACGGCCTCCGCAACCGCCTCGCCTGCCGCCACGGCAACGGCTGGCGCACGCCGGCGATCCGCGCCGGCGGACCCTACGACCTGGTGTTCGCCAACATCCTGGCCCGCCCGCTCTGCACCATGGCGCGCTCGCTGGGGAGCCGGCTCGCCCCCGGCGGCACCGCCATCCTGGCCGGCCTGCTCGATGCGCAGGCGCGCATGGTGCTGGCGGCGCATCGCCGCCAGGGGCTGGTGCTGGAGGACCGGCTGGTCGAGGGTCACTGGGCGACGCTGGTGCTTCGTAAGCCGGCGCCCACATGGTGATCCGCGATTCCGGCGCAGCCGACCTGCCGCGCATCCTCGCCATCACCAACCACGAGATCCTGACCGGCACGGCACTCTGGACCATCGTTCCGGCGACGCTGGCCAGCCGCGGCGCCTGGATGGCGGAGCGGCAGGGGGCCGGCTATCCGGTGCTGGTGGTGGTGGAGAACGGCACTGTCGCCGGCTTCGGCTCCTACGGCGCGTTCCGTCCGCATGACGGCTACCTGCACACGGTGGAGCACTCGCTCTACATCGACCCGGCCGCTGCCCGGCGCGGCCTGGGCACCGCGATGCTGGACGCCCTGATCCGGCACGCGACCGCGGCCGGCCGACACGCGATGATCGGCGGTATCGAGGCCGGCAACGCCGCATCACTTGCGCTGCACCAACGGCTGGGCTTCCGCGCCGCCGGCACCCTGCCCCAGGTCGGCCGGAAGTTCGACCGCTGGCTCAACCTGGTGTTCATGCATCGGCTGCTGGGCCCGGATCCCGCGTGACGGACACCCTTGGCCTGCGCCGTCGATCGGACGATCCTGCGCCGATGACAGACCCCAACCAAACCGGCCGGCTGGCGGCACTTCGTGGCATTCTCCAGGCGCAGGGGCTGGACGGTTTCATCCTGCCCCGCGGCGACGAGCATCTCGGCGAATACGTCGCCCCCTGTGCCGAACGGCTCGCCTGGCTGACCGGCTTTACCGGCAGCGCCGGCACCGCCGTCGTGCTCGCCACCGCCGCCGCCGTGTTCTCGGACGGCCGCTACGTGCTGCAGCTCGCGGCGCAGGTCGATGAGACCAGCTACGCGCTTCTGCACTCGGTCCGCGAGCCACCGGACGCCTGGCTCGCCAAGACCGCCGCCGTTGTAATCCGGGACCGTGACGCGCGGATCGGCTACGATCCGTGGCTGCTGAGCGAGGACGCGCTCGTCCGATACCGCAAGCCCGGACTGGAACTGGTGCCGCTGGAGGCGAACCCGATCGACGCCATCTGGCCGGACCGCCCTGCCCCGCCCGCCGCCGCGGCGCGGCCGCATCCGCTCGAACTAGCCGGCAGCGGCAGCCAGGAGAAGCGCCAGCAGGTCGCCGCCCTGCTGCGCGAGGCGGGCGAGGATGCGGCGATCCTGGGCGACCCCGCCTCGATCGCCTGGGCGTTCAACCTGCGCGGCGGCGACGTTACCTTCACGCCGTTCGCGCTCGGCTTCGCGATCCTAGACGCCGACGAGACCGCCAGCCTGTTTATCGACGAGGCCAAGCTGCCGCCGGAGACCCGCGCCTGGCTTGGCAACAGCGTGCGCGTCGAGCCGCCCGCCGCCCTGCCCGCTTCACTCGCCGCCCTGTCCGGCCGGACCGTCCGGGTCGATCCGTCCGGCACCGCGTCCTGGTTCGCGCAGACGCTCCGGGCCGCCGGCGCCACGGTCTCCGCCGCCCCCGATCCCTGCCTGCTGCCCAAGGCGCGCAAGAACCAAGTGGAGCAGCAAGGCGCCCGCGACGCCCACCGGCAGGACGGCATCGCCGTCTGCGGGTACCTGCACTGGCTGTCCGACTACGGCGTCGGCCGCAGCGAGACCGAGCTGTCCGACCGCCTCGACGGGTTCCGGCGCCAGAACCCGGACTATCGCGGCGAGAGCTTCCCGGCGATCTCCGGCAGCGGCCCGAACGGCGCCATCATCCATTACCGCGCCGATCCCGCCACCGCGCGCCGGCTGCAGCCGAACGAGGTCTACCTGATCGACAGTGGCGGCCAATATCCGAGCGGCACCACCGACATCACCCGCACGGTCTGGAGCGGGCCGGACGCCGCCCCCGACACCGTCCGCGACCACGCCACCCGGGTGCTGCAGGGCCACGTCGCGCTGGCCCGCGCGCGCTTTCCAGCCGGCGTGCACGGCGGCCGCCTCGACGCGCTGGCCCGCCTGCCGCTCTGGCAGGCCGGGCTCGATTACGACCATGGCACCGGGCACGGCGTCGGCAGCTACCTGTCGGTGCACGAAGGCCCGTGCCGGATCGCGCCGGCGGCGCCGCCGGTGCCGATCGAGGCCGGCATGATCCTGTCCGACGAGCCCGGCTACTACCTACCCGGCGCCTACGGCATGCGGATCGAGAACCTGCTGCTGGCGCGGGACGCGGCAATGCCGGGCGATGCCGGATACCTGGAGTTCGAGACGCTCACCCTGGCGCCCTATGACCGCCGGCTGATCGAGGTCGCGCTGTTGACGGCGCCGGAGCGCGCCTGGGTTGACGCCTACCACGCCCGCGTGCTCGGAGAGATCGGACCGGCCCTGCCGGATCCGGCCCGGGCCTGGCTGGCCGAGGCCTGCGCACCGCTGGGCGCCTGACAGGCCGCGACGCCGCCCGGACAGCCGGACCGGGCCTATGAAGAGGAACCAGCGATGGCTGACGACAAGATCCCCGCGACCCTGATCCCCGGCGACGGCATCGGGCCCGAGATCGTGGCCTGCGTCCTCAGCGTTCTGGACGCCCTCGGCGCACCCTTCGCCTGGGACACCCAGCTCGCCGGCATGACCGCCGTGGCCGACCGCGGCGATCCGCTGCCGCTGCAGACGATCGAGAGCATCCGGCGCACCGGGCTCGCCCTCAAGGGACCACTCACCACGCCGGTGGGCGGCGGCTTCAAGTCGATCAACGTGACCCTGCGCAAGGAATTCGAGCTGTTCGCCAACCTGCGTCCGGCGCGCACCCTGATCCCCGGCGGCCGCTACGACCACATCGACATCGTGCTGGTGCGCGAGAACCTGGAAGGGTTCTACGCGGCGATGGAGCACTACATGCCGATCGGCCACGACAACAAGGCGATCGCAATGTCGACCGGGTTCAACACCCGCACCGAATGCCGCCGCATCATCCACTACGCCTTCGACTACGCGGTGAAGAACGGACGCAAGAAGGTCACCGTCGTCCACAAGGCCAACATCCTAAAGGCGCTGACCGGGCTGTTCCTGGAGGAGGGCCGGCTGATCGCCAAGGAGTACGAGGGCCGCGTCGAGATGAACGACCGCATCGTCGATGCCTGCGCGATGCAGCTGGTGCTCGATCCGTGGCAATACGACGTGATCGTCACCACCAACCTGTTCGGGGACATCCTGTCGGACCTGATCGCCGGACTGGTCGGCGGCCTCGGCATGGCGCCGGGCGCCAACATCAGCGACGAGGCGGCGATCTTCGAGGCGGTGCACGGATCGGCACCCGACATCGCCGGCAAGGGCGTTGCCAACCCGCTGGCCATGCTGCTCTCGACCGGCCTCATGCTGCAACACGTGGGGCGGAACGACCTCGCGACCCGCCTCACCACGGGGATCGACCGCATGCTGGCAGCCGGCCTGCGCACGCGCGACCTCGGCGGTAGCGCCGGGACGCGGGATGTCACCGAGGCGCTGGTGCAGCAGCTTAACTAGGTAGAGAAGGCCAGGGACTTTGCCCCTGGACCCCAGCAAAGGCGGAGCCTTTGCAATCCCTCTGTTAAGATCAACCGCGCTTGATGAAGCCGGACAGGGCCGCCAGCAGAAGGACACTGCGGGGCGTTACGAGCGCGTCGTTGCCGTAGCGAATCTCTTCCTGCAGCACGCAGACCGACGAGGCGCTGAGTAGCAGCGCGCCGAGCCGTTGCGTCGAGCGTGTGACTAATAGCGTGGCGCCCAGCAACTCGGAGGCGCCCATGATCTGCATGTCTGACTTCGACCAGCCCCAGCTGCGAAACAGCTTCGCCTCCGGCTCGATCCCCGCGAGCTTGGCGATGCCCGCGGTCGCGAATGCCAGCCCGACCAGCGTGGTCCAAAGGGTCGGCGCGTTTTTCCGGCGAACCAGGCTCTGCATCGTCATCTCCGTCCTCTGCTGCGACTGAACCGCGCCGCTCCGCCGGAGTTGCCCCGACGCCCCCAGCCGCGGAGACGAGATGCAGCACGCCACCCACGTGATCCTGAACCTGCTGGTCGGCCTGTTCGATCTGGTGGCGGCCGCCATTGCCGCGATCGAACACGTCGCCCGGCAGGGCTGGGGCGGATCGGCATCGGCGGGCCGCCGCAGACGGTGATCCTGGTGCTGCTCCTGATTGCGCTGATCATCGCCGCGTTCAGGCTGTTCGGCCGCGTCTTCGCCGTGCTGGTCGCGCTCGCCCTCCTGCTGATCCTCCTGCACGCGCTGCTAAACGGCCATCGAAAAATGGATCTCAAAGGCTCCGCCTTTGATGGGGTCCAGGGGCAAGGCCCCTGGCCTTTCTTCTACTTCAGCAACGACACGTTGCTGAAATCCGGCGGCAGCGGCGTCGTCTCGCGATGCTTCAGGCAGTCCTTCACCAGCCGTCCGCAGATGCTGTCTGGATCGGTCGGGCCTACGTCGGAGCCGGTGAAGTGCACCGCCTCCGCATAGCCTTTGTCGAAGCGGATCACCGCATGACAGATCCCCGGGCGTCCGAGCTTCAGTTCGTAGATGCCGAACGCCACGTCGATATCAGTGCCGCTCTGCACGTAATCCCATTGCATGACTGCCTGATCGGCGCTGATGAACTGCCGCTCCGCCGGCACGCCCATGCAGGAGACGAGATCCGGCTCGGTGGCGCCGACCAGCGCCGTCCGCGCGCGGTAGGCCTCGAGCGAGCCGCAGCCGCCGAGACCGAGTGCCACCAACAGTAAGAGCCGCTTCACGCCGCGCGCGCGGCGCGCAGTTCGTCCGCCATCGCCGTGAAGGTCTCGCGCATCGGCGTGGTGCCGTGCGTATCGAGCCAGTCCCGCGACAGCAGCGCGTACGCCTCGTCGCAGAAGGTGGCGAGGAAGCCCCAATCCATCCGCCGCCGCTGACCCCAGCTGTTCAGGTAGAGCCAGTCGGGATCATAGCCGTGCACGAACACGGCATGGCCGCCGGCGACCTGGTAGGGCAGCTTCGGCGCCACCCAGTCCACGTCGCCCAGCGCGTAGTCGGGCAGGCTGAGCCCGATATAGAGCCCGCCCAGCATCGCGATCGCGCGGCGGACGCACTCCGACGACTTCGGATCGACGCTGCCGTAGCCGGTGAGCACGTCGGGCGCCTGCCGGCCGATCGCGTAGCCGCGGTCGCACCACAGGTTGAGCACGTCGAGCTCGACGGCACCCTGGTCCGAGGCCGGCCGCGCCGGGTCGTAGCCGTTCGCCTCGTAGATACCCACCACCTCGTCGTCGGTGAGCGCGATCTCGCCGCCGCGGTTGCCGGTCAGCACGCGGATGGCGCTGGCGACGGCGACCGCCGTACAGTCGCCAAGCCCGGGGATGGTCTGGCCGTGATTGCTGAGCTGGTCGCCGTTGCGCCAGAGCGGCCAGGTCGGGAACATCGCGCCGTAGTCGCAGGCGACCGGCGGCTCGGCGAGCTGTCCCGCCAGGGCCGCCTCCAGACGCGGCGTGCGCGGATCGCGGCGCGCTGGCCGCCGGCCGAGCTTCCTGCCCTGCTCGGCCAACATGTCGCCGCTCACGGCGACGCCGCTCAATGCCGAACCTTGGGCTGGGCCGCGGACGGCGTGCTCGATGGGACGGTGGCGGCGGCCGCATGCGCGATCGCCAGCGCCTGCGCCTCGCTCATCGCGGCAGCAGGCGAGGTGGCGACCAGATCCGCCGTCACCTGCATCACCGGGATCAGCGCCAGCGCCGCCGCCACGTAGTCGCCGATCCGGGTCGCCGCCTCGCCGACGAGCGTGTGGTCGACGCTCAGCACCAGGTTCAGCACGGTCTGCGCGTCGCTCAGCAGCGAGGTGACCAGCGACTGCAGCCGCGTGGTGTCGACGGTCACGGTCACCGAGCCGCCGGTGAGCGCCTGCATCTCCGCCATGATCGCCTGTGCGGCGACCAGGGCCGCCCGGGCCGCGACGTAGTTGACGCCGAGCGCCACGATCACCGACGGCGCCCCCAGGATCGCCGACAGCGCCGACAGGATCGCCTGGCCGTCGGTGACGAGCTTGGCGGTGTTGATGGTGACGGCGGTGGTGCCGGTGCCGCGGGTGATCGTGCAGCCGGCGAGCAGGCTGCCGGCCCCGATCGCGGATAGCGACAGCAGGCGACGGCGGGACATCATCAGCATGATCGAGAGCTCCTCGGAGGCCAGGCGGACGGGCAGCCGCACGCCGAATGCGCGCGGCCGATCGCTTGGCGGATGGAAGGGAGAGAGGCGGCCGGGCGGGCGACTGAACCGTCAGGCGGTCGCCCCGGCCGGGTGCGGCGACAGCAGCAGGTCGGCCGCCGCCTGCGCCGCCGCATCCTCGGCCTGCGCCAGATCGGCGGGCTGGCGGGTGGCCGCCGCATGGGCGATGACGTTCGCCAGCTGCCGGGACCGGATCGCATCCGTGGTGTTGTCCGGCCACAGCCGCGGCAGGCCGGCCGCCAGCAGCGTGGCGCCGATGCCCTCTGCCGCCGGAAACGGATGCAGCCACGCCAGCGCGCAGCCGCCGGCCAGCAGGCTCATCCCCTGCTGCGTTCCGGGCTGCTTCGACCAGTCGAGGACCCGGCGCCAGGCGCCAAGCCGGGGCAGTGCCGGCGGCGGTGTTGGCGTCGCGGCAGTGGCGCTCACGCCGAGACATCCGTGTCGAACGCCGCCGGATGCGGCAGCCCACCCAGCCGCACAAGCTCGGCGTCGTTCAGCGCGTCGGCAGCGGTCTGTGCCCCGGCCTGCACCGAGATGTTCGGCACGCCCGGGACCGGCGGCGCATGACGGGGCCGCACGCTCCAGAAGCTGTGCCAGCGATCGGCGTAGACGTGCCGCGCCGGCGCCCGTGCCCAATCGGCCGGCGGCGTCATGCTGAGCGCGTAGTAGCTGTCGGCGCCTTCGGTGCGGGCCGGCAGGCCGCCCGCCAAGGCCGCATCGGCCACCGCCAGCGCCAGCGCCCACGTCCTTGGGTCGGCCTCGGCCGCCACCTCGATGCGACGGCGGTTGCAATCGGTCCAGCAGGAGAACTGCGCGGGCGCCAGGCAAACCGCGATCAGCGTGCGAGCCCAGCCTGCGTGCCAGCGGGTCAGGACGACCGAGGTCACATTCTCCATGCCGATGCGGCCGCCGCTGCTGCATTCGCCGTACGCGTTGCCGGCGAGTACGAGCCGGGTCGAGGTCAAGTCGAAGACCATTCGGACGCTCCAGACGCAAAAGCCCCGCTGGGGGTCCAGCGGGGCTCCAACACATTCTATTTTGTTATCGTAATGGAAACCTAATCCGTCCGGGTCCAGTCCGTCAAGCCAAAAGCGCGATTATCGGACTGGCTTCGCAAAGCGCGGCGCTACTTCGCGATCCAGTCCGTGCCGAGCACGTTGCCCGAACCCATGGTCACGCGGAGCCAGCCCTCCGTGGGTGCCGACGCGGTCGGCGCCGTGTCGCGCACGTAGTCTCCCGGATACCAGAAACCCGCCGAGGGTACCGCCGGCGCCGCCTGGACCGGCACTGAGAACAGTGTACCGAACGTCGTCTTGGTCGGATCGCCATACATGCCGACGACTCTGAAACCGGACGTATGGATGTAGCCGATGCCGAGATTGAGCTTGCTGAACGAATTGAGAGTCGAGTTGGACGGATAGGCCTGCAGGTCGGCGTAGTCGAGGTTGTCGGCCGCATAGATGCCGCCCGTCGGCTTGACCGGATCGGCCCCGCAGATGTCGTCGCTGGCGTTCTTGATCCGGTTGCGTAGAATGGTGAGGCCGCTGCCCTGATCGACGCGAACCGCGCAATCCACGGCATCGTACTGCCATCCACCCGGATAGCCGCTGCTCGCATTGCTCCGATATCCCTCGTGCAGATAGGGATCCATATCGAACAGATTGTCGGCAACCGTTATGTCGTTAATGCCGGTCGAATTCAATTCGACGCCGGCGCCGCTGAGATTGAAGAAGTCGTTGTGGTAGATGTCGAAGTCGGTATAGCTGAGCCCGGGTCCGAAATAAATACCCTGAGTAAAGCCTTCAAAGGCATTATCGTGAATGGATACATCACGCATGGCGCCGCCATTGACGGTGATGCCGATCGCCTGCCCATACATGGCGGCAGCCGTATTGGTCGGGTTCAACAGCCCATTGAGGGACACGAGCGGCCCCTGCCCGAAATCGGTATAGCTGTTGAACCTGGAATCGGTACTGTTGAACGATGGCATGTCGCTTTCCATCGTATTGCCGGCGATGATGATGGAGTGGCTTTCGCCGACCGCCGTGGTGGCGAGCTGGGCATCCGCGAAGAACTCCGGGGCCGGGTCCTGAGCTGTAATGGTCGGCGCCTTGTAGCCGGTCTGTCCGGATGTGCCGCTGCCAGGGAAACCTGCCTCACCTGGGATGGCGCCATATTGGCCCGCCCTCGCCGACAGGCCGTTGATGTAGATGTATGAGTTTGCGCCGTCGTAGTTGTCGACCTGCCCCCGCGCCAGCAGGTCCGTCATCACGTTGTCCGCGATGATGACGTTGTCCGACGAGGAGTTTCCCTGTTGGGAGCCATTGTAACCGCTGGTGCCGGCCGTGCTGGAGGTGCCACCTGTCACCGTCGAGATGGCAATCGCATCGCCGCGCGATGAAACCATCCGATTGCCCATGATGACGGTATACTTGGCCGACTGCCCGCTGATGGCCGTCGAGTCGAAGCAGGTGTTGCCCTCGATGTCTATGGCTCGACGCTGGATCCAGGGATCGCCGCTATCGGCATTGTGGAACGAGATGCAGTCGTCGTTTCCATGCTCGACAAAGTTGCCCAGGATCGAGATGTTGCTGCTTTGCCATACAGCGATGGCGTCAGCCTGGACGTAGCGGACGACGTTGTTGTGGACCTTCACGTCCGTCGAGCCGCTGACGAAGATCCCGAAAGCCCGTTCTTGTTCCCAGATCGTATCTTCGATGTCCACGTTGTCAACGTGGTCGAACAGGAACATGTTCGGCCCATTGCCGACGCTGGCGAAGGCGCTGGCCGGCGATCCGGCTCCGCCCCATGTTCCGGTGAAGCGGATGTGCCGCACGCCGATGTCATGCGGGCGGCCGTTCGAATTATCCGCGGCGAACAGGTAATACTGGCAGGTCAGGCTCGGGTTCTGCTGGCAGGTCTGGCCAGATGGGATGGCGCCAGTGTTCGTGTCGTTCGTGAACAGGATGTCTGTCGCGTACTCGTCGGCACCCTCGATGAGGGTCTCGCTCGGAACGAGGTAGGTGAACTGCGAGGAGGCCGCCATGGGCCAGGTGCCGGTCGGAAAATAGACGTGGGTTCCCGGAACCGCCTTGGCATAGGCAAGCGCCTCGACGATCGCTGCATCGTCGCCAGCAACCGTATGATCTGCGCCATGGTCGGCGATGTTCCAGACATCACCGGCTCGCGCGGCGATCGTGCGGCCGATCGTCTCGGCGACGCCATTCAGGCCCAACACGTGGACGATACCGCCGTCGGCCTTCGCGATGGTGAGGAAGGTGGCCGCCGCGTTCTGCATTGCGGTCGTGAACACGCCTCCGTCGGTCACGGTGCCGGCGGTGGTTCCGAACGGGATCTGCGCGCTGACGACGTGTTTATTGCTGTCGAGCTGGGCCACGCCGGACGCGATGCCGAGCTGCGAGGTGGGAACCGCACCAGTAGCCAATGCGGCGATCGCCGCAGCGCTCTGCGCCGAGCTGGCCCCGGTGGGCGTGATGTTACCCTGCGATAGGTCAGTTCCGGACCCGACGCTGGTGGCGGTGCTACCAGCCGAGCTGACGAGACGGGAGACCCAGCCGGCCGATACGATGTCCTTGCTGGTGTCGCCAGTTGCGGGATCGGTCGTGAGTTGCGGTGTGCCGGTGAAGATGGGGGAGGCCAGGGGTGCCGCGCCGACGATCCGGGGATCGGCGTATGCAGCGACCCCGTTCGTCGCGGTCGATCCAATATTGCCTGGCTGAAGGGCGGAGACCGCCTTTGCACTTGCCGTCGCGAGTGCACCGCCGTCGGCCACGGTGCCGGCTACGGTTCCGAACGGAACTTGGGCGGTCGGGAGGAGCTTGTTGGCGTCCAGGGTCGCCACCCCGCTTGCTGCGCCGAGCCTGGTGCTTGGCACCGCCGCGTTCGCCGTTGCGGTCGTCGTTGCCAGGCTACCACCGTCGGCAACGGTCCCGCTGGTCGTGCCGAAGGGGATCTGTGCCGCAGGCACCACCTTGCTGGTGTTCAGTCCGGCAACACCCGATGCCGCCCCAATCAAGCTGCTCGGGATCGCCGCATTGGCCACAACCGTGGTCACCGCCAGCGC
>CALMVO010000078.1:25624-51196 GCA_937873205.1 uncultured Acetobacteraceae bacterium
CAATCAAGCTGCTCGGGATCGCCGCATTGGCCACAACCGTGGTCACCGCCAGCGCCCCGCCATCGGCAACGGTGCCCGCCGCGGTGCCGAACGGGATCTCCGACGCCGTCAGCAGCTTGTTCGACCCAAGCGCCGCAAGTCCGGACGCCGCCCCGATCAGGCTGCTCGGGATCGCCGCATTGGCCGTGGCCAAGGTCGCAGCCAGCGCCCCACCATCGGCGACGGTGCCCGCCGCGGTGCCGAACGGGATCTCCGACGCCGTCAGCAGCCTGTTCGACCCAAGCGCCGCAAGTCCGGACGCCGCCCCGATCAGGCTGCTCGGGATCGCCGCATTGGCCGTGGCCAAGGTCGCAGCCAGCGCCCCACCATCGGCGACGGTGCCCGCCGCGGTGCCGAACGGGATCTCCGACGCCGTCAGCAGCTTGTTCGACCCAAGCGCCGCAAGTCCGGACGCCGCCCCGATCAGGCTGCTCGGGATCGCCGCATTGGCCGTGGCCAAAGTCGCAGCCAGCACTCCGCCATCCGCTACCGTTCCCGTCACGGTGCCGAACGGGATCTCCGACGCCGTCAGCAGCTTGTTCGCACCCAGCGCCGCCACCCCGGATGCCGCTCCGATCAGGCTCATTGGGATCGCCGCATTGGCCGTAGCCGAAGTCGCAGCCAGCGCCCCACCATCGGCAACGGTGCCCGCGGCAGTGCCGAATGGGATCTGCGACGTCGACAGCAGCTTGCTGCCATTGAGCGAAGCGACGCCTGAAGCCACACCAATCATGCTGCTGGGGACCGCGGCGTTGGCTGTCAGCGCCGTCGCCGCCAGTATCCCACCATCCGCGACGGTCTTCGCGACCGAGCCGAACGGGACCTGTGCCGCCGGCACCAGCCGATTGGCATCGAGTCCCGCCACCCCAGATGGCGCTCCGATCATGCTCAAGGGGATACCCCCGAGATTACCCAGCGCAACGCCGGCATTGGCGAGATCGGAGAGGTTCTTGGTCTGCTGCGTCGAGCTCTGCGCCAGTGCCAGCGCGGCCGCGGCCGTGGCCCGCGCCGCCGCGTCGACGGCGACCAATCCGCCTCCTGCACCCCAACCACCACCCGCGGCAGCGGCTGTCAGCGCCGTCGTCGCCAGCATCCTGCCGTCCGCGCCAGTCTTCGCAACCGAGCCGAACCGGATCTGTGTCGCCGGCGCCAGCCGCTTGGCATCGAGTCCCACCACCCCGGATGGCGCCCCGATCATGCTCACGGGGATACCGCCGAGTTTACCCAGCGCAACGTTGGCATTCGCGAGATCGGAGTGGTTCCTGGCCTGCTGGGTCGAGCTCCGTGCCAGCGCGGCCGCGGCCCGTGCCGCCACATCGTCGGAGATCGATCCGCCTCCCGCACCCCAACCACCGCCTGCGGCGTTGGCCAGCATTGGCAGCAGTGCCACGCTCGAGAGCAGCCATACGGTGCGACGCATCAGGAAACGCTCCCCGAGAATATGTCACCCTTGACCGTGCCATACACGTAGACGGCACCGGACGTTGCAGGGAACGTGATGGGGGCGGTGGACCCGATCGCGATCTGGCAGATCTGGCCACCGGTCGGCGTCGTCAGCCCGACGGCCGCACCGGCGCTGACATCCACGCAGATCAGGCCGGTGTTGCTCGCATTCGGCTGTATGAAGCCACCGCTCGTCGTAGCTCTGCCCGATGGCGCCGCCTGCTGATAGATGTTGGCCGCGACGATGACGAGCGGCGTCACGGCGACCGGCTGCGTCGCGGCGACGCCCGACGCGCCGGAGCCGAAGCAGGAGAGCGTCCCGTTCGGGCATTGTATCGCAAGCGCAGTTGCCGAGGGTGTACCGACCGCCGCTCCACCGAACGGCACGCCGTCCGCATGCGCGCCCGCCGATGGCGATAGGACAGCCGCGAGAAGTATGATCTTCAGAGGCTTCATCATGGGTCCTGCGAGTTGTGCTGGGACAATCATGTAACCCTTGCCTGACCAGCTTTACGATGTCGGGATCCGAATGAACGGCATCATCAGATAGATCTGATGTCGAAATAAATGAGGCGACGCAGATCGAGACAGCTTGGGCTTACGCTCGTGCTGACGATCTCATCAAAATCATTGACTGCAAATTCGATCTTGAGCCACTTGCAAGTCCGACCGTTCCGCAACGAAAGCCGGGGTGCTGTCATCTGGCATTGCCGGGACTATGGAATTCTCTTCGACCCCAGCCGCATCCACAACACATAATGGCGACCTACCGGGCGGCGGCTCGATCAGCGAGCGTGGCGGCATCGCCAGGCAGGAAAGCGGGGCGGATTGGCCGGGTCCGGCATCGAGACACGGACCGTAGGGCGGGAGCGTCTCCCGCGCGGTGGTAGCGGCGGACGGATTTGAACCGCCGACCAAGAGATTATGATTCTCCTGCTCTACCGCTGAGCTACGCCGCCATCGCGCGGGGAGCGGTGAGATACGAAACCGACGCCCTCAAGTCAACGGCCACGCCGCTGTTGCGGCGCAGCATCCGCCTCTGGCATGGGATCACCTCCCGTTGCAGACAAGCGGAGGCCATGGCCCGTGAGGCACCAGTTCCTGCAGTTCGTGATGGCGGTGCGCAGATCGCTCGACTGGGCCCCGGCACCGTTGGCAGCCGCGCTGGTTCTGGTGCTGACGGCGATCGGCGGCCTGCTCTGCAGCCGGCTGGTGATCAACCTGTTCCTTCGCATGCCCGGCACGCGGCGCGCCTTCTTCCGCTCCTTTGCCAAGGAGGTGAGGCGGCCGCTGCGCCTCCTCGTGATGGTGGTCGCGGTGGGTCTGGCTCTGCCCGCGGTCGGGCTGCCGCTGCCGGCCTTCACGGCCATCGCTCAGGCCCTGCTGGTGGCGTTCGTGCTGCTACTGGGTTGGGGTTCCAGCACGGCGATCCGCGTGTCCGCCGACCTCTATCTGAACCGCTTCAAGACCGGCGAGCCGGACGACCTGCTGGCTCGCAAGCAGGTGACCCAGATCCGCATCCTGAAGCGCGCGGTCGACATCCTGGTGTTCGTGATCACCGTCTCGGCCGCGCTGATGACCTTTGGCCCGGTTCGCCAATACGGGCTCAGCCTGTTCGCCTCCGCAGGCGCCGCCTCGCTGGTGGTGGGCCTGGCGGCCCGGCCCCTGCTGACCAACCTCATCGCCGGGGTGCAGATCGCGATCACGCAGCCGATCCGCATCGAGGATGCCGTCATCGTCGAGGGCGAGTGGGGCTGGATCGAGGAGATCAGCTCGACCTACGTCGTGGTCAGGCTTTGGGACCTGCGCCGGATGATCCTGCCGATCGCCTACTTCCTGGAGAAGCCGTTCCAGAACTGGACGCACCAGTCGGCCTCGCTGATCGGCTCGGTCTTCTTCTACCTTGATTACGGCGTCCCGGTGGCGGCACTGCGGGAGCGGCTCGAGCAGGTGGTCAGGGAGACCCCGCTTTGGGACGGTAAGGTCGTCAACCTGCAGGTCAGCGACATGAAGGATCAAAGCGTCGAGATCCGCATGCTGGTGAGCGGCCGCAACGCGCCGCAGACCTGGGACCTGCGCTGCCACGTGCGCGAGCGCATGCTCGACTACCTGCAATCGACCTGGCCCGAGATGCTGCCGTGCATGCGGATCCGGATGGCACCGCCGCCGAATGAGGCCGGCTCATCGGCTCGGCGGTCGGCCATGGCCGGTTGATGCGACCAGAAACTATCCCCTTGATGACGGGCGGCTGCGCCAGGCACTCCAGGATCGGCACCCCAAAGAGCCATCTCTCTAGATCGGCGGTCTTGACCCGTACACCGTCTATGCGGATTTCCAGGTCCGGACGAACCGGCGCCATCAGCCTCGACAACCAGCACAGCCTTGCCAGCAGCATGTCGAGCATCCGGCCGATGGGAACGCCGCGCGGCCGCGGCCCCATAGTGGCGCCCGCGATCCCGAGCCGGTTGGGAGCGAGCCTCCACCCACCATCACGGGAGCTGGTATGAGCGGGTCCCGCCGGATCTGTCAGGTGTCGATCGGCGACAACTCAGGCTGCGAACGCTGCTCCTCGGGCAGATCCGGCGCGGCCGAATGTCCCTGCGACTCCCCACGCTCATCTTGCTCCCCGTCCTGCTGCGGACGATGGCGCTGGTTGTTCTGATGCGGCGGCTGGTTCTGCTGTGCCGCCTGGGCGATCGCGTTCAAGATCCGGAAGTAATGCTCGGCGTGCTGGAAGTAGCCCTCGGCCATCACACGATCACCGGAACTGGTCGCATCGCGCCCGAGCTGCAGGTACTTCTCGAACAGCTGCTGCGCGGTCCCGCGGATGCGCAGGTCCGGCCCGTTGCTGTCGAACACGTGGTTGCGATTAAGAGGGATCTGGCCGTTATGGTGGCGGATCGGGCTACTGCCGCCGCCGCCGCCACCACCCGGACGATGATTGCGGCCGCGCATGCGTTTCATGTTCATCGGCTTGTCACAGCACTTTCCTGATGGCGGTCCCGGCCGTCCGGGTCCAATTGTGGCAAACCCCGCCGGGTGCAGGATCTCCGGGCGCTCGGATGCAACCCGCCTGTTTGGCCGTCGCGCCGCCAGCTGCGACCGCTGACCATCCGCCGAGGAGCCTGTCGAACGCCGCGGCTCCGCGTCCGACCCTGCGCTCCGGCCACGGACAGCCATGAGCTCCCGCTCCACGATGGAGACCGTAGCCGCGCTCGCCGCCAGTGCCAAACGTTTTCTCCCTGTCGGTATCCAAGACCCTCTCATCGATCTTCAGCTCGCGCCGGCTCCAGCAGCACCGCACGGGCGATGCCGCCGAGGTCGGAGCGCATCGACGCCAGCCTCAACCCCGCCGCGCCACCGAGGAGCGCCACCGTCTCCGCCTGGCTTGCTCCGACTTCCAGGATCGCCAGCCCATCCGGATGCAGCAGCTGGCCGAGCACCGGCATCAGGTGCCGATAGGCGCCGAGTCCGTCCGGCCCGCCGTCGAGCGCCCGCCGCGGCTCGTGCCGGCCGACCTCCGGCATCAGCCCGTCCAGCTCCGACTCCGGGATATAGGGCGGGTTGCCGAGGATCACGTCGAAGCGCCCAACGAGCGCGCTGGCCCAGTCGCCGCAAAGGAGTGTGGCCCGCTCCGCCAGGCCGTTCGCGGCAGCGTTGCGTGCGGCCAGCCGGCAGGCCGCCGCCGAGACATCGATCCCCACACCCCAGGCGTGCGGGTATTCCGAAAGCGCCGCCAGCAGCAGGCAGCCGGTGCCGGTGCCGAGATCGAGCACGCGACGGACCGCATCCCGGTCCGGTCGCGCCAGGATCAGCGCCTCGATCAGCGTCTCGCTGTCGGCGCGCGGGATCAGCGTCGCTGGCGACACCGCGAGATCGAGCGTCCAAAACCCCTGGCGGCCGATCAGAAACGCCAGCGGTTCCCGCGCCGCGCGCCGCGCCAGGAGCTCCTCGTAGCCGTCCGGCCGCAGCCTCGCATCGCCATGGAACGCCAGCAGCCCGGCCGGCTCCAGCCCCAGCGCATGCGCCAGCAACAGTCTCGCCTCCCGCCGCGGCTGCGGGACCCCGGCCTGGCCCAGCAGCGCCTCGCCCGCCGCCAGCAGATCCCGCAGCGACGACGCGCGCTGGTCCGCGGCTTTCGCGATGCTGCTAGGCTGTCGCGCCATGATCCGCTCCCTGTCCCCCGTCTGGCTGATCGCCGCCCAGCTTGCCGCCGCCTGGTTCCTGATCGCGGCGCCATCCGCCCGCGCCGCTCGCTTCGTCGTGCTCGACCAGAAGGCGCCCGAGGAACTCGCCGAGATCACGCGCCTCTATATAGATGGCAGCCTGGTCGCGACGGTGAGACTGGACGCCGCCACCACCGAGGCGCGCATCCCGGTCTCGGTCCCGGACAGCCCGGGCCGGCAAGGGGGCGCGCACGACTACGCGCTGTGCGGCCAGATCACCTTCCGCAACCAGACCGGCGGCCGCGAGATCCACGAGGTGAGCGGCCAGGGCGAGCTGCCCGATCCCGATGGCCGCGCCTTCGACGCGCTGGGCGCCCGCGACTTCACGCTGTTCTACCTGGCCGACCCGACCGACCGGGATGCGGTCCACATCGAACCCGGCCACTCGCTGTTCTGCCAGGCCCCGATCTCCTGATCAGGGTATCCCGGGTCGCGGCGTCGGAGTGGCGGCTGGCGCGGTCAGTCCTCCTGGGCCAGCAGCGCCGCCTGTTCCTCGGCGGTGAGCGCGTCGACAAGCTCGTCGAACTCGCCCTGCATGACGCGATCGATCTTGTGGAGCGTCAGGTTGATGCGGTGATCCGACACCCGCCCCTGCGGGAAGTTGTAGGTCCGGATCCGCTCGCTGCGATCCCCGGTGCCGACCTGGGACTTGCGGTCCGCCGACCGGGCCGAATGCGCCTGCGCGCGCTCCGCCTCGTAGAGCCTGGCACGCAGGATCTTCATTGCCTTGGCGCGGTTCTTGTGCTGGCTGCGCTCCTCCTGCATCGCCACCACGATGCCGGTCGGCAGGTGCGTGATCCGCACCGCGCTTTCGGTCTTGTTCACGTGCTGGCCGCCCGCTCCGGAGGCCCGGTAGACGTCGATGCGCAGGTCGGCCTCATTCACCGTGACGTCGACCTCCTCCGCCTCCGGCAGCACCGCCACCGTCACCGTCGAGGTATGGATCCGCCCCTGCGACTCCGTCGACGGTACCCGCTGCACGCGATGCACGCCGCTCTCGTACTTGAGCCGCGCGAAGACGCCACGGCCGGTGACGGTGGCGATGGCGCCGCGCAGGCCGCCGAGCTCGCTCTCGTCATAGTCCAGCAGCTCGAAGCGCCAGCCATGCAGGTCGGCGAACTTTCGATAGGCGCCGAACAGCTCGGCCGCGAACAGCCCGGCCTCGTCGCCGCCCGCCGCCGGCCGCAGCTCCAGGATGGCGCTTCGGGCGTCGGCCTCGTCCTTCGGCAGCAGCGCCAGCCGGATCTCGTGACGCAAGCCCGGCAGCCGCTCCCGCAGCGTATCCAGCTCCGACTGCGCCAGCTCGCGCAGGTCCGGATCGGCCAGCATCGCCTCGGCGTCGCGGGCCTCCCGCTCGGCGTGGCGCAGCGCGGACACTCGCTCCACCAGCGGCCCAAGCTCGGCGAACTCGCGTGATGCCCGGTTGAACGCCTCGCCCGAGAGGGAACCGGTCAGGCTGCCGGAAAGCATCGCCTGCAGCTCGTCGGAGCGCCCGACGATGCGGTCCAGCCTGTCCTCGAACCGCATCAGCCGAGCAGCGACCGCACGTGCGCCGGCAGCGCCGCCAGCGCCACCTCCTGCTGGCCGCCGGCGTCCAGATCCCGCACCTGGGCCATGCCGCGTGCCACCTCCTCGTCGCCGAGGATGATTGCGATGCGGGCGTGGGTCCGGTTCGCCCGCTCCATGCGCCGCTTGAGGTTGCCGCGATACGCCATCTCCGAGCGCACGCCGGCCTCGCGCAGCGCCTGCAGCACGCCGATCGCCGCCGGCAGCACCGCCTCGCCAACCGGCACCACCGCGACCGGCCGCGGCGCCTCCGGCACGTCATCCAGCAGCATCGACAGCCGCTCGATCCCGGCCGCCCAACCGATCGCCGGTGTCGACGGTCCACCCATCGCGGCCACCAGCCCGTCATAGCGACCGCCACCCAGCACCGTGCCCTGCGCGCCCAGCCGGTCGGTCACGAACTCGAAGGCGGTATGGCTGTAGTAGTCGAGGCCGCGCACGATGCGCGGGTTCTCGCGGAACGCGATCCCGAACCGGTTCAACGCCCGGCGCAGCTCGTCCCAGTGGTCGCGCGCCGCCGCGGTCAGGCTGGCATCGATCAGCGGCGCATCGGCGACGAGCGCCTGGTCCTGGTCCGACTTGCTGTCCAGGATGCGCAGCGGGTTGCGCTCCAGCCGTGCCTGGCTCTCGTCGGACAGCCCGCCCCGTACGTCCGAGAAGTAGCCGACCAGCGCGTGTCGCCACGCGTCTCGGCTCTCCGCGTCGCCCAGCGTGTTCAGCTCGAGCACCGTCTGTCCCTCGATGCCGAGCCCGCGCAGGATGTCGCGTCCGAGCGCGATCGCCTCGGCGTCGGCCAGCGGCTCGGACGGTCCGATCAGCTCGGCGCCGATCTGATGGAACTGGCGGTAGCGGCCCTTCTGCGGCCGCTCGTAGCGGAACATCGGCCCGGCATAGAACACGCGCTGCGGCAGCGACTGCGTGAGCCCGTTGCTGACCAGCGCCCGGCACACCCCGGCGGTGCCCTCCGGCCGCAGCGTGACCGGCTCGCCGCCGCGGTCGGTGAAGCTGTACATCTCCTTCGAGACCACGTCCGACGTCTCGCCCAGCGTGCGCGAGAACACCCTCGTGTCCTCGAAGATCGGCGTCGCCCATTCGTCGAAGCCGTACAGCCCGGCGATCCGGCGCGCCATCCCGACCACGTGGGCGTGGCGGCGATGGTCCTCGCCGAGGAGGTCGCGGGTGCCGCGGACCGGCTGCAGGGCGTCCACCGGAGCGTCCGGTCGCTATTCCGCGGCGGCCGTGGCCAGCGTGCGCGAGGCATCCGCCGCCTCCAGCGCCTTCCGGGCATCGATCTCGGCCTGGAACACCGCCGCCTTCTCGCTCACCAGCTCGACGATGTGCTCGATCATCCGATCCGCCGGCATGGTGTGATCCTGGCGGCCGGCCGAATAGACCATGTGCCGGCCGGAGCCGCCGCCGGTGACGCCGATATCGGTCATCAGCGCCTCGCCAGGTCCGTTCACGACGCAGCCGATGATCGACAGCGTGAGGGGCGTCTCGATATGCGCCAGCCGGTCCTCCAGCGTCGCCACCGTGCGGATCACGTCGAAGCCCTGCCGCGCGCAGGACGGGCAGGAGATGATCTTCACGCCGCGATGCCGGATGCCCAGCGACTTCAGCAGGTCCCAGCCGACATGCACCTCCTCCTCCGGCTCCGCAGACAGCGAGACCCGCAGCGTGTCGCCGATGCCGGCCCACAGCAGGTTGCCGAGCCCGATCGCGCTCTTGACGGTGCCGGCCCGCTTCCCGCCCGCCTCGGTGATGCCGATATGCAGCGGGTGGTCGCAGACTTCCGCCAGTTGGGTGTAGGCGGCCACCGCGAGGAAGACGTCGGACGCCTTCACGCTGATCTTGAACTCGTGGAAGTCGAGGTCCTGCAGGATCCTGGCGTGCTCGAGCGCGCTCTCGACCAGCGCGTCGGGGTTCGGCTCGCCGTACTTCTCCAGCAGGTGCCGCTCCAGCGAGCCCGCATTGACGCCGATGCGGATCGAGCAGCCATGCTCGCGCGCCGCGTTCACCACCTCCCGCACCCGCTCGGGCGAGCCGATGTTGCCGGGATTGATTCGCAGGCACGCGGCCCCGGCCCGCGCCGCCTCGATCGCGCGCTTATAGTGGAAGTGGATGTCGGCCACGATCGGCACGTTCACCTCGCGCACGATCTCGGCCAGCGCCGCGGTGCTCTCCTCGTCCGGGCACGACACCCGCACGATGTCGACGCCGGCGATCTCGGACAGCCGGATCTGCGCGATGGTGGCGGCGGCGTCGCTGGTCAGCGTGTTGGTCATGGTCTGCACGGTGATCGGCGCGTCGCCGCCGACCGGCACCCGGCCGACATGGATCTGCCGCGACCGGCGCCGCTCGATCTGCTGGTAGGGGCGGTAGCTCATGATGGGTTCCCTCGAGCTTGCCGGGCAGCCGCACGGCGGGCGTCAGCTTCCTGCCAGGAACGCAGCCCATTGAACAGCCTGCCGACAAGCGGTCGATCCCGCTTCCCGATGCCGGCTAACCTCCCGCCGACCACGGCAGCAACCGGATCGCACGGACCCTGAAGCCGAGCAGCCTGCGGTCGGTGGCCCCGGCGATGCTGTCGATCGGACGGCGCGCGTTGAGCGCCGACAGGGTCAGGCGGACCGCCCCGTCCGACCCGATCAGCGACCCCGGGATCCTGGCCCGCAGCGCCACCTCCTCGGTGGTGGAGATCCGCCATTGCGTAAGACGGCTGCCGTTGGCGGTGACATCGACCACAAGGTAGCCGGACCCGCGCGGGATGAACCCGGCGCCCTCGACCTCGATCACCACGCCTGATCCCTTGGCGGGCGGTGTCGGCAGCCGGAACTGCAGGCTGGACCGGTAGCCGAGCGTCCAGCGCCCGTCCGCCTGGTCGGTCCACCCCCCCGGAATCAGGAAGGGGACCTCCATGCGCGAGTCGAAGTCGATCTGGTAGCTCTGCGGGAACACCGGGCCCGGCAACATGGTCTCGACCAGGCAGCTCGCCGGCCGCACGATCCGCGGTACCCAGCACGGCAGTCCGAACACCATGTCCTGACGCCACAGCGTCGGCGGATCGGTCGGATCGAGCTGAACGCTCCCCACGAACTGCAGCACGCCCCTCGCCTTGGGCAGGCTGCGCAGCGGCAGCACCATGGCCCCGCCAGGGATCGGGAACGCCCTGAAGCCGAAGAACTGGCCGATGGTGACGTTGCCCTCGTGCAGCACGTGCGGCCCGAAGTAGAGGCTGCCGGCCGGATCGGTCGCCGAGACCAGCAGCGCGTCGCGCATGCTGGACAGGCCCTGCGGGATCAGAACCTGGGCGCGGGCGACGTCCAGGGTCGGCGGCGGCGGCGGGATCCGCCACCGATCGAGCTGCGGCCGCCAGCACAGCGCCAGCACGGTGACGAGGATGCCCAACGCGACAGGCCAGGCCGATCGACCGGCGGCAGCCGCACCGGTCCGCCAGGCCTGCGCCACCGCCGTGGCACAGCGTCCTGCCAGCAGCAGCCCGTAGACGCCCAGCAACGGCAGCGTCCAGACGAAGTAGTGGAAGTTGTGGAACGTCCAGAGCCCAGTCGGATGCAGGTCACGATAGGAGAGGTAGAGGCACCAGTAGGGCACGATCGCCGCCAGTAGCATCAGGTTGACCAGGCTTCGGTCAACGGAAGTTTCCCCGCGCAGGCAGCCCACCAGTGTCGCGATCACGCCCGCGAGGCACGGCGCCAGCCACCAGTACACCTCGATCAGCCCCGACAGGCCGGCGAACAACGGTCGCGGCCCCACCACCAGCATGACCCAGTGCATCGGCAACAGGTCGAGGTCGAACCCGGTCAGGCTCGACATCCTCATGTAGGGGCTGGCGCGCAGCCCGAATACCGGCACGTAGAGCGCCAGCAGCAGCAGGAACGCCGGCAGGAAGCCGCAGACGGCGCTGGCCAGGATCCCGACGGCCTCGCGCATGCGTGGCCGCAGGCCCGCCCTCGGACCTGCAAGCAACGCGAACGCCGCCAGGCCGGCAGCCGGCATCAGGACCAGCACGTCGGTCGGCCGCAAGGCCGGGATCAGGCCGAGGGCGAACCCGAACCCGGCCGCCCACAGCCGCCGCCGCGCCGCGCCGAGCGCTACCCGGGCCGCCGACAGCAGTCCCAGCAGCAGCAGCGGCGTGGTCAGGCTGGTGTTCCAGGGGATGACCCAGCCGTCGAGGATGGTCGGCTCGCCGAGGTTGATCACGAGGAACAGGACCGTCGCCAGCAGCCGACCAATCCCGAGCAGCCCGGCGATCGGCACGAACAGCGACAGCGACGCCACGAACCCGATCAGGTCCGGGAGCAGGAACGGCCGGTTCGGCGTCAACGACAGGCTGAACGCGCCGATCGCCGGATAGAGCGGCTGATACCACTGGTTGGCGACGCTCTCGGCGTGATGGCGCCAAGCCAGCAACGCTTCCAGCAGCTTGCCCTGGTCATACCACGCCCACCAGCCGTCCGTGGGCCGCAGGCTCTTCGGCCGCACCGGCAACGTCGCGTTGTCACGCCAATAGGCGACGGCCACGAGCATCGCGCCGATCGGCACCGAGAGCCGGCTCGCCAACATCGCAGCTGCCGCCGCCGGCCGGTGCAGGACCCGCTGCAGCGCCATCGCCAGGAGCAAGCCGGCCTCGGAGACGCCCGGCAGCGCCCCCGGCGTGGCGACGTCGGCGCGCCGCCGCACCCGGTCCAGTTGCCGCGCCAGCAGGGATGAGGAGGCCGTCATGCAGGTCTAGAACAGCCGCGCCGGAGAAAAGGCAAGGGCTTCACGCGCGGGCATGCAGGGCACGACGCCGGTCGGCACGCCATGCGCCAAGCCCCGCCCCTTGGAACCCATCCCCGTGGACGGGCTTGGGGCCCACTGCCGGACGGGTCAGGGGCAGCGTTCTGGCCTTCCGCCGCCCGGGCAGGCCTCAGCTCGCCGCGACCACCTGCAGCGCCTGTTCCCAACGCTGCTCCAGGGCCGGCTGCCGATACAGCATCGCGCGCCTACGTGCCCGCTCGCGGAGCTCGCCGAGCAGGCCGTGGTCCCGTGGCTGCGCCACCAGCCTGGTGATCAGCGCCGACAGCGCATCCTGGTCGTAGGGATCGAAGTACTCGGCCGCGTTGCCGCAGACCCAGCGATGCACCGCGATGTCGGACGCCAGCACCGGGGCGCCGCAGGCCATCGCCTCCACCGTCGCCAGGTCGAACCCTTCCGCCCGGCTGGGACAGACCACCGCGTGCGCCGCCGTGTAGAGCGCGCGCAGGTCGATGCTCGTCACGTCGATCAGGTGGTGCACCACGCCCTCGGCCACGAGCTGCTTGAGCAGCCTGACCTCGTCCTCGCTGCGCCAGCCCGGGTTGGCGACGATGACCAGCTTGAAGCGCGCGCCGCGCCGCCGCGCCGCGGCCGCGGCCCGCATCAGCAGACCGTAGTTCTTGCGCGGCTCGAGCGTCGAGACCGCCATGATGAACGGCTCGTCGATCTGATCGGCCGCCGCCGAGCCGGCCGTCGGCACGTCGTCGGCCGTGGTGCCGGACGCCGTGCGCAGCCGGTCGGCCGCCGCCGAACGTCCGCGGTTGATGATCAACCTGATCTCCGCGGCAGGCCGGACGTCCGGCCTGAACACCGGCGAGGACATGGTCGGGATGGTGAAGGTGCGCTTCTCCACCGACGGGAAGATCCGCAGCAGGTCGTCGCGCACCGGATCGGACGTGCAGACGAACCAGGCCCCGTCGGCGACGTTGCCGGCCAGCATCCGGTAATGCCCGCGTGCATGCTCGATGGCGTGGCTGATGGTGTGCGGCCAGAGCATCGGGATGGCGTCGTGATAGCGCACCACCAGCCTGCCGCCGCGCAGCGCATACGGGCAGGGAGTGTGGGCGATGTGGATATCCCAGCCGCCGCCCTTCATGTCCAGCCTGACGCGGCGGCCAAGCCGCCTGGTGTCGGCGATCTGCACCGCTTCCTGCCAGGCCATCGCCGGAACCGGGTAGCGCGCCCGCCGCAGCAGTGGCCGCTCCTGCGGCGACATGCCGAGCCGGAACAGCCGCATCCACAGCCAGTCCTCGAACAGGTCGGGGTCGAGCAGCGTATCCAGCGGCTCGACGGTGCCTCGACGCTCGATCGCCTCCAACCGCATCATGAGCCAGCGGGGCAGCGACCTGCGCGCCAGGCGCCGCCCCAGCGGAACCGTCCGCTCGCCCGAGTCGAGCGCGATCAGCCGCTCGCTCTGCGTGAACATCTCCTGGCCCTCGGGCTGACGGACCGGCCGCCGGGGCGACGCCGGCATCGAGGACGAGCCGTTCAGCAGCCCGCCCACCTCGAAGGTGGGCGATCGCGCGAGGGCGGCAAACAGCAGCCTGGTCTCCTGCGGAATGCCGGCATAGCCGTCGAAGCAGGGCCGCAGCTCCATCAGGACCCTGGGGGGCCGGTCCTTGCCGCCGCTCTGGTGCGGTATCGTGCGGCGGATCGGGTTGGCAACCAGCTGGTTCATCGTGCTCTGCGGCTACATGCGACGGAGCCTCTGTTTATGGGCTGGTCCGCGAACGTGCCATCCCCGGCCCACCCTGTCCCGTCGTATCGACCGGGCCGGTCGATACGACGGTCGACGCCAGCCGCATGCGGTCAGCCAGACGGCGCGGGGGCATCCGGATGCCAGCGCAGCAGGCGCAGGAACAGTCCGAGCCGCCGCTCGTCATGCGCGCCGGGCTCGATCTCGGACGGTCGCCGCGGCGCATCGATCGACAGCGACACCACCGCGGTGCCGTCGGCGCGCAGCACCGCCCGCGGCAGCGGCACCGACAGCAGCCGCAGGCTGCTGTCCCGGAGCGACCATCGCGCCAGCACCTTGCCCCCGGCGCATGCCGTTACGTCCAGCGGCGCGCTGCCTTCGGTCGCGAGCGCATCCGCCGCCAGCAGCAGGACCCCGGACCGGCTCGCATCCGGCAGCCGGAAGCGCAGGGTGGCCTCGCGCGCGGCACTCCAATGGCCGCCCGGCTCGCGATACCACCAGCCCTCGCCGAGAAACCGCTCGCCGGCCGGCTCGACCAGCGACATCGTCTGGTCGGCGGCCAGCACCGGTGGCGGCAGGACCGACGCACCGCACGACGGCTGCCCGAACCAGCATGGCAGCCCGGGCACCGGGACGGTCCGCAGCAGGATCGGGGCGCCGTCGAGCCGGATGCCGGGGCGGACGTCGAGCCGCAGCAGCCCGGCCGGCCACCGACGCAGGGGCTGGACCATCAGCCCGCCCGGGATCGGGAACGCCTTGACGTCGGTCAGCCACGGCATCGGCCGGCTGCCGATCCGGACGCTCTGCGGACCGAAATAGATCGCGTCGTAGCTGGCGGTGGCGGCCAGCGCCAACGCGTCGTACTCCCCGAGAGACGGCACCGCGACCGCCAGCTCGCCCGCATCCAGCCGCTCCGGCGCCGCGAGCGGACGGACAACCGGCTCGATCCGCCAGGCCAGCGCGGCCGCGGCCAGCGGCAGCAGCGGCACCAGCAGCAACGGCCGATGCCAGACCGCTCGCGCCAGCAGGAGCGTGTAGAGGCCGAGCAGCCCGAAGCACCACTTGAAGTAGTGAATGTTGTAGAACTGCCAAAGGCCGGGCGCATGCAGGTCGCGGTAGCAGAGGTAGAGCACGATCGAGCTGGCCAGCGCCGCCGCCGCCAGCGTCTGCGGCAACCAGGCGGGATCGCGCCGCATCCAGCTCATCGCCGGCAGCGCCAGAAGCCCGAGCAGGCCGGTGGCGACGAACGGCATGCGCTCGATGATGCCGGGCCCCTCGGGCAGGAGCGGCTTTGGGTCTATCATGATCTCGACCCAGCGCAGCGGCAGCAGCCGCCAGTCGAACCCGATCTGCTCCGAGCTCTGCAAATACAGGCTGAGATGCGGCCCCCAGATCGCAAGGTAAAGCAGCAGCGTCGGAACCGCACCGGCGAGTGCCGACGCACCGAAGGCGACCGCCCAGCACAGCGGGATCGCGGGCCTGCGCGCGCGCAGGCCCGCAGCCAGGGCCGCGCCGCCGCCGGCCAGGCCATTCACCGTTAGCAACAGCGCCGCGTCGATTGGGCGGCAGCCGCCGACCAGGGCGCCGCAGAACCCGGCGGCGGCGGCCAGCCGGATCCGTTCGGGTCGGCGCAGCGACCGCAACGTGGCGAGCAGGCTGCCCATCATCAGCGCCGCCGCCAGCGTGCTGCTCCAGGGCATGATCCAGGCCTGCAGCGTCGCGGGCCACGCGAGCGATGTCAGGAACGCGGCCATCGCCGCCTTCCCGGCCAGCCGCCAGTCCGGCGCCAGCTCGCGTCCGATCCCGCGCATCAGCGGGATGCACAGCAGAAAGCAGACGATGTCGACCGGGAGGAATGGGTCGGCGAGGCGGCCTACGAACGGACCGGCCAGGATCGGATAGAGCGGCAGGTACCAGTGCCCGTCCGGCGACAGGCTGAACGCGGCGAACGAGCGGGCCGACAGCAGGTAGTGCGCCTGGTCGAAGCCCGCCCACCAGCCGTCGGTCGCGACCGCGCGGTGTGGCCGCCGCCCATCCGTGAGCCAGCCGAACGCGAAGGCGGCGGCACCGATCAGCAGCGCGCACGGCAAAGACGTCGCGTCCGCGAGCCGGCTCGCGCGCCACGACCGCGGGGAGTGTCCGATCAAGGGCCGCCCTTCGAGGCAACGGGATACCGGCGGTGCAACCGCCGTCCCAGGCGTCTAGCCAAGTCGGGATGCACGTGCAAGAAGCTGGACCGTCCATCCTGACGGCGCATCGCGACTCTGCCCTTGCCGACGGCAAACTACGCGTACCCGGCCGACACCATGGGAGACCCGAACGCTTGTCCCGAAACGGTCTCGCCATCTTCACGATCTGTTCGAACAACTACATGCCGTTCGCAAAGGTGCTGATGTCGTCCCTACGGACGCATCATCCCGAGGCGCGGCTGTTCGTCTGCCTGGCCGACGAGAAAGTCGACTGGGACGGGTTGTACGACGGTCCGTTCGAGATCATCGAGGCCCGCTCGATCAACATTCCGGAGTTCCGCCGTTTCGCGTTCTCCTACGACATCATGGAGTTCAACACCGCGGTCAAGCCGTTCATGTTCGAATACCTGCTGGTCGGCCAGGATTTCGAGCGGGTGATCTACCTGGATCCCGACATCATGGTGTTCTCGCCGCTCGACCCGCTGCGTGCGGCATTCGCGGACGGCGCGTCGCTGTTGCTGACGCCTCATCTGCATGCGCCGGCGGAGGGCTCGTCGAATCCGGACGACCTGCTCATCATGCGCTCCGGCACTTACAACCTTGGCTTCCTCGGTGCCTCGCACGGCGACGAGACGCTGCGCGTCATACGCTGGTGGATGCGCCGCCTGCAGCGGCACTGCGTGAACGCGCAGGACCAGGGCCTGTTCGTGGACCAGAAGTTCATGGACCTGGTGCCGGGCTTCGCGCCGCGAGCGCGCATTCTGCACGAGCGCGGCCTGAACCTCGCCTATTGGAACCTGTCCCAGGCGATGCTGGCGCGGCAGGACGAGGGCTGGACGGTCGATGGCCGGCCGCTCGGCTTCTTCCACTTCAGCGGCTTCAATCCACATGAGCCGGATCGCCTCAGCAAGCACAGCGGCAACTTCCGCGCCCCCTACGATCCGGCACTGGCGGCACTGCTGTCGCACTACCGCGACCTGCTGATCTCGAACGGCCACGGCACCGTGCCGACGGCGCTCTACGCCTACGGCCGGTTCCGATCCGGCACGCCGATCGCGGGCCTGGTGCGCCGGATGTTTCGCGAAACCGCGCCCGACTGGCCCGGCGACCCGTTCGACGGATTCGAGGCCTGGCTGCACCGCGCCGCGCCGCTGGGCAGTCGTGCCAGGCCGAACCTGCTCTTCACCAACTTCCAGCGCTACCTGTGGAACCATTTCGACAACCAGCGCCATCACCGCGACCCGGACCAGGCGTCCGATCTGCACGCCCTGACCGAATGGTACGTGCGGCACGCCCGCGGCGAGCAGCACCTGGACTGGCGGCTGATCGAGCCGGTGGCCGAGCGGCTGGGCCGTGTCCCGCATGCCGGCCTGAAGGCGGTCCCCGCCGCGGCCGCGGACGGCGTGGACGTGTCGGTGATCGGCTACCTGCGCACCACCAGCGGCGTCGGCATGGTCTGCCGGCACACGCTGGACAGCCTCGCCGGCTCGGGCCTCAGGGTCGAGGGCATGGATGTCGATCTGGGCGTGATCTCGGACCGCAGCGTCGCCGAGGCCGCGCCGTTGCTGCGGGACCATGCGCGGGGGCGGGTGCAGATCTTCGCCAACGTGAACGCCGACCAGCTGCCGCTGGTGCTGGAGCATCTGCGGCCGCGCCTGTCGTCGCCTGCCTACCGGATCAGTATGCCGGCCTGGGAGCTGGAGGAGTTTCCCGACGTCTGGCTGCCCGCGTTCGACGAGATCGACGAGATCTGGGCGCAGACGCGCTGGGTGCAGCGCATGCTGGCCGGCCGCATCGACAGGCCGGTGATCCACATGCCGGTGTGCCTGACCGTCGAGCCGCAGCCGCCGCCGCCGCCCCGCGAGCGGTTCGGGCTGCCGGAGGACCGGTTCCTGTTCTACGTCTCGTTCGACTTCCTGTCCTTCATCGAGCGCAAGAACCCGGAGGCCGCCGTCATCGCCTTCCGCCGGATGCGCGACCGCCTCGCACGCGGGCCCCGTCCCGGCCTGGTGGTCAAGACCATGAACGGCGCCCTCGTATTGGAGAAGCAGGCCCGCTTCCTGGCGCTCGTCGCCGACGATCCGGACATCATCGTGATCGACCAGGTGCTGAGCCGAGCCGACACGCTGTCGCTGCTGCGCAACTGCGACGCGGTCGTCTCCCTGCACCGCTGCGAGGGCCTGGGGCTGGTGGTGGCGGAGGCGATGGCGCTGGGCCTGCCGGTGATCGCCACCGACTACGCGGCCACGGCCGAGCTGCTCACCGAGGAGACCGGCTATCCGGTCGACTTCCGCCTGGTTGCGGTCAGGCCCGGCGAATACCCGATGTCGGCCGACCAGCGCTGGGCCGATGCCGACACCGACCATGCCGCCTGGCTCATGCAGCGGCTGATGCAACGGCCGGAGGATGCCGCGCGCCGGACCGCCGCCGCCGCCACCCGCCTGGAGCGGCTTCATGGACGCGGCATCGTCCGCGAACGTCAGCTGCGCCGCCTCGCCGAGCTTTCGGTGGTGGGCGTTCCGGTCCAGCAGGCGGCCTGATGCCGATGGACCAGCACGCCATGCCGCTTCCGGTGCTCCCGGCGACCCGTTTCATCTCCTACAGCGCCAACCTCGAGGACGTCATCCTCAACCGCATCTTCCGTGACCGCCCGCACGGCTTCTTCGTCGATGTCGGCGCCGCCGACCCGAAGATGGAGAACGACTGCAAGGCACTGTACGACCGCGGCTGGCGCGGTATCAACATCGAGCCGAACCCTTCCCTGCACGCCAGCCTGCTGCGAGAACGGCCGGGCGACGTCTCGCTCGGCGTCGCCGTCGACGAGACCGAGGGCGAGGCCCGCTATCACGAGGTCGAAGGTACCGGCCTGTCGACGCTCGACGACACGGAGGCGGCACGCTGCCGGAGCAACGGCTGGACCGTGACCGAGCACCGCATCACCACCCGCCGGCTCGGCAGCATCCTGGCCGAATTCGCCCCAGCCCGGATCGACCTGCTCAAGTTGGATGTCGAGGGCTGGGAGGAACACGTGCTGCGCAGCAACGACTGGCCGCGGTTCAGGCCGGACGTGATACTGGTCGAGGCGACGATGCCGGAACGGCCGATCCGGCGCGAGACCGACATCGCCGCGTTGCTGGCGGGACAGGACTACCAGCACGTTCACTTCGACGGGTTGAACGATTTCTACGTCCGCCGTGACGTCAACCTGCCGGAGGGCTGCTTCGCGACGCCACCGAACGTGTTTGACCACTACGAGTCCTACCTGCTCGGCGAGCAGCGTGACCTCGCCGCCAGGCAGGCGGCGGAGGCGCAGGGCCAAATTGCCGGCGCCGGAGCCTCGCTCGCCGATACCCAGGACGCTCTCGCGGCCTCGCGCGACCAACTCATGGCGGCGCAGGCGGGCCATGCGAGGGCGATGTCGGAACTCGCCGACGCCGGGCTGCAGCTCCGGCAGGCGCTGCTCGAGCGCGACCGGGCGCGGCAGGATCTGGCACTCCGCGATCACGAGCTCGCCTTCAACGCCGACCGCAACCGCTCGCTCGAGGAGAGCGTGAGTCGGCTGCAGGCGGAGTGCGAGCGCTATGCCGACCATCTGGAAGCGGTGACCATCGAGCGCGAGGAGCTGATCGAGCTGCGCAGCCACTGCCATACGCTGTTCCTGCAGGAGACTGCCGTTCGCGCGCAACTGGTGGAGGCCGAGACCGCCGTCCGGGCGCAACGCGACACCCAGGCGGTCATGGAAGCCGATCTGGAGGTCGGGCAGCGGCAGCTCGACATGCTGCGGCAGCTCTATGCGGACAGCCAGGCCTGGCTGTCCGGGACGCGCGACTCGACCTCGTGGCGGCTGACGCGTCCGATCCGAGCCATGGCCGCACTGTTTCGACCGTATCCCCAGGGCAGGACCGGCTCAGGATGAGCAGATCCCGCTTCAACCCGTGCCTAGTGCGGAACGACGCCGTCCAGCTGCCGTTCGTTCAGTTTCTCCGTGGTGTCGTCCTGCGCCGGGACGGCAGCCCGGCCGGGACCCGCGCGATGCACCGTGACCGGAACGGGCGCATCCTGGTCCGCCGCCGTCGCTGACGCGGAGCTGGCCGCGGCGACCGTCCCATCCTTGATCGCCTGCGCGCTCAGCGGGACGCCGTGGCGCACGCCGCCGACCCGGCCCAGCGCCGCGCTGGTGACGCCGTCGACCGCCAGCCTGACCCCACCGGCATTGCCCGTCGCCAGCGTCAGCGGCAGCGGGTCTTGCGGCACCGCCCAGCTCTCGCCCGGCTTCAGGACGTGGTCGTACAGCACCTTGCCGCCGACCTCGCGCACCTGAACCCAGCTCGTCGCGACGGCCTCGACCATGACCTGGCCCGGCGTGGCCGCCGGCGTTGGCGCCGCGGCGGTTCCCGAAACGACCGGGACCGGGATGCCGGCTGCGGCCGAGCCGGATGCGGTGGCCGAGGGTGCGACGGGCGCCGCCGCCATGGCGGGCGGCGACGCAGATGAGGTGCCGGCCGCACCCAGGCCCGGCGGCGAACCCGTCCCACCCACCGCCGGACCGCCGGCCCTCGCGGCGGACGAGGCGTCGCCGGGCCCGCCGGCCGGACCCGGCAGCGCCGGCGGCGTTTGCCCCGGCCCCGGCATCACGGTCGCCACCTGGGGCGAGGGTACCGGCGCGCCGACCGGACCTGCGTAGGGCGACAGCGCCGCCGGCACCGGTGGCACCGCGTGGCCGATGCGGCGCTCGTGTCCGCTGAACTCGAACCATCCCGCATAGGCCGCCACGACGACGACGACGCCCAGCAGCACCACAGCTCCCGCCGGCACACCGCGTTCCGGCACGGGTGCGGGGAACGACAGCTCCGGCTTGCGGCTCACCTCCTTGGTCTCCTGCCGGAAGCGGCGCGACATGTCCTCGGCATCGAGCCCGAGCGCACCGGAATAGGCGCGCAGGAAGCCGAGCGCATAGGCGTTGCCAGGCAGCTTGGCGACCTGTCCGCCCTCGAGCGCCTCCAGATAGTAGAGCTTGATCCGCAGCCAGGCCGCGACGTCGGCCAACGACCAGCCGAGCTGCTCGCGCTTGCTTCGCAATGCCACACCCACGGGAAGCAGGCCGAAATCGGTCTCGGAGGGACGAACCTGCTCTACGGTCATCATGCCGCCCTGACTGCCATGACGTTGCACGGACGCCGAGCCCGGAGGCCGAGCCCGAAGACTACTTATTTAGACGAGCCGCGTCCGCGATGTCAGGGCCTCCACCGCCTGGCCGACCAATTCATCGAGGATCTCCGCGATCGGCTGCACCGACCGCACCATCCCCACCGACTGCCCGGCCATCACCGAACCGCCCTCGATGTCGCCGTCGACCACCGCCCGGCGCAGCAAGCCCGCCCAGAAATGCTCGATGTCCAGCTGCGCCGCCTCCCGGCTCAGCTCGCCCGACTGGAACCGCCGCAGCGTCTCCGCCTGGTGCACCAGGAAGCGTCGGGTGCCATCGTTGACCAGCCCCCGCACCGGGATCACCGGAAAGCGCTCGTCGAGCTGCACCGACGGCAGCGCGTCGCGGGCGGCGGCGCGGACGAAGGCCTGCTTGAAGCGGTCGTGCGCGACGCTCTCGGCCGAGGCCGCAAAGCGGGTGCCGAGCTGCGCCCCGGCCGCACCCATCTCCAGCAGCGCCAGGATGGCGTCGCCGCGCCCGAGCCCGCCGGCAACGAAGATCGGCACCTCCCGCAGGTGCGGCAGCACCTCCTGCGCCAGCACCGTGAGCGACACCGGCCCGATATGCCCGCCCGCCTCCGAGCCCTCGATAACCAGCGCGTCGGCGCCGAGCTTGACCAGCCGGCGGCCCAGCACCAGCGCCGGCGCGAAGCCGATCACCCGGGCGCCGCCGTCCTTGGCCGCCCGCATCGCCGCACCGGACGGCACCCCGCCCGCCAACACCACGTGGCCGACCCCGGCCCGCACGCACACCCGGATCAGGTCGTCGAGCTGCGGATGCATGGTGATCAGGTTGACGCCGAACGGCCGCGTCGTCAGCGCCTGGGTCGCGGCGATCTCGCGCTCCAGCAGCTCCGGCCCCATGGCGCCGCAAGCGATCACTCCGAAGCCGCCGGCGTTGGAGATCGCCGACACCAGGTGTCGCTCGCTCACCCAGCTCATGGCGCCGCCGAGGATGGCGAGCTCGCTGCCCAGGAACGCGGTGCCCCGCGCCCACAGCCGATCCAGCCGGGTCCGCGCCGCGGCCCGGTCGTCCCGCATCTCGTCAGGCGGCATGGCGTCAGGCGACATCGAGGCCGTAGGCGTTATGCAGCGCCCGCACCGCGAGCTCGGTGTACTCGACGCCAATCAGCACGCTCACCTTGATCTCGCTGGTCGAGATCACCTGGATGTTGATCGAGCGGTCCGACAGCGTGCGGAACATCGTGCTCGCCACTCCGGCATGGCTGCGCATGCCGACCCCCACCACGCTGATCTTGGCGACGTCGGCATCGGTCAGCATCTCGCCGTACTGGATGTCGCCCCGCGCCGCCTGCAGCACCTGGATCGCTCGGGCGAGGTCGGTTTTGCCGACTGTGAAGGTCATGTCGGTGGTGCCGTCGGCGCCGGTGCTCTGCACGATCATGTCGACGTTGACGTGCGCCTCCGCCAGCGGCCCGAACACCGCCGCCGCCACCCCGGGCCGGTCCGGCACCCGGCGCACCGTCACCTTGGCGTCGTCCCGCGAATAGGCGATGCCCGCGACAATTTCCTTCTCCACGATCTCGTCCTCGTCAACCACCAGCGTGCCGGGCAGGCTGTCCCGTCCGTTCTCATACGGCGCCGCGTCGGAGCCGAAGCTCGACAGCACCTGCACCCTGACCCGCTCCTTCATCGCGAGCTCGACCGATCGGGTCTGCAGCACCTTGGCACCAACCGAGGCCAACTCCAGCATCTCCTCGTAGGCGATCTTGGCCAGCCGCCGCGCCTTAGGCACGATCCGCGGATCGGTCGTGTAGATGCCGTCCACATCCGTATAGATGTCGCAGCGATCCGCCCGCAACGCCGCCGCCAGCGCCACCGCCGAGGTGTCGGAGCCGCCGCGCCCCAGCGTGGTGATGCGATGGTCCGGGCCCAGTCCCTGGAACCCGGCCACCACCGGCACCTGGCCCCCCTGCATCCGCTCGATCAGGCGGCCACCCTCGATGGCCTCGATCCGCGCCTTGGCGTGGGCGCCATCCGTCGCCATCGGGATCTGCCAGCCGTGCCACGAGCGCGCGTCGACGCCCAGCGTCTGCAACGCGATCGCCAGCAGCCCGCTGGTCACCTGCTCGCCGGTCGCGACGACGGCATCATACTCGCGCGCGTCGTGCAGCGGTGACAGCGCCTCGCAGTAGCCGACCAGCTGATTGGTGATCCCCGACATCGCCGATACCACGACGGCCACCTGGTCGCCGGCCTCGAGCTGGCGCTTGACGCGGCCGGCCACCGAGCGGATGCGGTCGAGGTCGGCCACCGAGGTGCCGCCGAACTTCATCACGATGCGGGCCATCCGCGGGTCGCCTCCAGCCGGCGCGATCCCGGTTGCGGGCAGGCGGCAGCCGGGTCACATAGCTTCCCGACAGCAAGGCAGCAACATGCAAGGCCCGGATGACGGCGTCGAGACCAGCTTCGGGACCGCGACCAGCTCGGTCTCGGCCGCGGAGGTCGCCCGCTTCGACCGGCTGGCCGAACGCTGGTGGGACCCCAGGGGGCCGATGCGGCCGCTGCACCAGATGAACCCGCTTCGGGTCCGCTGGGCCGACGGGCACCTGTCGGCGCTTCAGGCGCTACACCCCGATCAGCCGTTGCGGCTGCTCGATCTCGGCTGTGGCGCCGGGTTGGCCAGCGAAGCATTCGCCCGCCTCGGCTACGACGTGCTGGGCGTCGACGCCGCGGCCGAGGCGATCGCCGCCGCCCGCGCCCACGCGGTCACGACCCCACCGGGCCGGTTGTCCTATCGGGTCGCCAGCGCCGAGACGCTGATCGCCGAGGGGCGGCGGTTCGACGCCGTCACGGCCCTCGAGGTGATCGAGCACACGACCGATCCGGCCGCGTTCTTGCGCTTGCTGTCCGGCCTTCTGACGCCGGGTGGGATCGTCGTTCTGTCGACCCTGAACCGCACTTGGCGGTCGCTGGCCGCCGCAAAGATCGGCGCCGAGTACCTGCTGCGCCTGCTGCCGGTCGGCACCCACGACTGGCGGCGCTTCGTGACGCCCGGCGAGCTCGCCGACCATGCCGCGGCTGCCGGCCTGCGCCTCGCCGACATCGCCGGCATGATGCCGAGCCCGGCCGGTCGCGAAGGTCCGTGGCGCATCGGCCGGGATCTCGGCGTCAATTACATCGCCTGCCTGAACGCCGCCTAATTACGCCGGCGCCCAACCCTCATCGCGGCAGCTTGCAGGCCGTGCCGATCGAACCGGCATAACGCGTCCAAGTCCGGGTCTCGCCGAACAGCGGCAGCAGCACGTAGCCGCGCAGCTTCAGGATCCCGGGCCGCGGCGACCAGATCGTCGCATCGTAGGTGTGGCCGTCGTCGGGGTTCAGGATCGAGCCGGCCCACTGGCCCTCCCCGTCCACGGGCCTGAACCCGTTCAGCAGCTGCTGGCGGCACTGCGGACGCTTCCACACGTCGAGCGGCATGACGCCGTCGTAACGCATGCCGACCAGCCTTCCGCACAGGTGCGCCCCGCAGGTGGTGATGTCGAACACGCCGTCGCCCTGGGCGGTGATCCACAGTCCCTTCACCGCTGCCGCCGCGGTCGGGCGGTCCTGCGCCCACGCCGCATCGCCAAGCCAAGCCAGGAGCAGCATCGCCGACACGATTGCGGCTGGCGATCGCACCCTCACCCCTCCGGAAGCCTCAGCCAAGGGATGCTGGCGATCGCGACGCCTTCGTCCGCCAGCGCCTCGCGATCGTCGTCGCTCGCGTTGCCATAGATGCCGCGCGACGCGACCTCGCCCCTATGCATGCGGATCGCCTCCTCGGCGAAGCGGTCGCCCACGTCGTCGCAGTTGCGCTCGACCTCGATCCGCATGCGCTGCAGCAGCGCCCGCGCCGCATCCGGGATCGGCATCCGGCCCGCTGAGGCAGCGGGCGGTCCCGCCCGGGCCACCGGCTCCGACGGTACCGTGGCCGGGCACGTTCGCAGCGCCGGCGCCATCAGCGCGCGCTCCACGCCGACCGTCCCGCAATGCGGACAGCTCAACAGCCCGCGACGCGCCTGATCCTCGAACGAGACGCTGCCCTTGAACCAGCCCTCGAAATCATGGCCGCCGTCGCAACGCAGCTTGTAGTGGATCATCGCACGCTTGGGACGCCGCCGGTCGAGCGGCCCGTGGCGGGCCGCTCAGCCAAGCTGCAGCAGCCGGTCGAGCTCGCCGCGCCGGTCCATTGCCACCAGGTCGTCGCAACCCCCGACATGCCGCCCGTCGATGAAGATCTGCGGCACGCTGCTGCGTCCGCCGGCCCGCTGCGTGGATTGCGTCCGCTCCGCCGTGCCGTGTGGCGCATTGATCTGCTGCACCTCCGCGCCCTTGGCGGACAGCAGCGCCAACGCTCGCGTGCAGTAGGGGCAGCTCGGCTGGGTGT
>CALMVO010000079.1 GCA_937873205.1 uncultured Acetobacteraceae bacterium
GGGCGTGGGCAGGGGCGGAGACCAAGGCGACGCCGACGAGGCCGAGCACCATCCGCGACGAACGGCTGGGCCTACTCGTCATCCGGCAGCTCGTCCTCGTCGTCGGGGAGGGCGCCGGCGAGCAGGGCGGCCAGCGCCGGCACGTCACGGACGCGCTGCCAGCCCTCGCCTCCGAGCGCGCGCACGTTGGTGCCCTCCTGCAGCGTGCCCTGCGCCGCCAGCCGGCCGAGCTGGGCCAGCGTGAAGGGCCCCGATAGCTGCTTGGCGATCGACAGGTGCCAGGCTGGCTGACTGTCAGGCTGGCCGATCGGCGGGGGCGGCGCTCCGGGACCTCCCGCCAGCTGGCGCAACGGCTCGGGGGCGAAGCGGTCTGGCAGGATGCGGCGCTTGGGCGCCGCCCGCGACTCCGGCGGGTCGGCCGGGTCGCGGTTGGCGTCGGCGGGGTCGGCATCGGCGTCGCTGCCGGGGATGCTCTCGGTCCATTCGACGATGCGCCGCTTGCAGGCGGCCATCACCGCGGCAGGACCCGCGGGGGCGTCCTCGCGATGCAGGGCGCGGTCGCGCAGGCCGGCGGCTAGCTCCAGCGCCAGCGTCTGCGCCAGGCCCGGGATGCGGTCGGTCTGGGTGGGGCCGATGCGCGCCATGCGGGCGGCGTAGACTCGCTCGCCGGTCCACTCGATCAGGGCGGCGGCGGCGAGCAGCTGGACCGGGTCCAGCCCGCGCTCGAATGCGTCCACGCGAGCCTGCACCTTGTCGCGATGGCGCGAGAAGCCCGATGCCCGGATCACCCGCTCGGTGCCGGCATCGCCCCAGTCGCCGCCGCCGAGGTCGATCCGGTACGGCTGGCCGGGCCGCGCGCCGCGCACCAGGATGCCGTAGGCGACGGCCCGCAGGAACAGGCCGAGGTTGTGCCGCATCTCCTCGATCTCGTGCGTGGTCGGCACCACCGGGTCGGGAAACCGCTCCGGACTGCGATGGGTGTGCAGCGGCAGCGGCCGGCGCTGCTCCAGCTGGTAGCTGGTGCGCCATTCGGTGCGCAGCGGGTCGATGCTGTCGAGCGGGATGCCGCTCAGCTCGCAATAGATCAGGATGCGGTCGCGGAGCCCGGAGTTTAGGTATTGCGCGGCGCCGACGCCGAGCCGGCCGGTCGGGATCGCCTGTGTAATCTCGGCACCGAAATTGCGCTCGAAGCTCTCCTTGTCGTCGGTGGCGACCAGCAGCGTGTAGCGCGGCCCCATGGCCACCCCGCCCAGATGGTCGAACGACGCGTCGAGCCAGGGCATGGCGCGGACCATCGCGCGCTGGAACAGGGCCACGCGGTCGCGGGCGCTCATGTCGAGCAGGATCGACTGCGCCGAGCGCAGCGCCTGCGCGCGGTCGCGCAGCTGGTGGCGGGCATAGCCGCGCAGCCGGTTCAGCAGCACGCTGCGGGCGAGGTCGTCGCGCAGGATCGGGAACAGGATGCGCGAGCCGCCCTCGTCACGGAACATCTCCTGCGCCCAGCGGGCGATCTCGGCATCGTCGCCGTCCAGCATCGCGCGCGCCTCGGCGTCGGCTTCCGGCAGCACCACGAAGGTGCCGCGATCGCGGCGCGACACCGCATCGCGCAGCAGGCCGATCTCGGTGTCGAACTCGGCCACGGTCTGCCGCACCAGGGCGCGGCCCTGCACCAGCTCGGCGACGGCGCCGTCCCACAGCGTGTTGCCGTCGCCGTCCTGGCCGCGGCGGGTGCCGAGCGCCTCCGACATCGCGCGCAGGAAGGTGCGCGCCTCGATCGCCGCCTGTCGGCGCAGCTGCATCGCCAGGTAGTAGGAGGTCTCGGTGCGCAGGTGCTCCAGGTAGCGCTCCGCCGCCTTGCGGTCGGGACCGAACGGGAACCGCCGGCCCACCGCCTCGCGGAGGTTGTCGAGCGACTGCTCGAAGCGGTGCTGGGTGTCGCCGGCGCGGGCGGCGTAGCGCGCCTCGACCGTCTCCAGCCGGCCGATCTCGGCCTCCATTTGCAGCTTGGCGTCCTCGACCAGGCGGATGGTGTAGTCGAGGCCGCCGCGATCGCGCTGGTCGAGGTAGTCGTAGAGCACCGTCCGCAGCGCCTCCGGCCCGTCTCCGCGCCGCTCGGCTGCCATCCGGTTGCGGGTGGCAGCGATGCGGTCGGCGGCCAGGCCCGAGCCGCTCTTGTGCCGGATGCTTCCCAGCACGTCGTCATGGCGCTGCTCGAACTCGCGCAGCACCAGGGTGGGCAGGTTGCTCGGGTCGGCGGTCTGGAACCCCTCGGACTGGTAGGTGGCGAGCAGGTCGCGATCGATCTCGGCCAGCACCGACTGGCCGCCGGCATCCTCCAGCAGCCGCTCGATCAGCACCGGCTCGTTGATGGTGGCGGTGTCCGGCTGCCCGGGGAGCACGTGGTGGAAGGCGGCGGCCCGCAGGTGGAACTGCCGGTCCAGGAAGTCGTCGCGCTCGGCCGGGGTCGGCAGCCGGCCGGAATCCTCCAGCGCCACGTTGAAGTAGGCCTTCAGCATCCGCTTCGACGTCTCCGCGACTGCGGCATCGACGGCGACGCGGCCCTTGGTGTCGATGGTGGCCTGGCCGAACGAGGAGAAGAGCTGGCTGTATCGCAGCGATTGTCGGCCGAGATGGGCGGGCAGCGGCGGCTCGTAGTTGTCGAGCTTGTGCTGCGCCTGGTTGACCGCGATCGACCGCTTGGTGGCGGCGAACTCGCTGGTGCCGAAATCCTCGAACAGGATGTCGGCCGCCATGTCGTAGAGGTCCTCGACCGAGTCCAGCCCGTCATCGAGCACGTTGCGGGTGTCGAGCAGATAGACGTCGTCGTACGGCGCGATGCCGGGCAGCGGGCCCTGGTGCTCGGCCCAATGCGTGACGAAGGGCGGCTGCGGGTTCGGCCGCATCGCGTGCTCCAGCTCCATCAGCGCTGCATAGCCGTTGGCGTTCACGCGCTGGCGCTGGTGGTCGTGGTAGCCGCCGGGCAGCAGCAGCACGAGGTCGACGGTGGGGGCCGGGTGGATCATCGAGCGCAGCATCAGGCCAAGATCGATGAAGCTGCCCGAGCCGGTGCCGCCGGCGGCCGAGCAGACCACCACCACGCGCAGCCGGTTCTCGATCTCGAGGCCGAGATGGGCGAGGTCATCCTGGCGGCCGACGCTGCGCAGCAGCCCGTCGCTGCGGTCGCGCACCAGGTCGGCCAGCTTGGCGAACTGGTCGAAGAACAGCAGCCGCGAGATCGCCCGCACCTGGCCGGCGCCCTTCTCGGTGTTGATCAGCGAGAAGTCGGCGATCGGCAGCCAGTCGGCGATCAGCGGATAGCGGTCGATGTCCTTGGTGTAGCGCCGCACGTCGACGGCGTGCTGCAGCCGCTCGTTCTCGCGGAAGGCGACGATGCGGGCGAGCGGGTCGCTGGCCTGGTCGCGGTCGCTCTCGATGGCGGTGCGCAGGTCGGTATCGAAGTAGATGAACGAGGCCACCGGCATGCGCGACAGGTCGTCGATGCGCCGGCCGTTCCAGTCGCCGGCCAGGATGCGCCGGCGCAGCCGCAGCAGGATCTGCATGCCGGTGCCGCCGAGCCCGATGAACAGGGTCGGCTGCACGCGCCGGGTGGCGGGACGCGGTTCGCCGTCCGGGGGCTTGGGGGTGGTGGTGCTGGACATCCGGCCGGTCCCCTCTAGCGGGCCCGGCGCTGCGGCCGACCGCGCGCCGCCGAGCGGTAGAGCAGCACGAACAGCACCAGCGTCACCAGCACCAGCAGGATCAGCGGGACGGTGAAGGCGGCGACCTGCCACAGATTGCCGAGCAGCCCAAACACCACCAGCACCGACAGGGCCCCGAGGAAGCAGAACAGCGCCCAGCCGGCGTTGCCCGCGGCCGACGGCGAGGCCCGCGCGGCGATCAGGTGGCCGCGCACCGCACCGCGGAGGAACAGGAACGCCACCGCCAGCACCAGCAGGATCGCGCTCCCGATGACCGCGTCGGTGCCGTCCAGTCCGGGTGCGGCGGGCAGCCCGGCGGCGCTGATCGGTGTGCCGGGGGCGGGCGCGACGGTAGTGGGCGCGACGATACCGGGCGCCCGCGTGCCGCCCGGTGCGGGGGCGGCCTGGGCGGCGCTGTCGGCGGGCGGCTTGATCGCGAAGTCGGCAGGCGGCGGCGTCGGCTCGGGCATGGTGGTCCTGGCAGGTCCTGTCGGCGTCCAGGACGAGAACCAGCATGCACCGAACCGGCGCACGCTGCCACGTCCCCGCGGCGGCAGCCGACGGGCGCCATCATGGCACGGCGAAGCGAACGGAAGGTTACCGGAGGCTCTGTTCCCCCTCGGTCAGCGGCAGGCGCACCCGTGGTGGCATGACCTGCTCGCTGTCGCGACGTACCACCAACGGGCCGGTGACGACGGAGCCTTACAGAATCATCGTCCAGCGGTTGTATGATCGCAAGACGGGTTATGGCGGGCGCGGGCGAAAGCCAGGCAGTCGCGCGGCCTGTCGCCGAGATTGGGATGTATCGCCCAGCGACGCAGCACCCCTTCCGGCAGAAGCCCGTCTTGCTGCATGACCCGCGCCGATGCGCCGTTCTCGACGTCGCATGTTGCCCCGATCCGCCAAACCGCCGCCTGCGCCGATGCCCAGTTCACGACCGCCCTCAGAGCTTCGCTCATCAGGCCATGGCTCCATGCACGGCGGGCCAGCACCATGCCGAACTCCAGCCGATGTGGCGCGATCCGGCGCAGATCGAACGCGCCCTGCGGCGTCCCGTCGTTCCGGCTCGTCAGGGCGTACGAGCGTAAGCGGTCGACGGGCGTGGCGACGCAGCCGGCGAGATAGGCCACGGTTTGCGATGCTGAACGGTGTGGCGTCCAGGTGAGGAAGCGCGTGATCTCGATGTCCGCCGCATAGGTCTCGAACACCTGAGCCGCATCCGCGACCTGTAAGGGGCGCAGCACCAGCCGGTTGGTGACGAAGCGATCGGGACGCAAACCCGACCCGCTCAACCGCCGTGCTTGTTGACGGCGCGGACCGAGGGCGGTCCGAACGCACGGCCGCGCACCGTGAACGCGCGGCCGCCGGGGAGCGTGATCTGCCGGGTCTGGAACGGCCGCAGCCGGATCCGGCGCGTCTGGCCGTCGAGCGAGACGACGTGCTCGCGCTCCCGCCGCAGCAGCATCAGCAGCAGGACGAGCAGCAGCAGCGCCACCAGCAGGCCGAGCAGGCCGCCCAGCAGCGGCCAGACCGGGAAGTGCACGATCAGCGTCACCGGCAGGCTGGCGGTGGCGGCGGTCACCGCGCGGTTGTCGAAGAACACCGACGGCAGCTGATCCAGCGCGGCGATCTGCGACATCTTGGCCGCGAAGGCCGGCGCCAGCGACAGCGACAGCTGGCCGAGCTCGATCCGCAGCACGCCGTGCAGCGTCACGTCGCGCTGCAGCCAGCCCGCCAGGCCCAGGGCGCGGTCGATCTCCGGGACCCGCAGCTGCAGCCGCACCGGGGCGGCCTGGCCCGGCGCCAGGTGGTCGAGCGTCAGCGGCTCGATCGTGGCGCCGAGGCCCGGCACGCCGTCCCCGCCCTCCCAGCGCAGAGACAGCCGTGCGCCGTCGATCTCGTGCGGGTAGTAGTCGGAGCGGAGCGCCCCGCTGATCTCCACCGACGACGCCCGGCCACCCGGCACGCCCTCGATCCGCAAGCCTCCGTCCGGCAGCCGGTCCACGACCAGGCCGGGCGTCGTGCTCGACAGCGGCGTGAAGGCGAGCGGCGCCTGGTCGAGCGGCTTCAGCTGCACCGCCGGATCGGCGAACAGGCGGGTGAGGCCAGGGGCCCGGGTCAGGCGGCGAAGCGCGGCGGCGGCCTCCTCGCCATAGGCGATGCCGTAGATGATGAGGCCGCGCGCGGCGTATTCGCGGCCCTGCGCCGGCAGCCGCATTGGATAGGCCACGATCAGCGGCAGCGCCGGGCTGTCCGCCAGCCGCCGCGCGAAGTCCCGCGTGTTCTCGTCCACGCGCTGGCTGTTGCTCGGAGAGTTGCGGTTGTTGGTCACCAGCCAGACGATGCCCGGCTGCCCGTCCAGGACGGTGTTGATGCCGCGCACCAGCGCACCGTCGAAGTCGGCGTCGGTGAGATGGCCGTTCGCCTGCACCGGCAGGTCGAGCGCCGCGATGGCGGCGGCGATCCGCGCCAGATCGTCCGGGCCGCGATAGTCGACATGCGGCGACCGGCGCGGCGCCAGCTGCCCGTCCTGGTCGAAGTCGGCGATCACCACCTCGCCGCCCGCCTGCGACGCGGCCACCAGCGCGCCCAGCAGCGGGCGGAACGGCGCTCGCGCGTCGGTGTAGAAGGGTTCCATCCAGCCGGAGTTCTGGATCAGGTAGACCGACGTGACCGCCGCCCGAGCCGGACTGACGAGGAGAAGCAAGGCCAGGGCGCTGCCCTGGACCCGCCGGGGCCGCGGCCCCCGACCCCCTTTGTTAAGCATCCAGCAGGCGCCAGCGGTGGCAGCGATGGTCGAGGGCGCCATAAGCGTAGAGCCAGCCATCGTGGATCACCATCGACAGGTCGGACGGCGTCCGCGCGCGCAGCACGCAGCCGAGCGGCTCCAGCCGCCGTGGACCGGCACTCCAGACCAGCGTGCACAGATGCTCCGAACCGGACGCGTCCGCCATCGGGTCGCCGACGAAGCCGCCAAGCCGGTCCCGACCGCCGCAGACGGCCAGCACGTATCGCCCGTCCCCCATGCCCAGGAGCGGCAGCAGGAAGCGATCGTCAGGCAGTGGGTAGTCGGCCAGGCCCTGATCGTCCCAGGGCAACCGCATCCGCACGCCCTCGCGGAAGACCGCACGCCCGCTGCCGAGCATGTAGCCGGCGGCCGGCCGCGGCTCCGGCGGAACGCAGAGGTTCGCGAACCCCAACGTCCGCGCGTCCAGCCGCGCCAGCAGATGGGGCTGGCCGGTCCGCTCCAGCACCGGCCTGGTGTCGATGAACGGGTGCACCCCGTTCGCCCACGGCTCCCAGCCTATGCAGAGCCCATCCAGCCCGTGCCAGGCGGTCAGCAGCCCGTCCGGGCCGGACCAGAACGCCATGCCCGCCGCGACGACCGGCGCCGAGAACACGCATGGCCGTGTCGGCGGCGATCCCGGCACCGGTACGGCGCTCCAGCGGCCGGCCGCGCGATCCAGCACCGCCATCGCCATCCCGTCCGGCCCCCGCACCGGCATCATCGTCCGGCCGCGCAGCACGGCGGCACCGCCGAGCGGGATCGCCCGCTCGCCGATCACAACCGGCGCGGCACGCGGGCGGCGCAGGTCGATCCAGACCGGGCCGCCATCGGTCGGCAGCGCCAGCCCGTCGGCGTCGGCGCTCGCCGCCCAGCCCCGGCGGGGCAGCTCCAGGCACGGGGCGACCGTGGCACGCGGCGTCCACGACGCGGCCGCCTCCGACCAGGCGGCGATCCGGCCGCCGCCGGGGTCGCAGGCCAGCAGCATCGGCGGGGTCCCGGCGACCGCCAGCGCCAGCGACAGCTCGTCCGGCAGCGGGACCTCCTCGCTGCTGCCCGGATCGGGCGATCGCGGCTCCCGGATCTCCGGCAGCCCGTCCGCCGCGCCGAACGGCGGCGACCAGCTCGCGGACGCCGGTACGGGCGGCGGGTCGGCCAGCGCCGCGCCGCATTCGGGGCAGAACCGGAAGGCGAGCGGGAACGGCCCCGGATGGGCGCAGCGGGAGCCGCGCAGCCGCAGCCGGTCCGACGTCACCGCGTCGGTCGGCAGCGCGATTCGGTCGCCCGCAGTCTCGACCGAGGTGAACCGGCCGCCGTGGCACTGCCAGAGCTCGCCCCCGAACGGTCCGGACAGCGACCAGGCCGACGCCCCGTCCGGCATCAGGCCGGCACCGGCTGCAGCAGCGACAGGATCTCGTGCGCGGCGGCGTCCGCGGGCGGCGTGCTGCCGGCCGACAGGCTGTCCAGCACCGTTTGGAAGCCATCGCGCTGCGCCTGCGCGGCCCCGTGGTCGGCGAGCAGCGTCGCCACCGTGTCGGCGAGCCGGTCCGCGCGGCACTCCCGCTGCAGCAGCTCGGGGACGAGGCGGCGGCCGGCCAGCAGGTTGACCATGGCGACATGGGGCACGCGGATCAGGCGGCGCGCGATCGCCGCGGTCAACGGGTTGACCCGGTAGGTCACCGCCATCGGCACCCCGGCCAGCGCCAGCTCCAGCGTCGAGGTGCCCGACTTGGTGAGTGCCGCGCCAGCGGCGGCGAACACGTCGTGCTTGTCGGCGAGTTCGGTGATGACGATCGGCTGCACCGGCCAGCGCCGCACCGCCCGCTCGACCGTGGCGGCCACCACCGGCGAGGCGACCAGCACCGGCACCAGGTCCGGCAGCCGACGCACCAGAAGCGACAGCGTGCGCCCGAACACCGGCAGCAGCCGCGGCACCTCGCTGCGCCGGCTGCCCGGCATCAGCACCAGCACCGGCGCCGCGGGCGACAGGCCGTGCCGGGCGCGGAAGCGGGCGGCGTTGCCGGTGTCGGCGCCTGACTGCAGCACCGGATGACCGACGTAGCGGGCCTCGAGCCCGTGTCGCGCGAAGAAGGCCGGCTCGAACGGCAGCAGGCAGAGCAGTCGGTCCCAGAGCCCCGGATACTCGCGCACCCGGTGCTCGCGCCACGCCCAGACCTGCGGCGCCACGTAGTGCACGCGCGGGATGCCAAGGCCGGCGATGCGCCGGAGCAGCCGCAGCGCGAAGCCCGGGCTGTCGATGGTGACGACGAGGTCGGGGCGGCGGGTGGCGATGTCGGCGACCGCCTGGTCCAGCCGGCGCGAGAGCTGGCGCAACCGCGGCAGGATCTCAACCAGCCCCATCACCGCCAGCTCGCGCATCGGGAACAGGCTGTGCAGCCCCTGCTCCTCCATGCGCACGCCGCCGATGCCGCAGAGCACGATCCCCGGCCACTGCCGCCGCAACGCCGCCATCAGCCTGGCACCCAGCACGTCGCCGCTGGCCTCGCCGGCCATGAGCCAGACGGTGGGCGCGTCCCGCGGGACGGAGCTAGGCACCATAGAGCCGCTCCGGGCTCACCAACGGCTCGGTCGTGTTGACCAGCGCGCCGGCCCGCACCGCCTGGTGGAAGCAGGAGCGGCGGCCGGTGTGGCAGGCGACACCGGTCTGGTCGACCAGGAGCAGCACGGCATCGCGGTCGCAATCGAGCCGCAGCTCGATCAGGCGCTGGGTCTGGCCCGAGCTCTCGCCCTTGCGCCAGAGCCGGCCGCGGCTGCGGCTCCAGTAGCAGACCTGGCCGGTCGCCAGCGTCTCTGCCAGCGCGGCGCGGTTCATCCAGGCGAGCATCAGCACCTCGCCGCTGTCGTGCTGCTGCGCCACCGCGGCGACCAGGCCGGCGGCGTCGAACGCCACCTGGTCGAGCACGGCCTCGCTCATGCGGATCTGCTCATGCGGACTCCGGCAGCCGCATCCAGTCCGGCACCCGCGCCTGCAGCGTGCCGCCCTCGTACGCCAGCGTGCCGTGCAGGTGCTCGAGCCGCAGCACCGCCAGCCCTAGATGCTCGCGCGACGAGCGCATGGTGCCGATCTCGCGGCCCCCGTCCGTGAGCACGGTGCCGGGCGGCGGCAGTGCCGCGTCGGCGGCGACCGGCACCAGCCGGCGCTTCAGCAGGCCGCGGTAGCGGGTGCGCGCGGTCAGCTCCTGGCCCATGTAGCAGCCCTTGGTCCAGGAGATGCCGGCCAGCTCGTCGAAGCCGGCCTCCAGCAGCACCGTCTTCTCCGGCTCGCAATCGCGGGTGCCGTCGGGCAGGCCCAGCAACAGCCGGTGGCGGTCGTAGTCGGCATCATCCGCCTCCACCGGCGGCAGCGGCGCCTCGGAGAGGATGCGCCAGCCGGCCTCGGGCAGCCGCGGGTCGGGGGCGGCGACGGCGCCCGCCGGCGGCTCGGGGGTGCCGTCCCAGGCGACGGCGACGTGAAGGCCGGTCTCGGCCACCGCGACCCGGGCGCGCAGCCGGTGCCGCGACAGCCGACCCGCCAACATCGGCGCCTGCGCGCGCTCGCAATCGAGCAGCAGGCGATCGCCGTCGGCCAGGATGAAGAAGTCGGCCAGGTACTTGCCCTGCGGCGTCAGCAGCGCCGCCCACACCGCGTGTCCCGGCACCGCCAGCGTGACGTCGTTGGAAACCAGCCCCTGCAGGAAGGCGGCGCGGTCCTCGCCCGTCACCGAGAGCACGGCGCGGTCGGGCAGGGGGGCGAGCTTCAGCATGGGGCGCAACTTGGGCGAGCCTGCGCCGTCCGGCAAGCCGGAGACGCCGGAGCCCGGCCCCCGTTCAAAGACTCTTGTGGTGCCCATCCGTCGTCTTGCGGCCGCAGCCGGTCGTGCCACCTGCTAGGCGTCAATCGGAGCGCAGCATGCCACAGATCGTCGTCATCACCGGGGGCAGCGCCGGTATCGGACGGGCCGCGGCCAGAGCCTTCGCCGCCAAGGGCTACGATGTGGGCCTGATCGCGCGCGGGCCGGAGCGGCTGGCGGAGGCGAAAGCCGAGCTGGAGGCGACCGGTGTGCGCGTCCATACCGTGTCCGCCGACGTCGCCGACGCCGAGGCGATCGAGGCGGCGGCGGCCGAGATCGAGACGGCGCTCGGCCCGGTGGATGTCTGGGTCAACAACGCGATGGCGACGATCTATTCGCCGATCAAGGGCGTGGATGCCGCCGAGGTGAAGCGGGTGACGGAGGTCACCTATCTCGGCGCCGTCAACGGCACGCTGACCGCGCTGCGGCGGATGAAGGCCGGCACCATCGTGCAGGTGAGCTCGATGCTGTCCTGGCGGGCGATCCCGCTGCAGGGCCCCTATTGCGGTGCCAAGTTCGCGCTGCGCGGCTTCACGGAGTCGCTCCGGGCGGAGCTGATCCACGATCGCAGCAAGGTGCACCTCACCATGGTGCACCTGCCGGCGATCAACACGCCGCAGTTCGACTGGGCTCGGAACAAGACCGGCCAGCAGACGCAGGCGCCCGGCCCCTACCAGCCGGAGGTCGCCGCCGACGCGATCGTCTTCGCCGCCACGCACAGGCGCCGGGACGTGTTCGTGGGGTCGTCCACCCCGCCGGGCATCCTGGCCGCCCGCCTGGCGCCCGGCCTGGTGGACCGGGCCCTGGCGAAGAAGGGCTACGACCAGCTCAGCGATACGCCGATCCCGCCCAGCGATGGCAACCTGTTCGAACCGGCCCCCGGCGGCCAGCAGGCTGCTCGCGGCCGTTTCGACGCGGAGGCGAACAGCCGCCGCGACATCTACAGCAGCCGGCAGGCGGATATGGTCGCTGCCGGGCTGCTGCTAGTGGGTGCCGTCAGCCTGTCGATGCTGGCGACCTCGCCGCTGGTGATCGGCCCGGCCGTGGCGGCACGGGCGGTCGGGCGGGCGCTGCGGGGCTGAACCGGGGAAAAGGCAAGGGCGCTGCCCTGGACCCGCCAAAAGGCAGCACCCTTTGGAAACTTTTCCGTTGAAAAAGCAACCGGTGCCGGAAACGTTTACCGAGTGATGACCTGAAGTCTATTTGATCTGCCGATCATGACCGGATGGCAGAACGACTACGTCGCTTCCAGGTTTATCTCGCCAGTGTCTATGCGAACCCATCGACGAGATCGAGGTCGCCGCTCAACAGCTCAACGATGCGGTGACGGCTCACCTTCGAGGTGAACGCGATCTGGCTGAAGATCTGTTTATGCGGACCAACACCCGAAAATTGAGGCGATATTATACTTCCCGTACCCACTTCCATGGCCGTCTGGGTGGCGGGTCGCTCTTAAATAAGCCGAGATGGTCTAAGCTATCATATCGCGCGCGCATGTCCAGGCTGCCCTTTGGGCCCTTGATGACAAGCTTCAGCCAGCCGAGCGGGTAATCGGTTGCTTGATACTGACGGACGCTTTCCCCTGCCACTAAGGCATATTCTCGGATCGCCTGTATGCGCCTTGCTTGATTGACTCCTGGCGGCGCACGTAAACCTGTCCTGCCCACGGGATCTCAGGTCTCGTTGTCAACCTTCGTCGGCGTATTGGGTACCACAGGCGGCACCACCTTGCCGAACACCCGGTCCAGCACGTCGGCGTCCGTATCGGCGCCTAGCTCGCGGGCGGCTTCGATGAAGCGGTCGGCTTGAGTGACGTGCTCTTTGTCATGATTAATCACGGCTTATGACCTCGTCGAAATCATGCCAAGCTAGGTGGGCCGGGCGCGGAAAGCTTCCGAAAATGTAGCGCTTATCTTCAACAGAAAAGTGCTTAAGTTGTGCACGATTCTCTATAGCCAACGTAAAGTTAGTTGCCTTCACACATCACTGCACCAGCTTTAGCTCCTTTTTTGCGTCACGTTGGTTAAACACGATTGATGCTAAAGTGCTCAGTGTCGTGGTAGGCGACGCCGACGGGCGGCCCGTCCGCGAGCAGCAGGATCTCGGCCTGCGGATACGCCATCAGGATCGGCGAGTGGGTGGCGATCAGGACCTGCGCGTCACCTTCGACCAGCTCGTGTAGCCGGGACAGGAAGGCGAGCTGCCGCGACGGCGACAGCGCGGCCTCCGGCTCGTCGAGCAGGTGGAGACCCGAGCCGTGTAGCCGGTTCATGAACAGCGCGACGAAGGACTCGCAGTGCGACTGCTCGTGCTGCGAACGGCCGCCATAGCTGTTCCCGACCTCGAGACGCTCGACCTCGGTGGCGACGTTGAAGTAGCTCTCGGCGCGCAGGAAGAAGCTGTCACGCACCCGGCGCGAGCAGCGGACGAGGCGCGGGTGGCGAGGTTGAAGTTCCGGCTGCGGCCCTCCGGATTAAGCCGGCAGCCGATCACGATCGCCTCCAGCAGGGTCGACTTGCCGGCGCCGTTCTCGCCGACCAGAAAGGTCACCGGCTGCTCGAAGGCAAGCTCGTCCAGGCCGCGGATCGCCGGGATGCGGAACGGGTAGCGGTCGAACGAGTCGACCCGGTCGCGCAGGAGGGTCGCCCGAAGCAGGAAGTTGCGCGCGTTCCAGGCGGGCGTCATGGCGCGCTCCGGCTTGAGGCGGTCCCGTCGGAAAGCTATGACGGCCGCCAATCGGGCACGCAAGCCGGCGACCCGCAGCCGGAGCGTCCGCCCCCTGACCCGCATCCTGTTCATCACCGCGACCCGGCTCGGCGACGCGGTGCTGTCCACGGGGCTGCTGGACCACCTGCTGCGCAGCGTGTCGGACCCCCGCATCACGGTCGCCTGCGGACCGGTGGCGGCCGGGCTGTTCGAGCGCATGCCGGGACGGGTGCGGACCCTGGTGGTGACCAAGCGCCGCCACGACCTGCATTGGCTGGGCCTCTGGCGTTCATGCGTCGGCACCTGGTGGGACCTGGCGATCGACCTGCGCGGCTCGGCGGTGACGTTGCTGCTGCCGGCACGCCGCCGCGCGATCATGCGCGGCGGGCGGCGCGGCGGGCACCGCCTGGCCCATCTCGGCGGCGTGCTGGGACTCGTGCCGCCGCCGGCGCCCGTGGTCTGGATCGCCGGTGCCGATCGCGATCGAGCGCGGGCGCTGCTGCCGGACGGCCGGACCCTGGTGGCGCTGGGGCCGACCGCGAATTGGGCCGGCAAGGTCTGGCCGGCGGCGCGGTTCGCGGCCGCGTTCGAGGCCTTGCTGCCGCATCTGCCGGGCGCGCTTCCGGTGGTGCTGGCCGGGCCGGGTGCCGCCGAGCACGCGATGGCGCAGGGCGTGCTGGACCGGCTCCCCGGCGCGATCGACCTGCGCGGCCGGCTGTCGCTGCCGGAGGTGGCGGCCTGCCTGCAGCGCTGCCGGCTGTTCGTCGGCAACGATTCCGGGCTGATGCACCTGGCGGCGGCGAGCGGCGTCCCGACGCTGGGCCTGTTCGGGCCGAGCCGCAGCTCGGAATATGCGCCGGCCGGCGCGCGGACGGCGTTCGTGGCGGGCCCCCGCCCCGCGGGGCCGGGGGCGCGTGGGGGGCGCGCGGGGGGCGGGGGGGTGGCGGCGGGGCGGGCCCGGCGGGGCCGGGCGCCGGCACCGCGCGGATGACGCTCCGGGTCGCGCAAGTCATGGCAGGTGCCGCCGCCGGCGGGGCGGAACTGTTCTACGAGCGGCTGACGGTGGCGCTGGCCGCCGACGGCATGGCGGTGTTGCCGATCATCCGTCGCCACCCGGCGCGGGCGGCGCGGCTTCGCGCCGGCGGGCTCGACCCGTGCGCGCTGCGCTTCGGCGGCCGGCTCGACCTGCTGACCGGGCCGGCGATCGGTCGCGCGCTGCGGCGGTTCCGGCCGCGGGTGGCGGTGGCCTGGATGAACCGCGCCGGCCGCCTCACGCCGCGCGGCGACTGGGTGCTGGCCGGCCGCCTCGGCGGCTACTACGACCTCGCCAACTACCGGCGCTGCGACCACCTGATCGGCAACACGCGCGGCCTCGCCGACTGGATGGTGAGGCAGGGCTGGGACCCGGCGCGGGTGCACCACCTGCCGAACTTCGCCGGCGAGCTGGCGGGGGCGACGCCGGCGCGGCCGGCTTCGGTGCCGGCGGCGGCGCCGCTGGTGCTCGCACTCGGCCGGCTGCACCGCAACAAGGCGTTCGACGTGCTGGTGCGGGCGATGCGGCACGTGCCGGCCGCCCACGTGCTGATCGCCGGCGAGGGTCCGGAGCGGGCGGCGCTCGAGGCGCTGGCGCGGGCCGAAGGCGTCGCCGGCCGGCTGCACATGCCGGGCTGGACCCACGACGCCGCCGGTCTGCTCGCCGCCTGCGACGTGCTGGCCTGCCCCAGCCGGCACGAGCCGCTCGGCAACGTGGTGATCGAGGCGTTCTCGGCCGCGCGTCCGGTGGTGGCCGCGCGGGCGCAGGGCCCGGTCGAGTTGATCGAGCCGGGCACCGACGGGCTGCTGGTGCCGGTCGAGGACGCGCCGGCGCTGGGGCTGGCGATCGCCGCGGTGCTGGAGGACCGGGCGCTGACCGCGCGGCTGGCGGCGGCGGGCCGCGCACGCTACGAGGCTGAGTTCGCGGCCGCCCCCGTGCTGGCGCGCTGGCGGGATTTCCTGCGGACGGTGGAGACGCCCTGATGTGCGGCATCGCCGGCTTCGCCCTGGCCCACGCGCCCCACCACGGGTCGGGCGCCCCCGGCTTCGACAGCGCCTGCCTCACCGCCCTGGTGCGGGCGCTGGCGCATCGCGGTCCGGACGGCGCCGGCCAGACCATGGTAGGGCGGGTGGCGCTGGTGCACACACGGCTGGCGATCATCGACCTCGAGGGCGGCGACCAGCCGCTGTTCGCGGGTCCGGCGGCGCTGATCGCCAATGGCGAGATCTACAACGACCTGGCGCTGCGCCGGGAGCTCGCCGAGATGCGGTTCGTCACCGGCAGCGACTGTGAGCCGCCGCTGCATCTGTGGCTGCGCGACGGCCATCGCTACGTCGAGCGGCTGCGCGGCATGTATGCGATCGCCATCCACGAGCGCGGCACCCACGCGCTCACGCTGTCGCGCGACCCGTTCGGCATCAAGCCGCTCTACGTCGCCGAGCTCGAGGGCGGCGTGGCGTTCGCCTCCGAGCCGCAGGCGCTGCTGGCGTCGGGGCTGGTGGCGCGGTCGCTCAGGCCGGAGGCCCGGGACGAGCTGCTGCAGCTGCAGTTCACCACCGGGCGCGAGACCATCTTCCCCGGTATCCGCCGGGTGCTGCCGGGCGAGACGCTGCGGATCGCGGACGGCCGGGTGATCGACCGGTCGCGGGTGCCGGCGCTGCCCGACGGCCCGGCGGAGGCGATCGGCGAGGCGGACGCTCTGGCGCGGCTCGACCGCGCGCTGGAGGAGAGCGTGGCCCTGCACCAGCGCGCCGACGTGCCGTATGGCATGTTCCTCTCGGGCGGCATCGACAGCGCCGCGGTGCTGCGGATGATGGCTCGGCTCGGCACCGCGCGGGTGCAGGCCTTCACCGCCGCCTTCGACGTGCGCGGTGCCCCCGACGAGAGCGAGCAGGCCGCCCGCCTGGCCGCGGCCGCCGGCGCCCGGCACGAGGTGCTGCGGATCGACGAGGCGATGGTCTGGCGGCATTTGCCCGAGATCGTCGCCAGCCTCGACGATCCGGTGGCCGACTACGCGGTGATCCCGACCTGGCTGCTGGCGCGCCGTGCCCGCCGCGACGTCAAGGTGATCCTGAGCGGCGAGGGCGGCGACGAGCTGTTCGCCGGCTATGGCCGCTACCGCCACGCGATGCGGCCGTGGTGGCGCGGCGGCCGACCGATGCGCGGCCGCGGCACCTTCGACGGGCTCGGCGGGCTGCGCCGGCAGCCGTTGCACTGGCGCGAC
>CALMVO010000080.1 GCA_937873205.1 uncultured Acetobacteraceae bacterium
GGAGGAGGCCGGCCAAGTGATCCGGGAGTCGCTGGCGGCGGTGGCCAAGGGCTGAAGGCCGCGCATCAGGCCGCCGCGATGGTCTCCTCGATCAGCGCCTCGTAGTTCGCGAGGTAGGCTGCCATCGACAGCGTGCGTTCCGCGTCCCGGCGGGCCGCGCGTCGCAGCCGCTGCGACAGCGCCTTGTTCTCCAGCAGCTCGAGCACCGCGTCGGCAATGCCGGCAGGGTCATGGAACGGCGCCAGCAGCCCGTTCCTGCCGTGCCGGATGAACTCCTGCACCGGTGCCGTGTCGCTGCCGACGATGGCGCAGCCTGACGCCAGCGCCTCCCGCAGCGACCAGGAGGCGACGAACGGATAGGTCAGATAGACGTGCGCGTCCGAGCGCTTCAGCAGGTCGGAATAGCTCTGGTAGTCGAGCTTGCCGACAAAGTGCACGCGCGACAGGTCGAGCCGGCTGCCGAGCTCGGCGGTCAGCGCCTCGCGCCAGCTTCCCTCGGCCAGCCTGGCGCCGTAGCTGACGCCATCGCCGCCGACGAGGATGACCCTGGCGTCCGGTCGCTCGTCCAGGATGCGCGGAAGAGCGCGCATGACGCTGTGGAAGCCGCGATACGGCTCTAGATCGCGCGAGACGTAGGTCACCAGCTTCTCGTCGGTGCGCACCAGCACGTTGCGGAGCACGAAATCGCGCTTGGCCAGCGACGCGTCGGGCGCGCAGGCCTGCAGGTCGACGCCCTCGCGCAGCACCGCGATGCCGTCCTGGGCCCAGTCGGGATAGGTCGATTTCTGAAACAGCGTCGGCGTCTGACCGTGACCGCTGATGTTGAGCGCCAGCAGGTTGACCGCGTTCTTGGCCCGGACCCGCGCGTGGAGGGCGGGATCGTCCGGGAACTCCGGATCGAAGCCGACATCGAACTTGTCGACGTGGTAGAAAAACTCCAGATAGCCGAGCATCGGCGTGTCCGGATACACGTCGCGGATGTTGAGCAGTTCGCCCCAGCCGTGATGACCGACGATGATGTCGGGCTCGAAACCAAGGTTCTTCAGGTTCCGGGCAGTCTGCGCCACCATCTCGGCGCGCAGCATCGCCACCTCGAATTCCTGCGCCGCCGGATGCGTCTCCGGCGACGCACCACGTCTCATCTTGTAGAAGATCCGGCGCACGCCTGGCAGCACGTTGGCGTTCGGTTCGCTGATGAACACCACCTCATGATCGCCCTGCCGCGTCAGATGGCGCACCAGGTGCAGAAACTGCCCCGGAAAGTTCTGGTGGATGAACAGGTATCTCAAGACAGGCCTGCAATGATCGCGATGCGCCGGACCGGACGCCCTGGTGGCGAAGGCGCCGTCAGCGCGGGAACAGGGAAACGTAAGAACCGCATCGCCGCATCATGCAAGACCAAAGCTTGATGATCCGATAAGCCGGCGCACGGACCGGCTCGCCAAGCAGAGGCCGCTCAGCGGCGGCCCTTGCTCCCGGCCTTGCCGGCCGGACCGCCGTGCCGACCGGGCATCGGGCCGGCGCCACCGCGCAGCGGCTTCAGGCTCGGCTTGTCCAGCGGCTTGCGGACGCCGCGTTTCAGCGCCGCCACCTTCGGCTTCGCCGGCGCCGGGGCGGCACGCGACGGCTTGGCGACGACGCCGCGGCCGATCGCCCGCCGACGCGGGACCACCTCCGTCTCGAGCTCGCCATCGTCCGGAACCGCTGCCGGCCCTGCGCCCTCGCGCGGCAGGATCTCAACCAGGAACGCCTCGAGCGGGGCCAGGTCCGGCGACTCCGCGGTCTGCGTGCCGTCGACCGGGCCGACCTGGCTGCCGTCGGTGAAGCTGGCGCTGACGCGGATGTCGAACCGGTCGACTGCCCGGCCCTTCAGGCGCACGCGCAGCCCCAGGATCGGCAGCGCCATGCCCCGGCTGCCACAGTAGTTGCCGCCCTCCGCCCAGGGCGATAGCCAACCCTTGCCGAGCACCGCCTGATATTCGATCTCGCTCGGGTCGACCAGGCTGTTCGGCGAGATGCCGAAGCCCTCGATCCAGTTCTGGCTGCCGCGCTGACCCATCCACTCACCGAGCCGGCTCAGCAGGTCGCCGCGGCGCTGCACGTGCGCCGCCACCTCCAGCTTGGTTCCGGCCTGCGCCGCGCCGGCCACCTGCGTCTCGCCGGGACGCTGGTCCGCGGGCAACGCCGGCTGGGTCGCGTGCGGCGGCGACGGCACCGCTCTGGCTGCGGCGCCAGCGGTGTCGCTCAAACGTAGCACCTGAAGCTTCGGCGCCTCCACGGTGCTGCCCGCCGCCTGGTAGATCGTGATCAGCACGTGCGATGGTTGCGACGCCACGCGCACCAGCGCCGCGTTTCCTTCACCGCCAAGCCAGCCATCGGCGTTGAAGGTGCTGATCGACAGCATCCCGTCGACTGCGGCAGGCGGCCGGCTGACCCGAACGCCGGGCAGGCCGGTCGCCGCGTCCGGCACCGGCGCGCCGGGAGCATGGAAGATGCAGAACAGTCCCGGGTCGAGCAGCATCAGGTGGGCGGAAACCTTGAGCTCCGTCACCAGCCTCTGGTTCGGTGTCGGACTGGTCTGCGACATCGGCGAGTTCCGTTCGGTGCGCGCCCCGTGCTCGGGCGGGTTATCGTTCTTGCGGCGATGGTGCGACGACGTGGGCCGGTCCGCAATGGGCGCGGGCGTACCGTGGCCGTCCGTTTAGGCGCCGGAATGGCAAAGTCGAAGCAGTTGCATGGCGAGTTGCGGAATCGGCAGACCCAGCGGCAGCACGGTGCCGCGGCCGGTGCGGCGGATCCGTTCGGCTGGGGCACCGAGATCGAACGCGGCCACCGGCAACCCGGCGCGCCAGGCCAAGCCCAACGTGAAGCACCAGGTCTCCGGCCAGACCGACGGCAGCAGCGCCAGGTCGGCTTCCTGGGACCGGATCAACGCCACCGCATCGTCCTCGCGATATTCGCCGGTGACGAAACGGCAGCCGGCCTCCATCAGCGCGGAGTCGTCGGGCGTGTGGCCGACCACCACGAACTCCAGCGGCAGCGAGCGGGTTGCGGTCTCGATCAAGCAGGCCAGCAGCACGTCGTAACCCTTCTCGCGGCCAATGCCGCCGATAATGGCGATGCGTCCCGGCCGAGCCGACCACTCCCGCGACGTCGATCGGCCTCGCAGGCCGCCGCGGACTTGCTGCCCCGCCCGTTCGAGTGCCGGCCGCGGCGTCGGCGGGGGGATCGCCGCCAAGCGCTCCAGGGAAAGGTCAGGCCGGTCGTCCTCCCACGGCACGATCTCGGGACGGATCTTCGGGAAGTGCCGCGCGATCCGGGTCGCCGCATCCTGCGACGGTGCCACCACCCGGCGCGCCGCCTTCAATTCGGATGCTGAACGGGCCAGCAGTGCCGGGACTGGGATCCGCTCGGCCAGGTTGGTGCCTTGCATCGCGATGCAGGCCTCGCACCCGCCGACGTCCGGCTCGCCGCAATAACGGCCGCCGGGACCGACCAGCGCGATCCTCTGACAGAACCAGGCATAGTCGTGGATGTAGGCGTCGTAGGGCACGCCGAGCCGGCTGCAGAGGGTGCGCAGCAGCGCGTGATGGCCGAGCAGGTGGTGCCATTCGGCGTGCAGCACCCCGTCCGGGACCAGCATCGCCACCAGCGCCTCGAACTCGTCCGGCAGGGCGAAGCGGAGGTTGGGAAAGGTCTCCTCCAGCGCGGCATCGGACACCAACACGGCATCGCCATCCGGTCGCAGCACGATCGGCCGCAGCCCCTGCGCGCGCAACTGCCGGGCGCGCTCCTGCACCACTCGCTCGACGCCGCCGCCCTGGTCATGGGTGATCAGCAGGGCCGCCCGGGGCGCCATGTCGCGGGCGGTACGGGCGCGCCGGGCCTGCCCCCATCGCGCAAGGTCGATCGCCCGCCGCGCCGCCGCCAGCGGATCGGCATCGATATGAGACAGGATCAGCGAGTCGTATCCCGGATGCAGCCGGTTGATCACCTCGAGGTTGCGGCGCATCAGGTCAGTGCGCGCGGCTCCGAACGACACGTTGCCGACGTGGGCGACATAGGCGCCCAGCGCCGCCACGTGCCGCCAACCAAGATGGCGCGCGCGCAGGCAAAAATCGTTCTCCTCGCCGTAGCCCTGCGCGAACAGGTCTTGGCGGAGCAGCCCGACCTGGCGCAGGCAGTCGCGCCGCAGGTAAAGACAGAAGCCGTTACCGGTCGGGATGTCGCACACCGCGTCGCCGTTGGCCGCCGCCGCCAGCGCCATCAGCCGTCTCGTGCCGGCCAGGTCCGGCATCACGTTGCGCGCCGCCCGGTCGGGATAGCTGAGGATGCTGCCGTCGTTGGTGAACGGCGTCGCGGTGCCGATGTCGGGCGCCGCATAGGCGGCACGACGCAGCGCCTCGAGCCAGCCGGGCGCCACCAGCGTGTCGCTGTTCAACAGCACGACGTCGTGATCATGAGAGGCGGCGATACCGTCGTTGGCACTGGCCGGAAAGCCGCGATTGGCATCGTGACTTAGCAGTTCGATACGGCCGGCCTCCTGCAGACCGATCAGCGCCCGCACCAGCGCCATGTCCGGCGAGGCATCCTCGACCACGATCAGCCGGGTGCCGGCGGGAACGCTGGCCAGCACGCTCTCGAGACAGTCGAGGGTGCGGCGCAGATGGCGATAGACCGGCACCACGATGCTGACCGGCATGGCGGCACCGACCATGGGCGATCGTCCCATGAAGCGTGCCGAAACCGGGAGGAACGGCGGCAGATCGATAGCGGTGGATGGAGCGCGCTTGCGGTCCGCCGGCGGCGGGCGTCCGCGGGTGCTATCGCGCGCCTGCAACAGGGCCACGGCCGTCGCCGCCCGACCCTCGAGCCCGGGCTCAAGCGGGCTGCCGAGCAGGTCGCGCCCGTCGTCGCCCAGCACCTGGACGACGCCGTCCCGCTCGAGCGCCGCCGCCTCTGGCGGAAAGCACAGCAGCCGCGGCCGCGCCAGCGGCATGTCGCTGGTGATGCGGTCGGCGAAGTGCTCCATCGTGACGGTGAGGCTGCTGCCGGACGCCGAGCGCAGCGTCACCACCGGCGCCCGCTCGGGTTCACCGGGATGCCAGACCCAACCGGTCAGCCTGCCCTCGACCGCCTCGACAAAGCCCTCGACACGAAGGATCGTCTGGATGTCGAGCGGACTGCCGAGCAGCGCCTGGCCATCGCGTGAGACGTCCAGCCGCCGGGCCTGCCGCCAGCCGCGCGGCAGCTGCGGAGGGCCACGCCGGCCTTGCAACCGGATCTCGACGCCGTCCAGCCGCAACGCGAGCGGGGCGGGAACCATAGATCGGTTCAGATGCAGGTGCCCGTCGCCTGAAAGGCCACACCAGCCTGGCCAGCCGGCACCGCGAGCAATGTCGTCGATCAGTCCCCGGACGGCGAGATCGGGGGCGTGCCGGGCCAGAGCCCCGCCGACTGCGGCGGCGGCCTCGTCGGGCGATCCCGCGGCGCGTCGGGCCGCGCCCAACGCCATCCAACCCTCGCGAAAATCGAACCGCTGCAGCAGGCCCTGCAGCAGCCGGGCGGCCCCGATTGGATCGCCGGCGGACAGACGGGCCATGGCGAGCGGGAACGTGACGTTGGCCGCCGACGGGGCCAGGCGATGTGCCCGCTCCAGCCAGCGCAGCGCATCGTCGGCCTGCCCGCGATCGGCCGCCTGGCGGCCGCGCCGGAACGCGTCCTGCGCGCGGGCATCGGCCCAGATGCGCCACTGGATGCGGTCCACCTCCGTGACGCGGCCAGCCGGCGGCGCATCGGGGGGCATGCCGATCGAAGCCGGCGTCACGACCCAGGCCGGTTCAGCAGGAAAGGGGCTGCCAAGGACGCCGTCCCGGGACGGTTCGAAGCTCGGGAACGAACGAGCGCATCACGCCGGTTCCGCGGATCCGTCAGTGCTGGTTGACGGCGCGCGCGACCGCCGTCGGCTCCGTCGCCGGACGCGCGCCGAGTCGGGCGAGCTCCGCATCCGCCTGGCTGATCCCCTGCGCGCGAGCCCGCTGAAGCCACAGCCTGGCCTCCGCCGCATTGGTCTCGCCGGCAAGGCCGCGTGCGAGATATCGACCGAGCATCAGTTGGGCCATGGCATGGCCCCGTTCGGCCGCCTGACGAAAGAACAGCTGCGCCTGCTGCCGGTTCTCCGAGACCTCATGGCCGCCGCCGTGCATCGCCGCCACCGAGAAGATCGCGTTCACATGACCCTGCCGGGCGGCGCGCTCGAACATCTCCAGCGCCGCCGGATGGTCGCGGGAACCGCCGCGGCCGCCAAGCAGCATCTCGGCATAGGCCATCTCGGCATCCGGCAGTCCCGCCTCCGCCGCCTTGGCGATCCAGTGGCGCCCTTCCTTCAGGTCGACCTCGACGCCGCGCCCCTCGGCCAGCATGCGGCCATACCAGTACTGCGCGTTCACCACCCCGTCCGCCGCACGGCGCAGCCATAGAGCGGCCTGACGGTCGTTGCGCTCGATGCCGACGCCCTGCGCCAAGCAGACACCGAAATTGAAGGCTGCAACCAGATCGCCAGTCTCCGCCGCGCGCTCAAAGCGTTCGCGCGCGGCGACACGGTCTTCTTCGCTGCCGTTGCCGGCCAGCACCAGGTTGCCGAGGTCGACGTGGGCGAGTTGGTCGCCACGCTCGGCAGAGTGGCGGAACCAGCGCGCCGCCTCCTCCGGATCACGCTGAACGCCGGCGCCGGTGAGGTAGAGCAGGCCCAAGGCTCGCGCCGAGGCCGCGTGTCCGGCTGCGGCGGCGCGGCCATACCAAGTGGCGCTTTCGGTGTAGTTCGGCGGCAGCTCGCCACCGCGCGAGTAGAGGTCGCCGACCAGGGCGGCGGCCTCGGCGTCGCCGGCCAGGGCCGCCCGGCGCAGCCACGACTCGCCGCGTGCGGCGTTCCGCTCGACGCCACGCCCCTCCATCAGGGCCAGGCCGTAACGGGCCTGTCCCGAGCGGACATGCCGCTCGGCGGCCTGCCGGTAGAGGTCGGTGGCGGCGGCGATATCCTGCTTCACCCCAGCGCCGCGCTCGGTCATGACGCCGAGCAAATAAAGGGCAGTGCCGAGGCCGCCTTCCGCCGCCTTGGCCAGGCTGGCAGCGGCACGCTGCTGGCCTTCGGCATCGAGCGCATTGCGCAACAGCGCCAGGGCAACGCCAAGATGGCCCTGCGGGCAGCCCGTCGCCGCCGACTTCGCATACCAGGCGTCAGCAGTCTCGAGATCACGCAGTTCCGAAGGCCCAGAGGTGAGCAGGTAGCCGAGCAAGGCCTGCCCATCGGGCGAACCTGCTTCAGCGGCGCGCCCAGCCCATATGGCCGCGCGCTCATAGTCAGGCTTGGCCTCATGCTGCGGCGTATTCCCGAACACCATTGTGCCGGAAGCGGCTCCCACCACCAGCCCGAACAGGTGCAGGGTTGCCAGCACCACCTGCGCCTCGACCCAGCCAGCCTCGGCGGCCCGCTCGATCCAGCGGGCACCTTCCGCACGACTGACCGGAACCCCGGCGCCATCAAGATAGGCACGCCCAACCCGGAACTGCGCTTCCGGGATGCCGGCAGTGGCAGCGGCGCTCAGCGGCGCGAAGGCTCGCGCCACCTCTCCCAACTCAACGAGGCTGAGCGCATAGCGCAGCTTGGCATGCGGCGAGAACAACGCTGCGGCACGCTGACTCAGGAAGTTCGCCATTATATCTTGCAAGACTCCCGAAGCGGGGCTCGGTGGGCCGCCGGCGATCGGGGCGCCCCGTCACCGCGAAGAGGCGGCCGGATCCGCCTCGTCGCCGGCGAGAACAACGTCACAGGTCCGGCGGTCACGCCGACGAACCAGAGGCGGTTTCAACTCGGATCGCGCATGCCTTCCGTGACCGTCGGCACGACCGAACTCAACAGAAACTGCAGGATGGTGCGCTTGCCGACGTTGATGTCGGCGCTGACGACCATGCCAGCGTTCGGCTTGAAGAAGTGCGGGACATCGTGGAGCGTATAGCTGTCGACCCGCATCCGAACCCGATAGAACGCCGTGCCGGGTCCGCCGGGGGTGGCGAGCCCGTTCGCGGGCGCGCTGGCGATACCAGCCTGCGCGCCCTCCTCCGAGAAGCTGTCGGCGCTGATGTTGGTGACGGTCGCGGTGGCACCGCCATATTGGACATAGGAGAAGGTCTGGAACTTGACCTGTGCCTTGTCACCGAGCTGCACGAACCCGGCCTGGTCGACCGGAAGCCTCGCCTCGATGTCGAGGGGAACGTCGGTCGGCGTCAGTGTTATGAACTGCTGGGCGGCGGTGATCACGGAGCCGACCGAGACGTGCGCGATGTTTAGCACGATGCCGTCACGGGGGGCCTTCATCACCAACAGGCCGTTCGTCACCGAGGTCTTATTAAAGTCACTCGTCGCTTCCGACAGCTTGCGCTCCGCGTCCGTCAAGGACTGGTAGGTATCCGCCTTGCTGGACTGCACGTAGCCATCTCGCTCGGCCGTCAATGCGTTCAGCTTGTCGCGGGTTGATGCCGCGTCCTGCTGCGCTCCGATCTGCGAACGCTCGATTTCCATCAGCTCATCCTGCGACGCGAGCGAATTCAGTCGACTACCGACCTGGTCGCGCTGCAACTCGACGCGCATGTCATGAACGTTCGCCGCCACCTTCACGCGGCCCGCATAGAGCGCGGCACTCGCTTGAAACCCGACCAGTTCGTTCTGCAGCGACGCGATCTGTTGCTCATAGTTGCTGAGCTTGAAGGCGTACTCGTTCTTCCGGCGCAGAAAGATCGCCGCCTGCTGAGTCGAGTCCGGGTTCGACGGGTCGACGACGTAATCCTTGCCCGACACCTCGTCGGTGAGTCGATTGACCTCCGCCTGCAGGCTCTGGGTCAGGCTCCGCAGGTTCTTGAGGTCGGCGTTGCTGAGGGTCGGGTCGAGATACGCCAGCACCTGTCCCTTATGGACCAGATCGCCCTCGTGGACATCGATGGACCGGATGATCGACGCCTCGAGCGGCTGGACGACGATGGTCGGCTCGCTCGATACCAAAGCGCCCGGCGCGGTCACCACCTTGTCGATCGGGAACAGCGCCATGATCAACAGGCCGGACAGCGCCAGCGCCGAAACGATCCAGGTGATGTAGCGGGCCGATGCCGTCGGCGGCATCGCCGCGATGGCGGCACTTGGCGAATGGAACTCCAGCAGAGCCGGCGGCATATCGTCGTTGCTGGCCGTCACGCGGCGCGTTCTACGCTTCGCGCCCAGGCCACCTTCCTCGCCGTGCAGAACGATCTCGGTCGAGTCGCTCATGGTCAGTCTCCCTCAGCCAGCATCGGTGCTGGCCCAGCGTTCCGCTCGGCGTTCATGTGCCGGTTCTGCTGCAACCAGAGCTGACGGTAGATCGCGCAGCGCTCAACCAGCACGTTATGCGGCGCGATGTCGTTCACCTTGCCCTGCTCCATCACCAGGATCAGGTCGCAATCCACCAGCGACGACAGCCTGTGCGAGACGATCACCATCGTGCGGCCCTTGGCCATCCGCGCCAGGTTGGCGTTGACCAGTGCCTCGCTCTCCGGATCGAGCGCCGATGTCGCCTCGTCCAGGATCAGCAGCTTCGGGTCCGAGATCAGCGCGCGGGCGATCGCCAGGCGCTGCTTCTGACCGCCGGAGATGTTGGTCGAGCCTTCTTCGATGAAGGTCTCGTAGCCGGCCGGCATGCGCTCGATGAATTCCTCAGCACCGGCCAGACGAGCCGCCCGCACCACGTCGTCCAGCGTAAGCCCGGGGCGTCCAGCGGTGATATTGTCGCGGATGGTCCCGCGGAACAGGAAGTTGTCCTGCAACACCACGCCGAACGATCGACGCAGGTGATTGAGGTTGATCTCCCGCATGTCGACGCCGTCGAGCTTCAGGTAGCCGGTATAGTTGCGGCTGACGCCCTGCAGCAGGCGGGTGATGGTCGACTTGCCCGAGCCACTTCGGCCGACCACGCCGAGCGACGTGCCCGCCGGGATCTCGAAGTTGACTGCGTCCAGCGCCTTGTTGGGCGAGCCCGGATAGGAGAAGTCGACGTCGAGAAACGACAGCGCGCCGAGGATCTTGGGACGCATGCCTGTGGTGAGCGCCCGGGTCTCGGTCGGCTGGTTCAGCACCGAGCCGACCTCGCCGAGCGAAGAGCGCACCTCGGTGAAGTCTTCCAGCAGACGCGCGAAACCGACCAGAGGCTGGGCGACGCGGCCACCCAGCATCATGAAGGCGACGAGGCTGCCGGCAGTGACCGAGCCGGTCCCGGTGGTATCCTCGAGGGCAAGATAGGCACCGACCAGCATGATGCCGCGGCTTATGAACATCTCGATCGGCATGATGATGGTCTGCGGCCAGTTGCTCATCCGCCCGGCGGCGAGCTTCCAACGCGTGACCTCGGCGGTCTTCTCGTCCCACTCCTGCCGGCGTGCCGGCTCGAGAGCCAGGGTCTTCAGGGTGCGGATGCCGGCGATCGACTCATAGAGCACCGAGCCGCGATCGGTCTCCGCACCGGTCACGCGGCCGACATAGTAGGCGACCGGACCCATGAAGATCACGACGATCAACCCGATAGCACCGGCCGCCGCCAGCACCATCCAAGCCAGGGTCGAGCTCAGGAAGAACAGGAACGGCAGGATCAGAACCAGGGTGAACATGTCGAGGAATGTACGCAGCAACCCCCCGGTCATGAAGTCACGCACCTTGTAGATCGCCATCACGCGGCCGATCACGTTACCGGCCTGCTGCCGCTCAAAATACTCCAGAGGCAACGCCAGCAATCGGTTGAAGGCGTGGATACTGATGCGACTGTCGATACGGGCCGTCATTACCAGGACCAGTTCGCGTCGCGCATACGTCAGCAGCGTCTCGTAAAACGAGATGACCACCAGGATCATGGTGATCGAGAACAGCGTCGCCACAGAATGCTCGCCGATCACCTTGTTGAGCACCTGCATCATGATCAGCGCCGGCAGGATCGTCAGCACCGAGAGCACCATCGAGGCCAGCATGATGTCGCGCAGCGACTTGCGCTCGCGCATCACCACGCGGCTCAGCCAGCGCACGTCGACCGGCGTCTCGGCCTCAGACTCCGAACGCGCCCGGCGCACGAGCAGCACGTCGCCGGTCCAGACCTGGCTCAGCCGGAGCTCGTCGACCGCGATCATGGGCTCGCTCTCGCCGGCCATCGGATCGCGCAGCCAGACGATGCCGCGATTAGGCTCCGCGGAGATGAACAGGCCGGCCGAGCCATCCTTGAACATCAACACGATCGGCGGAGTGTTGTGCATCCGCACCAGGTAGCGCCACTTCAGGTGCATCCCGCGTGCGACCATGCCCTGGTCGTCCAACCAGCGCACCAGCGTCGCCGGAGACGGCGAAGCCTCGTTCGGCTCGGCCTGGAAGGTCTTCAGGTCCAGCTCGACGCCGTGATACCTGGCGGCCGCCATGGCGGCACGGAGCCGGATGGTCAAGGGCTCGGGAGCCCTCGCACCATGACCGGCAGCGGGGCGCTCCGGCGTCATTCCGAATCCGCCGGCGTTGTCGTCGCGTTGATCCACAGGATTTCCTTCGTCAGGACGCATCGGGGCAAGGACCTCCCCGAGCGCTACGCCAAGCCGCCATCAGCGCGACCAGCCGCGGGAACCTAGCACGCAATACCCTAAAGATGATGAATTTTATCCTAATGCGTCGGCGAGCCGATACCGTGCCGTCACCAGGGGCTCGGCTGCAAGCAGTTTCAGGGCCGCCTCGATCTCCCTCGCCGGCATCGCCAGAACGACGTGGCGGAATGGCCGGAGCTCGCCCCGTACGCGTTGTACGAACAGGTCCGAGAGGCGGAGCGCCAGCTCCGGCCGCCGGGCGCAGCAGGCGCAGCCGAGCCGATGCGCGCTGTCCGCCATCATGCCGGTGCGACGATCCGGCGCCGCGCTGCCGATGTCGCTCAGGCGTCTGACCATACTCCAGCCCGCCTCGCTCACAATCAGCTCCTGCTCGCCTAGCCCCATGAGCAGCAACACGCCATCCGGATCAGGTGCCGGCAGTGGCGCCGGCGGCTGCAGTCGCAGCGGGATCCTGGCGTCGAGCCACATCGTCCTTATCCTTTCCGGTCCGCTGCCCGCCGACGCTGGACAGCCGCATCCGCCTTTGTGAGAACCGCATCGGGTCCCCATCTGGCAAGCCCGGCGGCCCGGCCGCCGGGATCGGCCGGGGTCCAGCCGGGCCGCCAGCCACAGGACCAGAATGACCCGCCCACACCTCCTCGACGCCCTACGCGACCAAGTCCTGCTCTGCGACGGCGGCATGGGATCGCGGGTGCAGATGCTCGATCTCGACACCCTGCGCGACTATTGGGGCCAGGAGAACTGCACCGAGGTGCTGAACCTGTCCCGGCCCGAGCTCGTGCGCGAGATCCATCGTGGCTATTTCGAGGCCGGCGCCGACATGGTGGAGACCAACAGCTTCGGCGGCTCGCCGATCACGCTGGCCGAGTTCGACCTGGAAGACCGCACCCACGAGATCAACAAGGTCGCTGCCGAACTGGCCCGCGAGGCGGCGGACAGCTTCGCCGATGGCCGGCACCGCTACGTCGTGGGTTCGATCGGCCCCGGCACCAAGCTGCCCTCACTCGGCAACATCGCCTACGACCCGCTGGAGGCCGCACTCGCCGCGCAGTGCCACGGCCTGATCGCCGGCGGCGTCGACGCGCTGCTGATCGAGACCTGCCAGGACACACTTCAGATAAAGGCCGCGGTCAACGGTGCCAAGCTGGCCCGGACGGAGGCCGGCACCGACACGCCGATCTTCGTGCAGGTGACGGTTGAGACCACCGGCACGCTTCTGGTCGGGCCCGACATTGCCGCCGCCGCCACCGCCATCCATGCGCTCGACGTGCCGCTTCTGGGGCTCAACTGCGCCACCGGCCCGCAGGAGATGGCCGAGCACGTGCGCTGGCTCGCCGCCAACTGGCCCCGCCTGCTGTCGGTGCAGCCAAATGCCGGCCTGCCCGAGTTGGTCGATGGCCGGACCCACTACCCGCTCACGCCGCCCGAGATGGCGAGCTGGGTCGAGCGCTTCATCACCGAGGACGGGCTCAACTTGGTCGGCGGCTGCTGCGGCACCTCCACTCCTCATATAGAGGCGCTGGACGCGATGCTGCGGCGCCGCGCCGGTGCCCGACGCCGGCCGGCACCGGCCGTCCGCCGCCCGGTCTGGATCCCGTCGGTCGCCAGCCTCTACGGCCAGACGCCGCTGCGGCAGGAGAACAGCTACTTCTCGATCGGCGAGCGGTGCAACGCCAACGGCTCGCGCAAGTGGCGCGAGCTGCAGGAGGGCGGCGACTGGGACGGCTGCGTCGCAGTCGGACGTGAGCAGGCGGTCGAGGGCTCCAACGCGCTCGACGTCTGCACCGCCTTCGTCGGCCGCAACGAGACGGCGGAGATGGACGAGGTGATCCGCCGCTTCACCAGCTCGGTCAACGCGCCGCTGGTGATCGACAGCACCGAGACCCCGGTGATCGAGAGCGCGCTCAAGCTGCACGGCGGCAAGCCGATCATCAACTCGATCAATTTCGAGGACGGCGAGCATATCGCGACCGAGCGCTTGGTGCTGGCGCGGAAGTTCGGCGCCGCCATCGTGGCGGGCACCATCGACGAGGAGGGCATGGCCAAGACGGCGGAGCGCAAGCTCGCCATCGCCGAGCGCCTGGTCGCGTTCGCCTGCGACCGGCACGGGCTGCCGCAATCCGATCTGATGATCGACCCGCTGGTGCTAACGATCGCCACCGGCATGGAAGACGACCGCAAGCTCGGGCAATGGACGCTGGAGGGCATCAAGGCCATCCGCGACCGCTTCCCCGACGTGCAGATCGTGCTGGGCCTCTCCAACGTGAGCTTCGGGCTGAACCCGGCCGCGCGCGCGGTGCTGAACTCGGTCTACCTCGACCATGCGGTGCGCGCCGGCATGACGGCGGCGATCGTCCACGTCAGCAAGATCCGGCCGCTGCACCTGATCCCTGCCGAGGAGGTCCAGGTCATGGAGGATCTGATCTTCGACCGCCGGGCCGAGGGCTACGACCCGCTGCAGCGCGTGCTGGCGATGTTCGCCGAGCGCAAGCTGGCCGACGCGGTGAAGAAGGTGCGCGCCGACACCGTCGAGGGGCGACTGCGCGACCGCATCGTCGATGGCGACCGCAAGGGGCTGGAGGCCGAGCTCGACCAGGCGATGACGAAGATGCCGCCGCTCGACATCATCAACACCGTCCTGCTCGACGGCATGAAGACGGTGGGCGAGCTGTTCGGCGCCGGCAAGATGCAGCTCCCGTTCGTGTTGCAGTCGGCCGAGACCATGAAGGCGGCGGTGGCGCACCTGGAGCCGCACATGGAGCGCGCCGAGGGCCAGACCCGCGGTACCATCGTGCTGGCCACCGTCAAGGGCGACGTGCACGACATCGGCAAGAACCTGGTCGACATCATCCTGACCAACAACGGCTACCGGGTGTGCAACCTGGGCATCAAGGTGCCGCTGGCGGACATGCTGGCCGCGGTGCGCGAGCATAAGGCCGACGCCATCGGCATGTCCGGGCTGCTGGTGAAGTCGACCGTGGTGATGCGCGAGAACCTGGAGGAGATGGCGCGCCAGGGACTGCAGGTGCCGGTGCTGCTGGGGGGTGCCGCGCTCACCCGCAACTACGTGGAGGAGGAGTGCGTCGCCGCCTATAACGGCGGCCGGGTGGCCTATGCGCGCGACGCCTTCGACGGGCTGTCGCTGATGGACAAGCTGGCCGGCGGCGAGCTCGACGGCTATCTCGGCGCCATCCAGTCGCGGCGCGGGGGCAAGGCGCGGGTAGTCAAGCGGGCGCCGGAGCAGGCCGAGGCGCGCGGGTTCCAGCCGGTCGACACCGCGGCGGCGCAGGCGCGCAGGCGGCGGCTGAACGAAGCCCTGCCGGCCTCCCAGCCGCCATTTTGGGGTGCGCGGGTGATCGAGGCCGCGCCCGCCGCGGTGATCCCGTTCCTGAACGAGCGCAGCCTCTACCAATTCCAGTGGGGTTTCCGGAAGCAGGGGCGCTCGCTGGACGAGTTCCTGGTCTGGGCCCGCCAGGAGCTGCGCCCGGTGATGCGCCGCATGCTGGCCTTGTGCGCGGACGAGGACATCCTGCGTCCGCAGGCGATCACCGGCTATTGGAAGGCGGCCGGCCAGGGCAACGAGCTGATCCTGTTCGAACCCGACGGCCACACCGAGGCCGCCCGCTTCGCGCTGCCGCGCCAGCCGCGCGCCGACGGCGCCTGCATCGCCGACTTCGTGCGCGACGTCGACGACGACGCGCGTGACGTCGTCGGGCTGCAGGTGGTGACCGTGGGGCAGAAGGCCTCCGACGTCGCCCGCGTCTGGTTCGAGGCCAACCGCTACCAGGACTACCTCTACCTGCACGGGCTGTCGGTGGAGATGGCCGAGGCGATGGCGGAATACGCGCACAAGCGCATGCGCGCCGAGCTGGGCCACGCCGGCGAGGACGACCGCGACATGGACCGGCTGCTATCCCAGGGCTATCGCGGTTCGCGGTATTCGTTCGGCTATCCGGCCTGCCCGCGGCTCGAGGACCAGGAGCCGCTGCTGCGCCTGCTCGGCGCCGATCGTATCGGCGTCAGCCTGTCGGACGGCTGGCAGCTGCATCCGGAGCAATCGACGAGCGCACTGGTCATTTTCAATCCCGAGGCGAAATACTTCTCGGTGTGAGTTGGCTGGTCGCAAAAACGATCCGCTTCGAAATCAGCGCGGTCACCGTTGCAAAGTAGAGATCAGCGAGACGTTAACTTTTCGTTGCGAGTCGTGTGGGCCGACGACTATGCGTAGTGTTGGGGCAAGCGCAGACGCGGGCCGCCCGGTGCAGGAGCGCAACGATGGCTGATCTCCTCAATACGACTGCTGAATTCACCTACAGCTATACCGACAACTTTACCGGCTCGCTGCAATACGACTTCGTCCTGGCCGCCTTCGGCTCGTCGAGCGCCAACATCGTTTCGATGTCGATCACGGCGGCGGCACTCGGCGCCGTGACCGCGGACGCGGCTTTCTACTCGCACGTCACCGATACCCAGACCGCCGCGCAGGCCTACGCGACGACATTCGATGTCGGCTACTCGACCACCGCCGCAGCCAGCTCGACCTATACGAAGTCCTCGACCTCGTTGACATCGGGGGCTGGAGGTCCGGCTGAGACCAGCGAAGGCTATGGCACGCTGGAACTCGGCGGCGTGTTCCTGACCGCCACCGGCGACAGCGTGACGTTCAAGGGCATGGACAACACGCTCGTGCTGGACAGCCCTGGCGCCGCCACGACACTTCCGCTCGCCGGCTTCAACCAGGCCGGCGACCAGGTGGTGCTGAATGGTGTCGTTGATCTGAACGCCACCATCCTCGGCTACAGCAACGGCATACTCAGCTTCCGGAACAATGGGACCACCTACAGCTTGAACATTGCCGGAGGCACCTCGGCGTCCAATTTCACCCTCGCGAGCGGGGCCGTGGTCGAAGGTGGTAACGCCAGCACCTATGCCACCGACCTGGTCATCGACTACGTGCCCTGCTTCCTGCGCGGCACCATGATCGCCACCCCCACCGGCGAGGTCGCCGTCGAGGCGCTGCGCCGCGGCGATCTGGTCACGGCGCTCGAGGGCGACGGCCCAACGGCGCGGCCGGTGACATGGGTCGGCAGCAGCCTGATGCGGGTCAGCGAGCAGGCCGATCCCGACGCCGCCCTGCCCGTCCGCATCGTCCGGCACGCCTTCGCCATGAACGTGCCGCACCGGGACCTGCTGGTAACGCCCGAACACTGCATCCTCACCGAGGCCGGCTTGGTGCCGGCGCGCATGCTGGTCAATGGCGCCTCGGTGCTGATCGACCGCAGCCTCAGCGAATACGAGTACTACCATGTCGAGCTCGAGCGGCACGGCATCCTGCTGTCTGAAGGGCTCAGCACGGAGAGCTACCTGGATGGCGGCAACCGCGCGACGTTCCATCGCGGCGCGGGGCTCGCGGTACCCGGCGCCCGGAGCGCGACCGCGGCCCCGCTGGCGGTGGCGCGGGATGCGGTGGAGCCGATCTGGACCCGGCTCGCCGAGCGCGCGCGGAACCTCGGCCTGGTCGTGGCCCGTCCCGCCGTGCCGGTCACCGACCAGCCCGATCTCAGGCTGCTGCTCGATGACGGGTGCCTGCTCGCTGCCTGCTGGCACGATCAGCGGCGCCACATGTTCCACGTGCCGCGCGGCGCCCGTCCCACTCGCCTGCTGTCCCGGGCGGCGGTCCCGGCCGAGGCGGTGGGTCCGTTCGTGGATGATCGCCGCAAGCTCGGCATCGCGGTCGAGAAGCTGGTGCTGTGGACCGGGCTGCGGGAGCAGGTGCTGCCCGCGAGCGGGCTCGCGACGAGCGGCTGGCACGGCAGCGAAGGCGGCGTGCGCTGGACCGACGGCAACGCCAGCCTCGACCTGCCCCCTGCCGGCGACGAGACCTTCCTCGACGTCCACGTCGCCGCCACCATGATCTATCCGGACGATCTGAGGCTGGCGGCCTGATCGCGCGCACCGTCCGGCGGCGGTGCTTGCGCCCGCGGCGCGACACACCGCTATAGTCGGGCCGGCTCGGATCTATGACCGGCTTCGTCTCAATCCCGGGGGACCGATCGACGTCATGGCCGAACCCGGAGACCCGACCCGGATCGTCCGGCACGATCGCCGGGAGCCGACTGTGTGAGGCAAGCTGCGACCGCCGCCGCCGCGCTGCCGACGCTCTGGGAGCGCGCCGCCCGCAACGCCGCCGGGTCCCCCGATGCGAATTCGGCCGTCCTGATCCGGCGGCTGGCGCAGGAGCTCGGTCTGCACGCAATGCAGTGCGTCGCCGACAGCCTCGCCGGCGAGCGGACGGCCTTGGTCCAGTCGAGCGCGTCGATGCTGCAGACGCTGCTCTCGCTATGGGCCGCTTGCGGACTGTCGCCGGGCGAGATCTGGACCGAGCTGCACAAGCGCGAGCAGCTCGGTAGCCTGCTGATGCAGTTGAACCAGGCAAAGAGCCAGGCGCCGCGCCGGCTGCTGAAGCCCTGGCGGATCGACAGCACCAAGCTGCCCTGAGCGACCCGCGGGCGATACGCCGCCATCCCGCCTCGATCAGGCGATCCGGCTGACGCCTAGAGCATCATCCGATCGAACGGAATCGTTTGATCGGATAAAGATGCTCGTTAAAACAACAAGCTAGAGCGTGATCCGTGAGCCTATGCGATCGGATCACGCTCTAGTCTTGCGGGCGATCTCGCCATCCGGCCATGGACCTTCCAGGACCATAGGCTGCGCTTAGGTCGACGTGCTGCACGGGCAGGAAGCAAGCGGGGCAATGGGCATTGCTCAACTCCTCGTAAAGACATTGCTGGTTAGGTGGTCCGCTAGGCAAGGGATCCCTCGGCATGTGGCTGGCACTTCCATTCCGACGATACCACCGTATCCCGCTGCATGCCGGCATCGTCGCCGCGGTGCTCGTCGTGTGCCTGCTGCTCCTGGCGCTCGACGGATGGCGTACCTGGCAGATGCGCGAGACCGCGATTGCGGCGGACAAGGCCGAGACAACGAACCTTGCCCGCTCGCTGGCCCAGCATGCCCACGGCACCCTGTACCTCGCCGACATGCTCGTGGTCGAACTGCGCGAAAGGGTCGAGGTGGATGGGCTCTCACCGGACCGCATCGGCCGGTTGGAACGCCTGATCACGACGGGCTTGCCGCACGTACGGGCAATCTCCGGCGTTGCGGTGTTCGACGCCACGGGAGCCGTGGTCGTCGGCGAGCGGAATGCCTCAGGTGGCGTGTTCGCCGTGGGCGACCGCCCCTACTTCGAATACCACCGCGACCACGCGGATCGTGGCGTCCTGATCGGGGACCTCATCCGCTCGCGCGTGGACGGAGAGTGGAGCATCACCATATCGCGCCGGATCGACGACCGGCTAGGCCACTTCGCCGGGGTGGTGCGGGCACGGATCTCGATCGCGTTCCTGCAGCGCTTCTACCGCAGCTTCGCGATCGGCCCACGGGGTGCAATCTCGTTGGCCACCACCCGGGGTGTCATCGTCGCGCGCGCCAACGGCACCCAGGTGGCGACAACCGGCGTGAACGTGTCCTCCAGCCGGCCGTTGCAGAGGATCGGCGCCGGACAGATCTCGGGCAGCGTGATTGCCATCTCGCCGGTCGACGGGGTCACGCGGCTCGTCAGCTTCCGCAAGGTTGACGACTACCCGCTCTGCATCCTCGTCGCCCACGCACTGGACGACGTGCTGGCCGGCTGGCACGCCGACGCTGCGCTCCACCTGGCGGTCAGCCTCCTCGTGTCGATGGTCCTGATGTTCGCCGGCAGCCGCTTCGCCCGCCAAATCAGGATCAGGCAGCAGGCCGAGCACCGCTATCGCCTGCTGTCCGAGAACTCGAGCGACGCCATCGTCTGCATGGACCTGGATGGACGGCGGAGCTACGTCTCGCCGGCATTTTCCGTACTGACCGGCTGGAGTTCCAGCGAGGCCATGACCGGACCCTGGGTCGACATCATCCATCCAGACGACAGGCAGATGCTTGCGGACGTGGCGCCGCGGCTGCTGGCGGGGACCGCCCAGATCACCCTGTGTTTCCGCTACATCCGCAAGGACGGCTCGCCGCTGTGGGTGGAGACGCGCGCGCGTCTCCTGCGGTGGGGCGATGCGGAGATTCAGGTTATCGCCAACGTGCGGGACGTCACGGACCGCCGCGCGGTCGAGGCGGTCCTGCTTGAAAGTCAGGAACGCTACCGCATGCTCGCCGACAGCACGAGCGAAGTGATCATGTGTCTCGATCAGCAGCTGCGATGCACCTACTCCTCGCCGGCCTGCCGGACCGTCCTCGGCCGCGAGCCCGAGCAGATGCTCGGCACCAGGCTGGAAGATACCATGCATCCCGACGACGCCGTACAGATCCTCGAGATGGTCCAGCCGCTGCTGACCGACCCGCGCGAGCGCACCCGCGTCACCTATCGCGCCCGGCATCCGACGCGGCTCTGGATCCGGGTGGAGGCGACGGTCGATACCGTACGCGATCCGTCGACCGGAGACACGGCCTCCCTGATCTTCTCCCTACGCGACATCTCCGAACGTCATGCGCAGGCCGAGGAGTTGCGGGAGGCGAACGTGGAGCTGCACCGGCTCGCGCGCCACCTCGCGCGGGCGAAGGACCAGGCGGAGAAGGCCAGTCAGGCCAAGACGCGCTTCCTCGCAGGCATGAGTCACGAGTTGCGAACCCCGTTGAACGGCATCCTCGGCTACGCGGAGCTGTTGAAGCTGGAGGGCGGGCTGGGCACCCGGCAGATCCAGCGGGTGACGTCGATGCTGGAAGCGGGAGAGCACCTCCTGCAGATGATCAACAGGGTGCTCAGCCTTTCCGAGATCGAGGCCGAGACCGTCGAGTTGAGCCTGAGCCGGGTCGATCTGCCCCTCCTTGCGCGGGCCTGCATCGAACTCGTCGAGCCGGTCGCGCGGGTGAAGGGTCTCAGGCTTGATCTGGCCATTGCCTTCGGCACGCCGGACTGGATCACGACCGATGCCGGCAGGCTGCGGCAGATACTGCTCAACCTGCTCGGCAACGCGATAAAGTTTACCGCTCGCGGATCGGTCGAACTGCGTCTGCAGCCTACGGCGGCGCATGGCGTGCGGATCGCGGTCGTCGACACCGGGCCCGGAATACCGATCGGGCTGCGATCGCGGCTGTTCCAGAAGTTCGAGCGTCTCGGTCACAGCCAATCGGCAATCGAAGGGGCTGGTCTTGGCCTGGCCCTCTCGGCGCAACTCGCGACGATCCTGAAGGCCCAGATCGGCTACCGGGACAATCCGGTTGGTGGCAGTGTTTTCTGGCTCGATCTGGCGTCGGCTGCGGATGCGGGCTCGCCGCTGGCCGCCGCCATCGGCGGCGTGTTCAAGGAGGAGCGCACGGAGTCGGCCAAACGCGCCCAGGTTCTCGTCGTCGACGATATCGCGATGAACCGCGACATCACCGCATCATTCCTCCAGCCCATCGGTCATGAGGTGACGCTCGCGGCGGGCGGCGCCGATGCCGTCGAGCTGGCCTCGTCATGTGATTTCGACATCATCCTCATGGACGTGCAGATGCCCGAGGTCGATGGCCTCGAGGCAACGCGGCGGATCCGTCGCCTGCCGGGCCGGAGGGGCAGGATCCCGATCGTCGCGCTGACGGCGCAGGCATTCGGCGAGCAGATCGAGCAATGCTACGCGGCTGGAATGGACGCCCATCTCACGAAGCCGTTCAAGCAGGAGGCCCTTCTCACCCTGCTGGACGGCGCCCTCGCCTGTCGCGGCGCCTCCGACGCCGTCCAATCCATGGCGATCGCCCTGGATGTCAGGAACTCGCTTCCCGATCAGGCTGCGGAGAGCACCCGCTCTTCGTTAGCCTCCCTCGACGCGGAGACGGACAAGCAGCCGATGGCCTTCAACAGGACCACGTTCGACGACATGGCCGCCATTCTGTCAGCCGAGACGATCGCATCCTATCTGGCGACGATCAGGGACCGCAGCACGTCGCTCTCGCGAGCGCTGCAGGAACTGGGCGATCCTGCGCGTCCCGATGCGACGCTGGGAGCGGCGGCGCATGTCCTAGCCGGCAGCGCCGGAATGTTCGGTTTCGAGCAGCTCGCCGCCGCCGCGCAGTTGTTCGATCGTGCGGTCAAGAGGGATGAACCGGTGACGCGGATACTGATCGAGCGCTTGTCGACGACCGTCGACACCTTGATCGAGGAGGTGGGCAACCAGATACCGGCCCTGGCGGCATCCCGCTGATGAATCCCGGATGACTGAACTAGAGCATCATCCGATCGAACGGACTCGTTCGATCGGATAAAGATGCTCGTCAAAACAACAAGCTAGAGGATGCTCCGTGAGCCTAAGCGATCGGATCATCCTCTAGGCTCAGGACTCATTTTGGCAGCCAGAACGTGATG
>CALMVO010000081.1 GCA_937873205.1 uncultured Acetobacteraceae bacterium
GGCCTGGATCTCGGCCAGCTTGGCCGCGACCGCGGGCGGCTTGGGCACGTCGCACTTCGTCAGCACCAGCTGGAACGTCACCGCGGCGCGGTCAAGCAGCGTCATGACATCGCGATCGCTGTCCTTGAGCTCGATCCGGCCGTCGAGCAGCAGCACCACGCGCCGGAGCGTGGGGCGGCCGCGCAGGAAGTCGAACATCAGCCCCTGCCAATCCTCCTTCACCGACTTGTTGGCCCGGGCAAAGCCGTAGCCGGGCATGTCGACCAGCGTGAGGCGGCCGCCGAGCGCGAAGAAGTTGAGCTGGCGGGTGCGGCCGGGCTCCGAGGAGGCCCGCGCCAGCGCCTTGTGTCCCGTGAGCGCGTTGATCAGGCTGGACTTGCCGACATTGGAGCGGCCGGCGAACGCGATCTCCGGCAAGTCGGGCTCCGGCAGCTGGTCGAGGCGCTGAGCGGCGTAGAAGAACCGGCATTCGGCGGCGAACAGCAGCCGGCCGGCCTCGAGGGCTGCCGCCGCCTCGTCGGCGGATCCGGTCAGCGCGACACCGTGCTGACCTGCCGCGCGCCGCCGAGGCGGGTCTGGCGCTGGATCAGCCATTGCTGAGCGACGGTGAGCAGGTTGTTCCAGCAGTAGTAGATCACCAGGCCAGCCGGCTGGCGGGCCAGCACGAACATGAAGATGAGCGGCATCAGCTGGAACAGCCGCGCCTGCGCCGGGTCCGGCGGCGGCGGGTTCATGCGCTGCATCAGCAGCATGGTGCCCCCCAGCACCATCGGCCAGACGCCTAGATGCAGGAACGGGCTCAGGGCCGAGGGGTCGAACGGCAGCAGCCCGAACAGGTTGAAGACGTTGGTGGGATCGGGCTCGGAGAGGTCGTGGATCCAGCCGAAGAACGGCGCGTGCCGCATCTCGATCGTCACCACCAGATCCTTGTAGAGGCACCAGAACACCGGGATCTGCACCAGCATCGGCAGGCAGCCGCTGGCCGGGTTCACGCTCTCCTGCTTGTAGAGCGTCATCATCTCCTGGTTCATCGCCACCGGGTCGCCCTTGTGACGCTCGCGCACCGCCTGCATCTTGGGCGCCAGCAGCTTCATCTTGCCCATCGAGCGGAACTGCTTGGTGGCCAGCGGGAAGAACAGCGTCTTGACGATCAGCGTGAAGGCCATCAGCGCCAGGCCGAAATTGCCGAGTGCCGTGTTGAGCCAATCCAGCACATAGAAGATCGGCTTGGTCAGGAAGGCGAACCATCCAAAATCGATCGCCTTCCAGAAGTCCGTGATGTGCAGCCGCGCCTGGTAGGTGTCCAGCACGTGCACCTCCTTGGCGCCGGCGAAGACGTGCGCGGCGCTGACCAAGGTGCCGTCCGCCGGCACCGCGAGCGCCGCCGGGCTGATGAAGTCCACCTGATAGGTGCCGGCACCTTGGCTGGCGTCGTAACGATAGCTGGCCACCGTCGGCCGATCGCCGTCCGGAATGATCGCGGTCAGCCAGTACTTGTCGGTGATGCCGGCCCAGCCGGACTGCGGTCCGGCCGCCTGCGTCGCTGACCAGCCGGTGCCGCCCTCCTCGGCGGATTTCGACTTCAGCCCGCTATAGGACATCTGCTCCAGCCGGCCGTCGACGACCGCGATCGGGCCCTCGTGCACCAGATAGCCGCCGGTCACCTGCGGCGTGTAGCCGCGGCTGACCCGGGACCAGGGGTAGAGCGACACCGGCTGCGCGGTCGTGTTGCGGACCCGCTGCTCGACCGTGAACATGTAGTCGCGGTCCACCGACAGCACGATCTGGAACACCAGGCCGGCGCCGTTGTCCCAGGACAACGTGACCGGGGCGGCCGGGGTCAGACGCGGCCGGTCGGCGGTCCAGAGCGTCGAGCTGTCGGGAACCCTGGTGCCGGCTCCAACGCCGCTCCAACCGAATTGCACGAAGTTGGGCTGTTTCTCGTCGGCCGGCTCCAGCACGCGGACCTGCGGGCTGTTCGGGCGCACGGTCTCGCGGTAACCGGTCAGCAGCAGGTCGTCCAACCGCGCCCCCACCAGGTCGATGCTGCCATGGACGCTGGGCGCCTCGATCGGCAGCCGCGCGTGATGCGAAGGCGGCGGAATAGGCGCTGGCGAGGTGCCGGGCGGCGCCAGGTCGGTGACCGGGTGCGGCGCGTCGGCGGACGGGGTCGCCTGGGTGGTCTGCATCGCCCGCTCATGCAGCGCCTGCTGGTTCTGCTTCGGCAGCAGCCACTCGAAGCCGACGAGGATCAGTACGGAGAGTGCGATCGCGAGGAGGAGGCGTCTGTTGTCCATCAGCGGAAGGGCCGATCTCGATGGGAATGATGAGGGACCGGGTCGTGGCCGCCGGGATGCCATGGGTTGCAGCGCAGGATACGCCCCGCCGCCAGCCAGGACCCCCGTAGCGCGCCGTGCCGCGCCACCGCTTCCAGCGCATAGTCGCTGCAGCCCGGCACGAAGCGGCAGTTGGGCCCCAGCACCGGACGCAGGCAGAGTTGGTACAGCCGGATCATCCCGCGGAGTGCCAGCCGTGCGACGCGCCCGGTCACTCGCCGGGCTCTATCGGCGGGTCGCTTCGCCGGGAAGCGCCCAGCGCGCCGGTGCGGCGGAGCGCCCGCCCGAAATCGTCGAGCAGCGCCGGGAACGGCCGCCGGGCGGTGCCGTCGCGGCCGATCAGCACGAGATCGACCCCGGTCACCGCGGTCCCGCGGAGCGCCTCGCGGCGCAGCACCAGGCGGGCTGCCTCGCGCAAGCGGCGCTTGGTGCGGTTGCGCGCCACCGCGTTGCCGACCTTCTTGGTTACGGTGAAGCCGAGCCGGGCCGGCGCCTCGTCGGGACGACGCATCGCCTGCAGCACCAACCCCGGCATCGGGGCCTTGGTCCCCTTGGCGGCCACGCGCAGAAATTCCGCCCGGCGCTTCAGCTTGATCCCGGAAGACGCCATGCCGGCTCGTTTCTCCGATCAGCCCACGCGATCCGGGCGGGATGGCCGGCCGAGGACGGCGACGGCCCCAGCCGACTTCGCCCGGATCAGGCGGACAGGCGCTTGCGGCCCTTGGCGCGACGAGCGGACAGCACGGCACGACCGCCGACGGTCGCCATGCGCGCGCGGAAGCCATGGCGCCGTTTGCGCACCAGCTTGGACGGTTGATACGTGCGCTTCACGGCGGCACTCTCCTGAACGGACGGGGTCCGGCCCTCGGGCGGCGGACAGTCGGGGATCGGACATACGGATGCCGCGCGGCCTTGGGCCACCGCCTCCGGAGGGCCGGCTTATAGGTGGTTCGGGCCACAACCGTCAACCGCGACGCCGCGGCTTGAGATCGTTGCGGGTTCGGCCGACAGTCGGGGCCGCATGAAGCTTCCGAAGAATACGGTCCCGGCCCCGCCGCTGCTGCTCGCCGGCGCGGTGCTGGTCGCCTGCCTGGGCGCGTTGCTGGCCAACCTGCCGCAGGCGGCCCGGGCGCTGGTGCCGGCGGCGGTGGCGTTCGTGGTGGCGCAGGGCCTGTTCCGGCGGACCGCCGCGGCTGGGCGCGTGAGCGTCGTGCGCGCGACGGGCCGGGTGCTCACGGTCGAAGCACGGGTGGCCGACCTCGAGAGGCAGGCTTCGCAGCTGCGGCACGACCTGCGCGGCATCCTGTCGCCGGCGATGCTGACCGCGGATCGGTTGGCCATGAGCCAGGACCCGATCGCCCGGCGCGCCGCGGAGGCGATGATCTCGACCGTCGAGCGGGCCGAGGAGCGGCTCCGGCGGGAGCAGAACCCCGGACTGCCAAGAGTGCCGCCAGCGGGACCCGGTTAACGCTTCCTTCAGCCGAATCGGTCAGGCTGTGCAGCGCGATCCGGGTCTGACCGCCTGAAAACGCGTGCAAGCACAGGCGTCGGATATGTCCGGCCGGCGATTCGCCGGCCGGACATGGTCAAGGCGGCGGTCGCTCAGGCGGCCCGCTGGATCAGCTCGATCTTGTAGCCATCCGGATCCTCGACGAAGGCGATGAAGGTGGTGCCGAACTTCACCGGGCCGGGCTCGCGCGTCACCTTGCCGCCGCCGGCCCGCACCGCCTCCACCGCCGCGGTCACGTCCGGCATGCCGACCGCGAAGTGGCCGAAGCCGGTGCCGACCTCGTAGCCGTCGTCATCGCCCCAGTTGTAGGTGAGCTCGATCTCCGCCTGGCCGTGCGCGTTGTCGGCATAGCCGATGAATACCAGCGTGTACTTGCCGTCCGGCACCTCGGTCCGGCGCAGCTCGTGCAGGCCAAGCAGCCTGTAGAAGGCCAGGCTGGCGTCGAGGTTCTTCACCCGGACCATGGTATGCAGGTAGCTGCTCATCGCGTCGTCTCTCCAGGATCGAGTGCGGGCCGGATCCCGATCAGGAACAGCCCGTCCCGGTCGGCCGCCTCGCGCAGCCGGTCCGGGAAGGTCAGAAGGGTACCGCCGGCCTCGAACGCAATCCCCCGCAACCCGGCGGCGGCGGCGGCGGCCACGGTGCCGGGCCCGATCGTCGGCATGTCGGCGCGGCGGTCCTGGCCCGGCTTCACCAGCTTGACCAGCACGCCGCCCGGCCCTGACTGCCGCAGGCCACCGGCACGGGCCAGCATACGGTCGGTGCCCTCCAGCGCCTCGACCGCCAGCACCAGCCCCTGCTGCACCACACACCCCTGGCCGACGTCCAGGCGGCCGAGGGCCTGCACGACCGCGACCCCGCGGCTGATGTCGGCCAGCGCCTCCGCGTCGGCGCCGTGCCGGCCGAGCTGCCCGACCCGACCCACCGAGCCGGCCAGGAACTCGTGCGCGCCGCGCACCGCGAAGCCCTCCTCGCCCAGCACCCGGACCAGGGCGGCGAGCAGGCCGTCATCGCCGGCGAACAGGGCGCGGCCGATGCGAGCCAGAATGCGGGCACCCTCCGCATCGGGGCGGAGGTCGCGCAGCGACGGACGCCGCACCGGCCCGATCAGCACCAGCTCGGAGCAGCCGTGCTCGCGCAGGGAGGCCAGGATGCGGCCGGCGGCGGCCAGGCGGACATATTCGTGCGGCCAGGGCGCCACCACCGCCGGCTCGGCGAAGTCCTGGAAGGCGATCATGAACACCGTCCGGCCTGCAGCCGCCGCGCAGGCCGCCACCTCGCCCGGCAGCGGACCGCCGCCGGCGAGGATGCCGAGCGTGCCGGACGCGACCCCGCTCACACGCCGTCGCTCTCCTCGGCCACCCCGGCAGCGGCGGCACGGACCAGGCCGCGCTGGCTCGGCGCATCGATAAAGGCGAGGATCTCGGCCACCCGGGGCTCGTCGCCGAACTCGGCCCGCACCTCGGCCAGCCGTTGCTCAAACACGGCGGTGCCGGACGTCGCCAGCGGATAGAGCAGGCGGAAGGCGCGCCGCAGCCGCTGCAGGTCGGGCGCGGCGACACCGCTGCGGCGTAGCCAGATCCAGTGCAGCCCGACCAGCCGGGCACGGTTGCCGAGCACACTGCCGTAGGGGATGACGTCGCTCTCGACCCCGCAGACGCCGCCCACCATGGCGGCGCGGCCGATGCGCACGAACTGGTGCAGGGCCGCCGATCCCATGATGCGGGCGTCGTCGCCGATCTCGACGTGGCCGCCCATCACCACGTTGTTCACGATGATGACGCGGTCGCCCAATCGGCAGTCGTGCGCCACATGGGCGTTGGCCATGATCAGGCAGTCGTCGCCGATCCGGGTTACGCCACCGCCGCCGGCGGTGCCGCGGTGGATGGTGACGTTCTCGCGGATCGTGGCTCGGGCGCCGACGATACAGCGGGTCGGCTCGCCGCGATATTTGAGATCCTGCGGCGCCATGCCAACGGTGCAGAACGGGTAGAGCGTGGAGCCGGCGCCGATCTCGGTGACGCCATCCACGACGACGTGGCTGAGCAGCCGGACGCCGTCGCCGAGCGACACGTCGGCGCCGACGCTGCACCACGGACCGATCTTGACGCCGTGGCCGAGCAGGGCGCCTTCGGCAACGAGGGCGCTGGGATGGATGCGGGCCGCGTCGGCCTGCCTGCGGCCGGACTGCTGCAGCCCGGCCAGATCAGCCGCCATGGTGACGACAACTCCTTCGTTCGATCGATCGCGGCACGCGGCACGCTAGGCCGGCGGCCGGAGGGCGGCCAAGACACGACATGTTACCGGGCTCGGCACGGGCGGGCGACGGAACCCGCAACTCGGCCGTCAGCCCATGATCATCGCGCTGTAGCTGGCTTCGGCGACCGAAACCCCGTCCACCCTGGCGATGCCGCGGAACTTGTAGACGTTGCCGCGCTGGCGCTCCTTCACGACGTGGACGCGAAGCTGGTCTCCCGGTCCGACCGGACGGCGGAACTTGGCGTTCTCGATGGTCATGAAATAGACCAGCTTGCCGTCAAAATCACCGCCCAGCGTCAGCACCACCAGGGCGGCGGCGGTCTGTGCCATCGCCTCGATGATGAGAACGCCGGGCATCACCGGCTTGGCCGGGAAATGGCCCTGGAAGAACGGCTCGTTGATGGAGACGTTCTTGATGCCGATGGCGGATGCGCCGGTGACCACCTCGACCATGCGGTCGATCATCAGGAACGGGTAGCGGTGCGGGATCGCCGCCATGATCTGCATGATGTCGACGGTGCGGCCGACGCCGTCGCTGTCGATCACCTGCACGACACCGCTGGATGCGGACCCGCCCGCCTTGCCGGCCGGATCGTGCGCCTCGTCCGGCTGTTCCTGTGTCGTTCCGTCCATAGGCCATCCATAAGGGCTGAACCCTTCTTCCCCTCTAGATCGTTCCGCCGTCCGCACCCGGGCCGCCGATCCGGGCCGCGAGCCGCCGCGACAGCCGCCGGAGCGTCGCCACGTTGCGGAAGAACTCGCGAAACGGCATCGCCGGGCTGCCAATCACGTCGGCGCCCGCTTCCACGTCCGACATCACGCCGCACTGCGCGCCAATCCGAGCCTTCTCACCAATCCGGATATGACCGATCAGCCCGGCCTGCGCTGCAACTGTCACGAAATCCCCGAGCACGCTGGAGCCCGAGATTCCCGCCTGCGACACCACGATGCAGCAGCGACCGAGGCGGACGTTGTGCCCGATCTGCACCAGGTTGTCGAGGCGGGAGCCGGCGCCGATGACGGTGTCCTGCGCCGAGCCGCGGTCGATGGTGGCGTTAGCGCCGACCTCCACGTCGTCCTCGATCAGCACCCGGCCAAGCTGCGGCACCGTCACGAAGCCGTCGGGCGCGAGTGCGAAGCCGAAGCCGTCCTGACCGATCCGGGCGCCCGGGAACAGCGTGACGCGGTCGCCGACGAGGGCGTGGCTGAGGCTGACATGGCTGCCGATCCGGCATTCCTGGCCCACCACGACGCCAGGCCCGATCACCGCGTGGGCCGAGACCAGGGTGCCGGCACCGATCCGTGCGCCGGCGCCGACCATGGCGAAGGCTGCGATCTCGGCGCGGGGGTCGACCTCCGCCGCGGCATCGACGCAGGCGGTCGGGTGGATGCCGGGGCGGGCCGCGGGCCGCGGATGAAAGGCACCGGCAACCCGCGCCCAGGCCAGGTAGGGCTGCGCGGTAACGAGCGCGGCGGCGGTCGCGGGCACCTTGTCCGCGAAGCCGGGAGCGACGATAACCGCCCCGGCACCCGTGCCGGCGAGTTGCTCCAGGTAGCGCCGGTTGTCGAGGAAGCTGACCTGGTCCGCCCCGGCCGCCTGCAGTGGCGCCACGCCCATGAACCTGACATCCGCCGGCACGACGTCCGCCCGTGGCGGCCGGATCGTGGCGCCGGCCAGCTCGGCCAGTGCCTGCAGGGTCCGCGGCGCAGTGCGGGCAAAGAAGCGCGCATCCCCGGACGCGCCGCCGGGGGACGAGCCGTCCGCCGATGCCGACGTCATGCCGGGGTCATCACCAGGATCTGCAACGGGGCTCGCCCTGGCGACGCCGCAGCTATCTCGGCTTCGACGTCGCCGCGGCGACGGGACCGGGGGCGGAGACCGCGGTCACGGCGGCGGGTTCCGGGCCAGGATTGGCGGTCGTGGGATAAGCGCCGGATCGGGCCAGCGCCTCTGAGTCGACGCCGTCGGCGGGAATGAACACAGAGGGCAGCGTCGCGTTGAGCTGCCCCAGCACCTGCGGCGTGATGTCGAACTCCGGCAGGTTCAGCGCCACCTGCTCGCGATGCAGCACGAAGTTCATGCCGTGCGCCGCCGAGACCTGCTTGATCACCTGCACCAGCTCGCGCTCGATCTGGCCGATCGCCACCTGGGCGGCCTCCTGAATGACGCGGTTGCGGTTGGTGAAATCCTTCTGGGCGTTGCGCACCCGCGCCTGCAGCGCACCCACCTTCGCCTGCAACTGGTCCTGCGTCATGGTCTTGGCGCTGGCCTGGATCTGTTGCTGGGTCTCGCGCCAGCCCTGCTGCTCACGCTTCGCGTCCTGGTTCAGCTTGTCGCGCCGGGCACCCAGCACCGCCTCGACCTGCTGCGCCGCCGAGGATTGGCGCATCACGTCGGGCACGCTGATGATGCCGAACACGGCCGCCGGGGGCGGGCTGCCCTTGGGGATCGGCGACAGCGCCGGGATCGGCGGCAGCGGCAGCACCGGCTGCGGACCCTGTCCCTGGGGACCCTGCGCCTGCTGGTCGTCGGGCTGCTCCTGCAGGCCTTCCTGGGAGGCAGCCGGAATCGCGCGCTGCTGCTGCGGTGCCGCACGGCGGCGAGGCGCCGGCGCCTCGGCCGGCTGGCTGCTCTTGGGCACGAACCAGCCGCCGCCCTGCTGGGCGTGGGCGGCGGAGATCAGGGTTGGGAGGAGCGGCACCGGACCGAGGACGGCCGGGGCCAGCAGGACGCCCGCGATCAGCAGGGCGCGGGTTGAACGGGACATCATCACCTCAGAAATTCGAGCCGAATCCAAAACGGAAGACTTGTTGCTTGTCGCTGGGCTGCCGCACCACCGGAATGCCGAGATCGACGTTGATGAGGCCGAACGGGCTCTTCCAAGACACACCGACGCCGGTGCCGACGCGCGGCCGCAGATCGTCGCCCAGGATCCTCTGGCCGACGGCGTTCGCACCGTAGCTCGTAAAGTTGGTGGTCAGCACGCGGGCGCCGGACAGGCCGCCGACATCGACGAAGTAGCGCCCCGACAGCCCGAGGTCGGGACCCACGGGAAGCGGGAAGTTGAGCTGCGTCGACTGCGTGTAGATGAAGCGGCCACCGAGCGCGTCGGCGGCGGGATAGATATTCGTCGGATTCGAGTAGGGCCCGACGCCGCCGTCGTAGAAGCCGCGCAGGTTGTCGCCGCCCAGGTAGAAGTTGTCGACGATGTCCTGCCGGCCGTGATCGTAGTCGGCGAGGTAGCCGGTGCCGGCCTTCAGCGAGACGGTCCAGTCGTGGTTGCCCGTGAAGTAGTCGAGCGGGATATAGTACGACGCGTCGATCTTGCTGCGGATGTACTTCTCGTTGCCGCCAAGGCCGGCCACGTCGACACCGGTGGTGACAAGGTAGCCGGTATGCGGCGCGACGCGGCTATCCCGCCGATCATAGGCCAGCGTGGTGCCGATCTGCGACAGGAACGAAGTGCCGTGCTCGGCCTGGATGTAGAGGCTGGCGGCGGTGTAGACGTTGTTCACCCGCCGGTCGGTGACGGTATAGTTGAAGGACTGCGACAGGTAGCGGTTGAAGGCGTAGCCGATGCGGGCCGTGCCGCCGGTGCGGGTCTCGTAGTAGTTCTGGACGCTGGAGCTGTTGCCCTCGGTCTCGATGTTGAAGAGGTCGATGCCGGCGACGACGTTGCGGCCGAGAAAATACGGGTCGGTGACAGACAGGTCGACCTGGTTCTCGTACTGGGCGATGGTGCCGGACAGGCTGGCATCGATGCCCGAGCCGACCAGGTTCGACTGCCGGATGCCGGCGTTGGCCAGCACGCCGGCATCGGTCGAGTAGCCGCCGCCCAGCGTGATCTGGCCGGTCGGCTTCTCGCTGATCGCGGCGTTCACGTTGACCCGGTCGGGCGCCGAGCCGGGGGCCGTCTCGATCGAGACCGTGTTGAAGAAGCCCAGGTCTTCCAGGCTCTGCTTGCTGCGGCGCTGCTGCGCCGGCGTCAGCGGATCGCCCTCGGCGAAATCGAACTGGCGACGGATCACGCGGTCCTGGGTGATGGTGTTGCCGTTGATGTCGATGCGGTCGACATAGATCCGCGGACCCTCGCTCACGTCGAACAGCAGGTCGACGGTGTGGTTGTCGGTGTTGCGGGCGATCTCCGGCTTCACGCTGGCGAACGGGCTGCCGCTGGCCTGCAGGAAGTTCTGCAGGCCCTCCGCCGTATGCTGCACGTCGTCGCCGTCGTACCACTGGTGCTCGTAGATCTTGATCTTCGGGCGCAGGCTCTCGGCGGTGACGTGGCGCAGCGTCGACTTCACCTCGATGCGGCCGATGCGGTAGCGCGGCCCCTCGTCGATCGTGAAGGTGACGAAGAAGGACTTGCGGTTGGGCGCCAGCTCGGCGGTCGCATCCACCACGTTGAAGTCGACATAGCCATTGCGGAGATAGAAGCGGCGCAGCAGCTCGCTGTCGAACTTGATGCGGTCGGGGTTGTACTCGTCCGACGACGAGAAGAACCTGTACCAGGCGGTCTCCTTCGAGGTGATCACCTGGGCCAGCCGCGCCTCGCTGAACGCCTTGTTGCCGACGAAGCTGATCTTGCGGATCAGCGTCAGCTCGCCCTCGTTGATCTGGAAGATGACGTCGACCCGGTTGTGCGACAGCCGGATGATCTGCGGCGTCACGGTGACGCCGTAGCGGCCCTTCTGGGCATAGAGGTCGAGGATCTTCTGGCGGTCGCGGCTCGCCATCTCGGGCGTGTAGACGGCGCGCGCGCGGAGATCGATCTCCTTGCGCAGGTCGTCGTCCTTTGCGGCGTGGTTGCCCTCGAACGAGATGCGGTTGACGATCGGGTTCTCGACCACGTCCACCAGCAGCGTGTTGCCGTCGCGGTGCAGGGTGACGTCGCGGAACAGCCCGGTCGCGAACAGCGTCTTCAGCGAGCGGTCCAGCTCCTCCCGATTGAACGGGTCGCCAGCCTGAACCACCAGGTAGGACAGGATGGTGCCGGTCTCGATGCGCTCGTTGCCCAGAACGCGGATGGACTGGATCGTGCCGCCGGTGGGAACCGCGGCGGCGGCCGCGCGATGCAGGCGGGCGTGGTGCGCCGCCGGGCGCTGGCGGCCGTGCGTGGCCGGTGCCGCCGTGCCTGATTCCGGGGTGGCATCCTGAGCCCAGAGAGGCTCGCGCGAGTCGAGGGCGAAGGGGAGCAGGCAGGCCGAAGCGAGCAGCGCAGAACGTTTACCGTGCAAGGCGACCCATCCCCCAGAAGCGCCGGTCGTCCCCGTCGGGGCCGGCGGCGCTTGCCACATCGTCGACGCCACACCGAGAGACAGCGGCCTGGACTGGCGCCGAGCTACCCGAAGAATGCCCCGTAGCGCAAGCGCACCCCGACAGGTCGACCTCGCCCGCGCATCAGCCGATCACGTGCCGCAGCCAGTCGAACAGGCCGAACTGGGTGAGGTCGTTGATGGTGGCGAACAGGAAGATGCCGGCGATCAGCGCGAAGCCGGCGCGGAAGCCATACTCCTGCACGCCGCGCGACACCGGCCGTCCGCGCAGCGCCTCGATGGCGTAGAAAACCAGCCGTCCGCCATCGAGCACCGGGATCGGCAGCAGGTTCACCAGCCCCAGGTTGATCGACAGGATGGCCATGAAGCTCACCAGGCTGGAGACGCCCGCGGCGGCAAACTGGCCCGACATCTGCGCGATGCGCAGCGTGCCGCCGACCTGCGAGGCGGCGACGTGGCCGCTGACGATCTGGCCCAGCCCCACCACCCAGCTCGCGATCACCATCCCCGTGGTCTGTATCGCGGCCACCACCGCCTGCGGCAGGGCCAGCCGGTGCGGCGGCGGCAGCTGTGCCGCCACGCCGAGCTGGCCGCTCTTGAGGCCGCCCGATCGCACGGTGTCGAGCGTCACCGGCAGCTGCAGGTGGTCGTCATTGCGCAGCACCGTCAGCGTGACGTGGCGGCCGGGGCTGGCGGCGACCAGCCGCTGCAGGTTGGCGAAATTGGGAATCGCGACGCCATCCACCGCCAGGATGCGGTCGCCTGGCTTGAGCCCGGCATGCTCGGCGGCGCTGCCGGCGCCGACGGCCGCGATCACCGGACGCAGGTTGGCCATGTCGGCCGGATCGGCCGGCCGGCCGGCGGTCGCGAACACGGCGGCGAACAGCAGGATCGCGAGCAGGAAGTTGAACACCGGCCCGGCGACGATGACGATTGCCCGGCTCAGCACCGGCTTGTCGTGGAAGGTGCGGCCGGGCAGCCAGGCCGCCCGCATCTCCGGGGTCGCGTCGTCCGGCCCCTCGAAGCCATGCGGCTTCACGTAGCCGCCGATCGGCAGCACGCACAGCCGCCACTCGGTGCCGACGCGGTCGCGCCACCGGAACAGGGGCTTGCCGAAGCCGATCGAGAACACCTCGACATGCACGCCGCGCCAGCGCGCGGCCAGGTAGTGCCCGAGCTCGTGGACGAACACCAGGACGCCCAGCACCAGGGCGGCGGCCAGGATGGTGCGCAGCAAGTCGGGCATCTTCTATGGCTCCGGGTGTGCCTGGCGGCTCAGGCGGCGCGGGAAGCGGCGGACCGCGCCGCCTGACGGCGGGCCTCGCCATCCCAGTGTAGCACGGCATCCAGCGTGTCGGCGGATTGTTGGCCCAGGCGATCCAGCACCGCCTCGACCAGCCGGGCGATGTCCAGGAAGCCGATGCGGCGGTCCAGGAAGGCCTCGACGGCGACCTCGTTGGCCGCGGACAGGATGGCCGGCGCGGCGCCCCCGGCCCGGAGCGCCGCGCGCGCCAGGCGGAGTGCGGGGAAGCGGACGGGGTCCGGCGCCTCGAAGGCGAGCTGGCCGACGAGGGCCAGGTCGAGCCGGGGCGAGCGGGTCGGCATCCGTCCCGGCCAGGCCAGCGCGTGCGCGATCGGGATCCGCATGTCGGGCGCCCCCAGCTGCGCCAGCACGCTGCCGTCGGTGTAGTGCACCATGCCGTGCACGACCGATTGCGGGTGCACCAGCACGTCGATGCGCGCCTCCGGCAGCCCGAACAGCCGGGCCGCCTCGATCACCTCGAGCCCCTTGTTGAACATGCTGGCGGAGTCGATCGAGATCTTGGCGCCCATCGACCAGACCGGGTGGCGGAGGGCCGCCTCCGGCGTGGCGCGCTCCATCTCGTCCACGGATGCCGTACGGAACGGGCCGCCCGACGCGGTCAGCACGATGCGCTCGACCTCGCCGACCTGCTTGTCGGCCATCGCCTGGAAGATCGCGTTGTGCTCGGAATCGACCGGCAGCAACGTGGCGCCCGCTTCGGCCACCGCGCGCAGCATGACGTCGCCGGCGGAGACCAGCGCCTCCTTGTTGGCGAGCGCCACGGCACCGCCCTGCCGGATCGCGGCCAGGGTCGGCGCCAGCCCGGCGGCGCCGGTGATCGCCGCCATGGTCCAGTCGACCGGCTCGCCGGCCGCCTCGCACACCGCCTCGCGGCCGGCCGAGACGCGGATGCCGGTGCCAGCCAGCCGTGCCCGCAGATCGGCCAGCCCGTCCGTCTCGGCGATCACCGCATGGCCGGCGCGGAGCACGATCGCCTGCTCGGCCAGCTTCGCCACGTTGCGGCCGCCGACCAGCACCGCGACCCGATAGCGCTCCGGCGCCTGCAGCAGCAGATCGACCGTGCTGGCACCGACGCTGCCGGTGCTGCCGAGGATGGTCACGCTCTTCATCTCGGGTCGCTCCCCAGGAACACATGGGGGAAGGCATACCAGAAGCCGGTGCCGGCGGGGGCCGCCAGCGACAGCAGCGCCGCCACCGGGGCTGCCGCCAGCAGGCCGTCGAAGCGGTCAAGCAGGCCGCCGTGGCCAGGAATCAGCCGACCGGAATCCTTCACGCCGCAGCGTCGCTTGAAGGCGCTCTCGGCAAGGTCGCCGGCCTGCGCGGCCAGCCCCAGCAGAAGCCCGGTGGCCAGGCCGCGATCGACCCGGGCGGCCGCGGAGACGCCCTCCGGCGCCGGCAGCAGCATTGCCAGCATCGCGCCCACCAGCATCGCCCCCAGCAGACCCCCCAGCGAGCCCGACCAGGTCTTGGCTGGCGAGATGCGCGGCGCCAGCCTCGGTCCGCCGAACGCGCGGCCCGCCAGGTAGGCGACGCTGTCGCTGGCCCAGACCGCCAGGATCACGAACAGCACGCCGTCCCACCCGGTGCCGGTGCCGGCGCGCAGCCAGATCAGCGCCAGCCCGGCCAGCCCCACGACGGCGCTGCCGGCGGCGATGGCCGGGCCCAGCACCAGGGGTGCTGCCAGCATGGCGACCGCCTCGACCCAGCGCGTGGTGACGAGGGCGGCGACGCAGGCGATCGCCGGCCACAGCAGCAGCACCAGGCCACGCAGGCTGGACAGAGGCCGTCGCAGCAGGGAGCCCCATTCGCGGCCAAGCCCGGCCAGCACGGCCAGCACCAGCACGTCGAACACCGGCCCGCCGACGCGGATGCAGGCGAGCCCGATCGGCGCCAGGATCGCCGCCGACAGCAACCGCAGGCGCAGATCGCGCCAGCTCCGCCCGGCGGGTGCGGCCAGCGCGTCCGCCGGAGACGCGTCAGCCAGGACGCGCCCCGAACCGGCGCTCGCGGCGGTTGAAGGCCTGCAGCGCGTCGGCGAAATGAGTGGCCTCGAAATCCGGCCACAGCACGTCGAGGAACACCAGCTCGGCATAGGCCGACTGCCAGAGCAGGAAGTTGGACAGCCGGCACTCGCCGCTGGTGCGGATCACCAGGTCGGGGTCGGGGACGTCGGCGGTGGACAGGTGGCGGGCGAAGCCGGCCTCGTCGAGGGCTGCCGGGTCGAGCCGGCCGGCCAGGGCGGCCTCGGCGATGCGGCGGGCGGCGTGCACGATCTCCGCCCGGCCGCCATAGGACAGCGCCACGGTCAGGGTCAGCGTGACGTTGCCGGCGGTGAGAAGCTGAGCCGCCTCCAGCTCGGCTCGGATCTCCGGGCCGAAGCGCGCATGTTCGCCGATCACCCGCAGGCGCACGCCCTCCCGGTGCAGTTCGGCGATCTCGCTGCGCAGGTAGTGCCGCAGCAGCAGCGTGAGGTCGGTGACCTCCTCGGCCGGCCGGCCCCAGTTCTCGCTGGAGAAGGCGTAGAGGGTGAGCCAACGCACGTCGTGGGCGATCGCCGCCTTGATGCAGCGCCGCACCGCCTGTGCGCCGGCGCGATGGCCGGCCAGTCGCGGCATGCGGCGCGCGGCGGCCCAGCGGCCGTTGCCATCCATGATGATGGCGACGTGGTCCGGATTGCGCGACGCGGCCAGGCCGGCAACAGGGCCGGCGACCTGACCGGCCACCCGGTCATGCTTCGCCGGGACGCGCTCGAACGGTACCGGCTCGGGCGCCGCACGGTCGGGACGCTCGCCGTGCAGGTCGGCCGGCAGCTTGGGTTGGGGATCGGGCAACGGCGTCAGACCTGCTTGATCTCGCGGTCCTTCTCCGCGAGGCTGTCGTCGATCCGCTTCACGTAGCTGTCAGTCAGCTTCTGGATCGCGTCGGACCATTCCTTGACGCCGTCCTCGGCGATCTCGCCCTTCTTCTCGAATGCCTTGGTCTGGTCCATGCCGTCGCGGCGCACGCCGCGGACCGCGATCTTGGCGTTCTCAGCGTAGCGGCCGGCCGCCTTGGCCAGCTCGACGCGGCGCTCGGCGGTCAGCATCGGGATCGGCACGCGGACGATCTGGCCGTCCGAGCCGGGGTTGAGGCCAAGCCCGGCGTCGCGGATCGCGCGCTCGACCGCGCCCACCAGCGTGCGGTCCCAGACCTGCACGGTCAGCATCCGCGCCTCCGGCACCGCGACCGAACCCACCTGGGTCAACGGCACCTCGCCGCCATAGGCCTCGACCCGCACCGGCTCCAGCAGTGCCGGACTGGCGCGGCCGCTGCGCAGGCCACCAAAATCGCGGCGCAGCGTCTCCAGCGCGCCGTCCATGCGACGGGTGAGATCGTCCTTCAGTGCAGTCAGGTCAGCCACGACGACAACTCCCTCGACGACGCCGAGAAGCGCGCCGGCCTGTTCCAAACGGGGTAACGGCGCTAGGCCGGGTCGATGATCCGCGTGAACCGTCCCTCGCCCCGCATCACCCTCGCGAACGAGCCGGGGTGATGAATGTTGAAGACGATGATCGGCAGGCCGTTCTCGCGCGCCAGGCTGATCGCCGAGGCATCCATCACGTTCAGGTCCTGCGACAGCACATCCATATAGGTGAGCTCGTCGAACCGGGTCGCGGTCGGATCCTTGTGCGGGTCGGCGGAATAGACGCCGTCGACCTGGGTGCCCTTGAACAGGCCGTTGCATTCCATCTCGGCGGCGCGGAGCGCTGCCGCGGTGTCGGTGGTGAAGAACGGGTTGCCGGTGCCGGCGGCGAAGATCACCACCCTGCGCTTCTCCATGTGCCGCACCGCGCGCCGCCGGATGTAGGGCTCGGCGATGCCGGGCATCTGGATCGCCGTCATCACGCGGGTGTCGACGTCGCAGTTCTCGAGCGCGTTCTGCATCATCAGCGCGTTGATGACGGTGGCGAGCATGCCGGCATAGTCGCCCTGCGCGCGGTCCATGCCACGGGCGGCGGCGGCAATGCCGCGGAAGATGTTGCCGCCACCGATCACGAGCCCGACCTCGACGCCCATGCGGTGCACGCTGGCGATGTCGGCGGCGATGGCGTTGACCGTCTCAGGATCGAGGCCAAAACTGCCCTCGCCCATCAGTGCCTCGCCCGAGACCTTCAGCATCACCCGGCGATAGATCGGGGCGGCGTGCTCGGGTGATGCGGTCATCGATCCTCTTCGGCCGGCGGCGGCTTCTCTGTACTGCGCGGCCGGCCCGGGGACAACCTCTCCGGCGTCTAGAGGATGATCCGATCGCTTAGGCTCACGGATCATCCTCTAGCTTGGTGTTTTGACGAGCATCTTTATCCGATCGAACGAGTCCGTTCGATCGAATGATGCTCTAGTCCAGGTTCTCGAGCCCGATCGCGCGCAGCCTCGCACCTTCCTCGTCCCAGCCGGCGCGCTCCTTCACGTTCAGGAACAGGTGGCAGGGTCGCTCCAGCAGCGCGGCCAGCCCATGCCGCGCCTTTTCGCCGATGGCGCGGATCCGGCTGCCCTTCTCGCCGATCAGGATCGCCTTGTGGCCGGCACGCGACACGTAGATCGTGGCCTCGATGCGCAGGGAGCCGTCCGGGCGCTCCTGGAAGCTCTCGGTCTCGACCGTGCAGCTGTAGGGGATCTCCTCCTGCGTCTGCAGGAAGATCTGCTCGCGCACCAGCTCGGCCGCGAGCAGCCGGTCCGGCAGGTCGGTGAGGTCGTCCTCCGGATACAGGAACGGGCCCTCCGGCAGCGCCAGCGCCAGGCCGTCCAGCAGGTCGTCGAGCCCCTCTCCCTTGCGGGCACTCACCATGTAGACGTGCTCGAACGCCACCAGCGCCGACAGCGCCTTCGTCAGCGGCAGCAGCTGGCCGCGTTCCACCGCGTCGGTCTTGTTCAGCACCAGCCAGGTGCGGCGCCGGGTGGTGGCCAGCCGCTCGGCGATCGCCTGCACGCCCTCGGTCAGACCCTTCTGGCTGTCGATCAGAAGCAGCGTGATGTCGGCGTCCTCGGCGCCGGTCCAGGCGGCACGGACCATGGCGCGGTCCAGCTTGCGCTTCGGCTTGAAGATGCCGGGCGTGTCGACCAGCAGCACCTGCGTCGCGGCCCCGGCGATACGGCGCATCAGGATGCCCAGCACCCGGAAGCGCGTGGTCTGCGCCTTCGGAGTCACGATCGACAGCTTCGCGCCGGTGAGCCGGTTCATCAGCGTCGACTTGCCGGCGTTGGGCGCGCCGACGATGGCGACGAAGCCGCAGCGCTCGACCGCGACGGGACCGGCCGGCGCGCTCATGGCAGCCGCCGCAGCAGCTCGGCCGCGGCGAGGCTCTCGGCCGCGCGCTTGGCGCCGGCGGTGCCGCTGCCCGAGCGCCCGGCGGCCTCGGCCCGAACCGTGAAGACGGGCGCATGCGACGGCCCTTCCGCCGCCTCGACCACATAGACCGGCAGCGCCAGTCCGCGCGCCAGCAGCCATTCCTGCAGCGCGGTCTTGGCGTCCTTGGGCGGCAGCGCCTGACCGTCCATGACCTCGGTCCAGGCCCGCCGCACGAAGCGCCGCGCCGGCTCCAGCCCGCCATCGAGATACACGGCGCCCAGCACCGCCTCGACCGAGTCGGCCAGCACGTTGGCGGCGTCGCGGATGCCCGCGCGCGCCTCGTGCGGCGCCACCGCCAGCGCGTCCCGGAAGCCGAGCTCGACCGCGATCCGCGCCAGCACCGGCCGCGACACCAGCTGCGCCAGGCGCGGCCCCAGCTGACCCTCCTGCTCGACGGGGTAGCGCTCGATCAGCCACTCGGCCATCAGCAGCCCCAGCACCCGGTCGCCGATGAACTCCAGCCGCTCGTTCGAGCCGGCGCCGCGGTCGGCGGCCCGGACGTTCCTGCGGGATCCGGCCCTGGGAGCCATGGCCTGCTGCGACTCGTGCGCGGCCGAACGGTGGGTGAGCGCCTCCCGCAGCAGCGCCGGACGCACGAAGCGCCAGCCGACCACCCGCTCGACCGGCGCCCAGGTGGCGTCGGCGGCGGCGTCAGGCGCCGACGCCTCCACGGAGTTCAACGCACCCAATGCAGCAGCCGGTCCCAGCGCACTTCCAGCGGCCATTGCCAGAACTCCCACAGCGGATGGCGGGCGTCGAACGAGAAGAAGATGATCTGCGCCCGGCCGACCAGGTTCTCGATCGGCACGAAGCCCAGATCATCCATGAAGCGGCTGTCGGCGCTGTCGTCCCGGTTGTCGCCCATGGCGAAGAAGTAGCCGGGCGGCACCAGGTAGTCCGGCGTGTTGTTCTGCATGCCCTCGTCGGTCAGCCGCAGGATCTGGTGCACCGCCGGCGGCCTGCCGCCGCTGCCAGGCAGCGCCTCGGTGTAGAGCCGGCCGTCGAGCTGGCGGTGCGCCTCGTCGACCGCCACGTAGTCGCCGTCGTCGGTGCGCGGCACCTCGGCGTCGTTCAGGTAGAGCCGGCCGTCCCGCACCTGCACGTGGTCGCCGGGCAGGCCGACGATGCGCTTGATGTAGTCGATCGAGGTGTCGCGCGTGTAGCGGAACACCGCGACGTCGCCGCGGTGCGGGGCCGAGTACAGGATGCGGCCTGCGAACAGGTCCGGCGACCAGGGAATCGAGAAGCGCGAGTAGCCGTAGGTCCACTTCGAGACAAACAGGTAGTCGCCCACCAGCAGGGTCGGGATCATCGAGCCGGACGGAATGTTGAACGGCTCGAACGCCAGCGTCCGGACCACGACCGCAATCAGCAGCGCGTAGACGATGGTGCGCACGGTCTCGCCGAAGCCGCCGCTCCGGCTGCCGGTGCCGACATCGTCCGCACGGCGGGAAGCGTTCTTGAGCAGGGGCATGGCGGTGCGGTGCGTCCGGGTGGCGCCGATCCGAAGAGGCGCCGGAGCGGCCGAGATCATCCCCGGCGCGATCCGGCCGGAAGGTGGCGGATGAAGCCGACGCCCACCCACCCTGTCAAGCGCCATGGCCGCGGGGTGCCGGGACGGCCGACTTAGCCGGGCTCGCGACGCTCCGGCGCCGCCTGGATCAGCACCTGGGCGAAGGCGTAGGGCGGCTCGTCGGTCATGGTCAGCAACAGCGTCGGATGATGGCCCGGCGGCATCAGGCGGCGCAGCCGCGCCAGCGCACCGCCGGTCAGCACTAGGGTCGGCTGGCCGCCGGGCAGGTTCACCACCCCCATGTCGCTGTGGAACACGCCGGCGGCGAAGCCGGTGCCGAGCGCCTTGGCGCAGGCCTCCTTGGCAGCCCAGCGCTTGGCGTAGGTGGCGGCGCGCAGCGCCTCGGTGCGGCGTCCGGCCCGCGCGCGCTCGGCCTCGGTGAAGCAGCGGGCCAGGAAGCGCTCGCCGTGCCGGGCGATCGCCCGCTCGATCCGGCGGATGTCGCACAGGTCCGAGCCCAGGCCGATGATGGCGGTCACCGCGGTGGCTAGGCCCGGGCGCGCTCGACCTGGGTGATGCCCCCGGCCGAGCGCAGCCCGGCGATCACCGAGGACAGATGGCGCAGGTCACGCACCTCGACATCGACCAGCACCTCCATGAAGTCGAGCTGCCGGTTGACGATCTTGAGGTTGACCACGCTGCCCTCGTGGCGCGAGACCGCGTTGGTCAGCGTCGCCAGCACCGACGGCTCGTTGACGGCGATGGCGCTGATGCGGCCGACATGGGTCTCGGCGCCAAGACGGGGACCGGGGCCGCGGCCGACCTGATCGTAGTCCCAATCGATGTCGAGGAACCGCTCCGGGGTGGCGGCGAAGCTCTCGAGCGTCTGGCAGGTCGCGGTGTGCACGGTGATCCCTCGCCCGGTGGCGACGATGCCGACGATGCGGTCGCCCGGCAGCGGATGGCAGCAGCCGGCGAAGTGCTTGGCGACACCGGAGCCGAGCCCGATCAGGGAGAGCCCGGACGCGCCGCCCTCCTTCGCCCTGGCCGCCGGACGCGGCGCCAGGCCCGGGATCATGCGCGGCCCGCGCGGCGCCTGCCGCAGCTCCGGATAGATGCCCTGCACCACCTCCTTGGGCCCCAGGTTGCCGTTGCCGACCGCGACGTAGAGGTCGGCCAGGCTCGTGCACTTCAGCGCCTTGAGGGCACCTTCCAGCACCTTCTCGGACCCGTCGACGCCGTCCTGGCGAAACGCCTTGGCGAGAGCCGCACGGCCGGCGTCAAGATGGGTCTCGCGCTGCTGGGCGGCGACGTGGCGGCGGATGCGCGCCCGCGCCTTGCCGGTGACGACGAAGCGCTCCCAGGCCGGCGACGGCGTGCCGCCGCGCGCGGTCATGATCTCGACCTGGTCGCCGTTCTGAAGCTCGTGGCGCAGCGGCAGCAGCCGCCCGTTCACCTTGGCGCCGACGCAGGCATCGCCGATCTGGCTGTGCACGGCATAGGCGAAGTCGACCGGGGTGGCGCCGCGCGGCAGCGGGATCAGCTGGCCCTTGGGGCTGAAGCAGAACACCTGGTCCTGGTAGAGCTCGAGCTTGGTGTTCTCGAGGAACTCGTCGGGTGCCGCTGAATTCTCCAGGATCTCCAGCAAATCCTGCACCCAGCGCGGCCGCAGCGCCGGCGCGCCCCCCTGCCCCCCCCCCCCCCCCCCCCGGTTTGGC
>CALMVO010000082.1 GCA_937873205.1 uncultured Acetobacteraceae bacterium
GGGCGGGGGCGCGGTCCTTCAGGTAGGTGTCGAAGAAGGGGACCAGCACGTCGCGGCGGAAATCGGCGGCGGTGTCGCCCTTCCACTTCAGCGGGCCGAGCGCGTCGGCGCTGCGGTTGACCTGGCTGTGGTACCAGGGGCCCATCACCAGGTGGGCGTTGGCGGTGGCGTTCACCGCGCGGAGCGCGTCCCAGGTGTGGATGGCGCCGTACATGTCCTCCTGGTCCCACAGGCCCTGCAGCCACATCGTGGGAACCGCGGGGGGATGGGCCGCGACCAGGTGGTCGAGCGCCTGCGCCTGCCAGAAGGCGTCGTAGGCCGGGTGCGCGGCGAGGCGGCGCCAGAACGGGAGTTTGTCGAAGCCGTGCGCGACCGCATAGGCCCCGGTGGAGCCGGCGTCGAGGAAGGCCTGGTAGTCGTCGTAGGCGGTGCGGGGGACGGGATCGCCCTTGCCCTTCACGCTGGTCTGGCCGGCGATGTAGTCGAGGTTGGTCTGGCGGAAGGCGCCGTAGTGGAACCAGTCGTCGCCCATCCAGCCATCGATCATCGGGCTCTCAGGGGCGGCCACCCTCAGCGCCGGATGGGGGCCGAGCAGGGCCATGGTCACAGTCCAGCCGTCATAGGAGGAGCCGATCTCGCCGACGCGGCCGTTGGACTCCGGCACGTGCTTGGAGAGCCAATCGGTGGTGTCCCAGGCGTCGGTGGTGTCGTCGGTCTTCGACGGGTTGAAGGGGCCGATCGGCGGACGGGTCATGGTGTAGGCGCCGTCCGAGCCGTACTTGCCGCGGACGTCCTGGAACACGAGGATGTAGCCGTCATCGATCCACGCGCGGTCGGCCGACCAGGCGGCGTCGCGCAGGTGGGGGATCTCCTTCTTGACGAAGAAGTTGGCGTCGTAGGGGGTGCGCTCCAGCAGCATCGGCAGGCCGTGGGCGCCATGCGGCACGACGATGACGGTGTGCAGCCGCGCGCCGTCGCGCATGGGGATCATGACCTCGCGCCGGTCATAGTCGTAGTCGGTGCGGGGCGCCGCCCAATGCACCGCGATGTCGCCGCTCGGCGGCGGCTGGTCTTCGAGTCGCGTCGGCGACGGCGCGGGGGCCTGGGCGCGCCCCGCGACCGGCAGGGCAAGGATGGCGACGGCCAGCGAGGCGGCGATCCGCGATGTCATCAGGCAAAGGTTCCGTTACGATGGGGCCGGAGCGGCATCCCGTCTCGGGATGGACGGGCGACGCGACCAGATGCCACGACTGCCGCGCACGCCATACCCGAGCGAGAGCTGGCGGTCACGACCGCCCGACGCCAGCCGTCACGAGGCCCGGATCACCGATCCCCGGCAGCACCATGCGGGCGCCCCGCTCACGCCCACAGCGCGGGCAGGTATTCGTATCCCGCCCCGTTCCGCACGATGAAGCCCGTCGCCGGGAAGGGTGCGTGGAAGAAGTGGAGGCGCAGCCGGTCGGAGGCGGCGCGGTCGAGGAGGGTCCGGCGGGTCGCGGTCGCGTCCTCCGGGTCGAGGTCGAACATGGCCTGCCATTCGGGATGGCGCGCGAAGATGAGCGGGTTGTTGGTGATGTCGGCGACGAACATCATCGCCTCGTCGCCCGAGACGATCTCCAGTGCCGACATGCCCGGCGTGTGCCCGCTCGCCTTCACCGCGGTCATGCCGGGCAGCAGCTCCTCGCCCCAGCGGTAGGGGCGCGGGGCGGCGCCGCTACCGAACACCCGGCGCACGCCCGCGAACTGGCCCCGGAGCGCGTCCGGCGCCGCCGCGGCGCGCGCCTCGTCCATCCAGAACGCCCATTCGCCCTCCGGCACCAGCACCTCCGCGTTGGGGAACGCCGGGGTGCCGTCGGCGCGAAGCAGGCCCATGATGTGGTCGGAATGGAAGTGGCTGATCACGACGACGTCGACCGCCTCCGGCGCCACGCCCGCCGCGGCCAGGTTGGCGGCGAGCCGGCCGGTGCCGGCGGGGCCCGCCGTGCCGAGGCCGGTGTCGATCAGCACGGTCTGACGGCCAGTGTGCACCAGCAGCGGCGCGAAGGTGAGCGTCAGCCGGTCGCGTGCCATGCCGGCGGCGGCGAACGCCTCGCCCACCTCCGCGTCGGACGCGTTGCGAACAAAGCCGGCGGGACGGTCGGCGCTCAGCACTCCGTCATGCAGCGGCACCACCTCGAACGCGCCCAGGGCGTAGCGGTGGAACCCGGGCGCCCGCGGGCGCCCGCCGTCGTGCTCGTCCGACATGCCTGCCTCCTCCGTCCCGGCCGCGGCCAGACGGGATCCGGCCGGCGGCCGCGCAAGCCGTAGGCGATTTAGCCCTCCCTGAACAGGCGGGACGCAGTCCGGCATGACGGAGCCGTCACCCGTGCGCGCATGGACAATCCAGGCAGCGGCGGCGCAACGTCGGCACCCGGCCCGCGTCTCACCCAGGTGCCGCGAGAAGGTCCGTTGTCATGCGCATCCTGCTGGTCGAAGACGATCAGACCGTCCGCGGCTTCGTCGCCAAGGGGCTGAAGGAGGCCGGTCACGTCGTCGACCAGGCCGACAACGGCAAGGACGGCCTGTTCATGGCGGTGAGCGAGAGCTTCGACACCATAATCCTGGACCGCATGCTGCCCGGCGGCATCGACGGGCTGCACCTGCTGGAGACCATCCGCGGCCAGCACAACCGCACCCCGGTACTGCTGCTCTCGGCCCTGGCCCAGGTCGACGAGCGCGTCGCGGGCTTGAAGGCCGGCGGCGACGACTACCTCACCAAGCCGTTCGCCTTCTCCGAGCTGCTGGCCCGGGTCGAGGCGCTCGGCCGCCGGGCCAAGGGCGAGAGCGGCCCCACCACCCGGCTGGTGGTGGCCGACCTCGAGATGGACCTGCTGTCCCGCCTGGTGCGCCGCGGTGGCCAGAAGATCGACCTGCAGCCCCGCGAGTTCCGCCTGCTCGAATACCTGATGCGCCATGCCGGCCAGGTAGTGACCCGCACCATGCTGCTTGAAGGCGTGTGGGACTACCATTTCGACCCGCAGACCAACGTGATCGACGTGCACGTCTCGCGGCTGCGCCAGAAGATCGACCGGCCGTTCCCGACCGCGCTGATCCACACCGTCCGCAACGCCGGCTACATGCTGCGTGACGAGTGAGGCTCCCTCCCTGCTGAACCGGATCCTGCCCGGCGGCGGTCTCCGCACGCGGTCCGTCGGAGGCCGCGGCCGCGGGGGCGACATCCTCCGCTCGGCCAGCCTGCGCCTGGCGCTGGTCTACGCGCTCGTCTTCATGCTGAGCGCCGTGGTGTTCATGAGCTTCATCTGGTGGGCCACCATCGGCCTGCTGGAGCGCGAGGTCGACGCCGCCATCGACGCGGACGCGCACGCATTGTCCGAGCGCTGGATCGAGGGCGGGCTGCCCGCGCTGGCCGACACCATCCAGCAGCGGCTGGAGCAGGATGTCGACGACGCCGCCCTCTACCTCATCGTCGCCGCCGACGGCACCCGCGTCGCCGGCAACCTCAGCGGCTGGCCGCGCGAGGTCAGCCGCAGCGACATCCCCTACCAGCTCACCGTCTCCCGTGACGGTATGCGGGGCCTGGCGGAGGTGAAGGCGTTCGCGCTGCCGGGCGGCTTCCGGCTGCTGGTCGGGCGCGATGTGCGATCACGCGCGATCCTGAAGCGGCTGCTCGCCGACACGCTGCTGTGGGCGGTGCTGATGGTGAGCGGGCTCGGCCTCAGCGGCGCCTTTGTGGTGCGCAGCCTGTTCCGGCGCATGGTTCGCAACGTCGCCCGCACCACCGCCGCGATCGCCGCCGGCGACCTTGCCCAGCGCGTGCCGCTGTCGGGCAGCGGCGACGAGTTCGATCGCGTCGCCGAGACCATCAACGACATGCTGGACCGCATCGCCCGCCTCATGGACGGCGTGCGCCAGGTCTCGAATTCGATCGCGCACGACCTGCGCACGCCGATCGCCCGCGCTCGCACCCGGCTGGAGGACGCCTCCATGCACGCCGCCTCCCGCACCGAGATGCAGGCCGCGATCGACCGCGCCGTGGCCGACCTGGACGGCGTCACCGCAGTGTTCGAGGCGCTGCTGCGGATTGCCGAGATCGAGGCTGGCGCCCGCCGCTCGGCCTTCGCCGTGGTCGAGCTCTCCACGCTGCTGGACGATCTGGCCGAGCTCTATTCGGCGCTGGCCGAGGAGCACGGACTCGTGCTGCAGCGTCTGCCGGGCCGGCCGATCCGCCTTAATGGCGACCGCCAGATGCTGCAGCAGGCGGTCGCCAACCTGCTGGACAACGCGATCAAGTTCTCGAGCCCGGGCGAGACCGTGCAGCTGTCGGCGGCGGCTGCGGGCGGCGTGGTTCGCATCGTCGTGCGCGACCAGGGCATCGGCATGGAGCCGGCCGAGCTGGCGCGCGCCTCCGAGCGGTTCTTCCGCGCCGAGAGCTCGCGCAACACCCCGGGCTCCGGGCTCGGGCTGTCGCTGGTGCAGGCGGTGGCGCAGCTGCATGGCGGCCGGCTCGAGCTCGGTCCGGTTGACGCTGGCGAAACGGGTTCCCCGGCCGCCGGCCTGCAGGCGGTGCTGGTGCTGCCCGACACGCCTGTGTCGCCGCCGCCACGGCCCGAGGCCATGGAGCCGTCGTCATCCGCGGACCATACGCCGGAGAGGACGCAGTCCCTATCCTGGGTGGAATGATCCGACTCATCCCCCTCGGCGCGCTGCTGCTGCTGGCCGGTGGCCAGGCCCGTTCGGACGCGCAGCCGGTCGCCCAGCAAGGGACGCCGACGCGCCGCTTGGAGGATGCGCCGGTCCTGGAGGTCACCACCGACAGCCGGGCCTATTGCCGGACGCTGTTCAAGCAGATCGAGACCTATCGCAACCTCTCCCGCGAGGTCCGCGACCTGCAGGCGGAGGGCGGCATGCTCTGCGACGAGGGCCAGGTGCGCGGCGGCATCAACCGCCTGCGCCGGGCGCTGATGGCGCTCCGCTCGGGGCAGGAGGTGACGCCGATCCCACCCTGACACGGGTCCGTCACACTAGAGCATCATCCGATCGAACGGACACATTCGATCGGATAAAGATGCTCGTCAAAACAACAAGCTAGAGGATGATCCGTGAGCCTAAGCGATCGGACCATCCTCTAGGAACACGAGCCGCGCCGGCCGGCCGGCGGCCAGCAGGATCACCGCGTTCTGCCGGAACCGCCGAGCCAGCACCAGGCCGCGCGCCGCCGGGAGTGCCGCCATCAGCAGCGGCTCCGACCAGCGTCCCAGCCGGCCCTGGCCCTCGGCGAACGGGGTCCGGTGCAGCGCCTCGCGGAGCGCCGCCATCCGCCGCCGATTCCAGCCCGGCGCCATCAACCGTCCGCCCGGGTTGCAGGCGCTCAGCATCACCAGCCGGCAGCCGACCCAGCCCGCCGGCAGCCGGGTCCGGCGCCCGACCCGGGCCACCACGCCGCCGGCCTCGTAGGTGCTGCGCCGATACGAGCGCAGCACGCGCGGCGTCGGCGGCAGCAGGCCGGTCACGCCTCGTTGTCGCCGAACTGGACGTCGCGATGCACATACACCGACAGCAGCAGCCCGAAGCCGAACATCACCGTCAGCATCGCCGAGCCGCCGTACGAGATCAGCGGCAGCGGCACGCCGCCCACGGGGATCGCCCCCATCACCATCGACAGGTTGACCACGCAGTAGAGGAAGAAGTTCATCGAGATGCCGAGTGCGAGCAACCGGCCGAACTGGTGCCGGCAGCGCAGCGCCATCAGCATGCCGCCCATGATCATCACGAGAAGCAGCGCCATCACCGACAGGCCGCCCACCAGTCCCCATTCCTCGGCGATCATGGTGAAGATGAAGTCGGTCTGCTTCTCGGGCAGGAAGTTCAGCTGCCCCTGCGTGCCGTGCAGGTAGCCCTGGCCCCACATACCCCCGGAGCCCAGCGCGATCTTGCTCTGGATGATGTTGTAGCCCGCACCCAACGGATCGCTCTCGGGGTGCAGGAAGGTGGTGATGCGCGCGCGCTGGTAGTCGTGCAGATGCTGGTAGGCGATGCGGGCCAGGAACGGCATCGGCAGCAGCACGAGTGCCACCTGCCAGAGCCTCGTGCCGGCGGCGAGGAAGATCGAGGCGCCGACCGCGGCGATGATCACCGCGGTACCGAGATTGGGCTCCTTCAGCACCAGCGCTACCGGGGCCGCCACCATCAGCGCCGGTGGGATCAGGAACAGCGGATTGCCCATGCGCGCGCGCCCGGCGCGGTGGAACCAGGCCGCCAGCGCCAAAGCCAGCGCGATCTTGGCCAGCTCCGAGGGCTGCAGCTGCACGCCGCCCAGCACCAGCCAGCGCTCGGCGCCCTTGCCGACGTGGCCCACCCGCAGCACCGCGGCCAGCAGCCCCAGCGACACCGCGTAAAGCGGCCAGGCCAGCCGCACCAGGGCACCCGGCGGCACCATCGCCACGCCGAGCATCATCACCAGCCCCAGCCCGAAGCGCAGGCTCTGCGGCCCGGCGAACGGCTTGGCCGAGCCGCCGCCGGCCGAATACAGCGCGCCGTAGCCGACGCCGCCCAGCACGCAGATCAGCAGCACGTAGAGCCAGCTCACCCGCCACAGCTTGGCCAGGACACGGAAGCTGGGTTCGGCGCGGAGCAGGCGCTTGTCGGTGATCATGCGGGGGAGACATCGCGCTTATGGGGAAGGAAGGCCAGGGCTCTGCCCTGGACCCGCCAAGGGCCTTGGCCCTTGGAACCCACTTAGTAAGTGGTTTCCAAAGGCGAGCCTTTGGCGGGGTCCAGGGGCAGAGCCCCTGGCCTTACTCCGGCGGCAGCGGCGTGCAGGCGACCGTGGCGGCACGGCCCAGCACGATCATGCGCCGCGCGGCGACCGCGCCGCCGGCCATCTCGCCGGCCAGGTGGGTGAGCAGCGGCGTGCTCAGCACGGCGTGCGCGGCGGTGTTGATCGCGGCCTCGGTCACCGCCGTCGCGGTGGCGGCGAACGCGGTCCGGCGCAGCAGGCCCAGCGTGCCGAACAGGCCGGGGCGCAGCCCGTGCAGCACGGCGATCTGCCGGATCAGCCGCAGGCCCCGCCAGCTCACCAGCAGCACCACCAGCGCCGGCGCCGGCGTCGCCGCCATACCGGTCACCACCTGCAGCGCCGCGCGCCGGGCCAGCGCCTCCGACCGCGCCCGCAAGGACGCCTCGAGGCCGGCGCGCAGCAGCGGCAGCACCGCATCCGGATCGTTCAGCGCATCGAGCGCCGGGCGCAGTGCCGGCCCGCCCGGGGCGCGGTCCAGCCAGCGCCGCGCCGCCGCCAGCTTGGCATGCGGGTCGGTGCCGGCGAGGTCACGGCGCAGCCGGTCGACCGCGTGCAGCGACGCCAGCGCCCGCAGCTCGCGCCAGATGCCGAGCAGGATCAGCCCGAAGCCGAGCAGCGCGACCAACAGCGTCAGCACGCCGAGCGCCCGCGAGCGGGCGAACTGCGCCGCCACGAAGTTGCCGGTCTGCAGCGCCGCCAGCCCCAGCGCCAGCACCACGAAACCCGAGAGCACCAGCACCGGCATGCCCCAGCGCGGGTCGCCGGCCACCGCCGCGGTCGTGACCGGCGTCTCGGCGGCCAGCTCCAGCCGCGCGGCGCGTCCGGACTCGGCCTCGATCCGCGGCGTGATGCGGGTCGGCACGGCGGGGAGGATCGGCTCGGTCACAGCAGGTCCTCCAGCAGGTAGCCGATCAGCGCATCGAGGCCGATGTCGGGCAGGCCGCCACGTCCGTCACGCGTCAGCCGCGCCGGCTCGAAGCGCGGCAGCGCCAGGAACGGGTGCGCCCAGAACTCCGGCCCCGGCGGCCGATCCGGCACCTCGCCCGGGTAGGAGCGCGTCAGCCGGTCCTCGCCCAGCACCCGGCCGCGCACCGCGGACACCGGATGGCCCTCCAGCGTCCAGACGAAATCCTCGGTGCAGCGTGCCGCCGCCACCGCGAAGGCGGCGGTGCGCGCGGACGACACCGGCCGCGATCCGTCCTCCGGCGCGGTCAGCGCCCGCATCAGCGCCGCGAGGTTGCCGCGCTGCCGCTCGGAGACGTGGTCGGCCTTGCTGGCGACGTAGGCGACGCGCCCGACCGTCCGGTCCGGCAATCGGAGCGAGGCGATCGCCGCCAGCGCCGCCGTCCACGACCCCTGCCAACGCAGCGCCGACGAGGCCGCCGCCAGCGCCTCGCGCGCATCCGCGAACGCGTCCGCACCGGTGTGCAGCGCGCCGAGCAGGTCGGCCAGCACCACCAGCCGGTCCACCTGGCCGAATAACGGCGCCACCAGCGCCTGCCGAGTCGCATCGACATAGGCGTCGTAGCGGCGGCGCAACAGGCCGGCGAGCGGGCTGCCGCCGGGCAGCGGGAAGAAGCTCATCCAGGGCGGTGCGGCGCCGGGGGCCGGCATCAGGAAGCGACCGGGCTGCAGCATCGCCAGCCCGTGCCGGTCGCGCAGCGCCGACAGTGTGCCAACATAGAGCCGGTGCCCGGCCGCCGCGAGCGCCTCGTCGGCACCCGCCTGCGCCGGCAGCCCGCGCGCAAAAGCCAGAAAATCGCGCGTGGTGGCTGCCAGCGCCGGACGCTCCAGCCGGCGCAGCACCTGGAGCGACCAGTCCTCGAACGACAGCGCCAGCAGCGGGAGGTCCAGCAGCCACTCGCCGGGATAGTCGAGGATCTCGAGCCGCAGCCGGCGCGGCGGCAGCGCCGGCAGGGGGGCGGGCAGCGCGACGTCGAACGCCAGCAGCGACACCGCGTCGGTGCGGTCGGGCCAGCGCGGCGGATCGGCCGCCAGCGCCGCCAGGTGAGCGGCCGGGTCGAAGCGCGGCAGGCTCTCGGCGCCGGACGGGGCGAGCGCCACAGCGGCGAAGCGGGCGCGGTCGGCCAGCAGGCGGGCGGCGAGTGCGGTCAGCAGCACCGTCTTGCCGGCGCGGGCCAGGCCGGTGACGCCGATGCGGACGGTGCGGGGGCGGACGTAGTCCAGTGGGTTGCGCATCGCGGCTCCAGGGAAGGCCAGGGCTCTGCCCTGGACCCGCCAAGGGCCGCGGCCCTTGGAACCCATTTATAAAGCGGTTTCCAAGGGCGAGCCTTTGGCGGGGTCCAGGGGCGTCGTGCGGAGCACGCTGACGCGTGACGCCCCTGGCCTTAGATCGCGTCCGCCACCCGCTGTCCCGGCGCATCCTTTCGGTTCGCTGGATCACGGGTCAGCGTGTCCATCATGATGTCGCGGGCCAGCGGGGCGGCCACTTCCGCGGCGGCGTTGCCGTGCTCGATCACCACGGCAGCGGCGTAGCGCGGCGCGTCGTAGGGCGCGAAGCAGATGAACAGCGCGTGCGGCCGGAACTCCCACGGCAGCCTGGCCGAGTTGAAGTGCCCGCTCTCGCGCAGGGCGCGGCTGACCCGGCGCACCTGAGCCGAGCCGGTCTTGCCGGCCATCTGGACGCCCACCAGCGGCAGCCGGGCCAGCGGCGCGGTACCGTAGGCCTCGTTCACGACCGCAAACATGCCCGAGCGCAGCGCCTCCAGATGCGCCTCGGGCAGCCCCAGCTCCGGCCAGTGCGCCGGATCGGCCACTGGCTGCATCGTGCCGTCGACCTCGCGCGTCAGGTGCGGCTGCACCGCCCGCCCGGTGGCGATACGGGACGCGTAGGTGGCCAGCTGCAGCGGCGTCACCTGCACGTAGCCCTGGCCGATGCCGCTCACGATGGTGTCACCGCCATTCCAGTGGTGGCCGTGGCTGCGCCGCCAGGTCGGCGTCGGGATCAGCCCGGCGCGCTGGTGCGGCAGCTCGATGCCGAGGTCGGTGCCGAGCCCGAAGAGGTGCGCGCTGGCGGCGATCGCCTCCATGCCGGTGCGGCGCGCGACCTCGTAGAAGAACACATCGCAGGAGAACTTGATGCCCTGGTGCAGGTTGAGCGAGCCGTGCCCGTGCTTGGCCCAGCAGTGGAAGCGGGTGCCGCCGACGTCGATGTAGCCGGGGCAGTCGATGCGGTCGGTAGGCGACAGCGTGCCGGCCTGGAGTGCGGCCATTGCCACCGCCGGTTTGAAGGTCGAGCCCGGCGGATACAGCCCGGCGATGGTCTTGTTGATCAACGGCGTGCGGGTGTCGGCGGTCCACTGCGCCCACTGCGCTTGGCTGACGCCTGAATCGAACAGGCTCGGGTCGAAGGACGGCGTGCTGACCATCGCCAGCACCTCGCCGTTGCGACAATCCATCACCACGGCGCTGGCGGCCTGGTCGGCGATGCGGCCCAGCACCGCCTGCTGCAGCCCGAGATCGACCGACAGCGCCACGGTGTCCCCCTGGATGCCGTCGCGCCGATCCAACTCGCGGATCACCCGGCCAACCGAGTTCACCTCCATCTGCACCGAGCCCGGCGTGCCGCGCAGGGCGACGTCGTGGAACTGCTCGATGCCGGCGCGCCCGATCCGCATGCCGGGCAGCGCCAGGTCGGGGTCGGCGGCGACGTCGCGCTCGTTCGCCGGCGCCACGTAGCCGACCACGTGCGCCGTGATCGGACCTTGCGGATACAGCCGGGTGGTGCCGACATCGACCAGGATGCCAGGCAGGTCGGGCGCGTTGACCTCGATTCGGGCCATGTCGTCCCAGGTCAGGAAATCGTGCACCACGATCGGGACGAAGCGGCGGTCGTGCTTCAGCTCGCGATCGATGCGGGCGCGGTCGTGCGGATCGAGCGGGATGATGGCGGAGAAGCGGTCAAGGGTCGCCGGGACGTCGGTGGTCTCCTCGGCCAGCAGCAGCGCACGCCAGTTGATCCTGTTGCCGGCGAGCGCGATGCCGAAGCGGTCGACGATGCGGCCGCGCGGCGGCGCCAGCATGCGGGTGCTGACCCGGTTGTTCTCCGCCAGCGCCGCGTACTTGCGGCCGTCCGCCACCTGCAGCCGGTAGAGCCGCTGGCCGAGCGCGCCCAATGCCGCGATCTGCGCCGTCATCAATACCAGCGCGCGGCGGGTGAAGATGCCGCGGGACGGCAGGTCGGCCGGCGGACGGCCGATCAGACGGCCGCGACGGCGCACCGCGAAGCCCAATGCTGCCGGCACGCCGCGGCGGAGGCTCCGGAACAGGCGGCTCATCCCTGGATCCCGCGGGTGCTCATGCGCGGGACGGGTCGGCGATCCCGCGATGCGCCCAGGTGAACAACGCCGACAGCAGCGGATACAGCCCGGTCGCCAGCGCCAGCTCCAACAGGATCGGCTGCACCGGCAGCAGGCGGAAGCTGAAGCCGCAGATCAGCGCCCAGTCGACCAGGATGGCGGCGCCGGCCACCAGCACGAACACCAGCCACACCAGGAGGAACCCCTGGCGCGCCAGCCCGTGGCGCCAGCCCAGTCCGATGGTGTGGACGATCAGCAGTGTCAGGATGACGATTCCAGGCGGCGAAAAGCTGAGGAGATCGTAGAGCAGGCCGAGCGCGAACACCATCGGCGCCGGCATCGAGGCAGGTCGGAACACCGACCAGAAGAACACCGACCCCATCGTCGCGCCGGGCAGCAGCGCCTGCTGCTCGGGTAGGCCGAGCGGCGCGCACAGCAGCAGCACCAGGCCGAGGCTGAACCCCACCGGCAGCGACCGTCGCGCGGCTGCGTCCAGCCGGCGGCCGACCGTGGGACGCGGCCGGATGCCGGGATGGCGCTCCGGCGGCGCCTGGATCCGCATGGACCCCGACCTTCATCCGCGTCCGATGGATGTGGGCACGGCACCCTGCAAGCGCAGGCCGGCGGGCAGCGACATGTCGCCGGAGCGGCTCCCCGCCGGGGTCGAGGCCGCCGGCGACGGCACGTGGCCGAGTGCTGCGGGCGGCGTGACATCGGCCATGCCGTAATCGAACACCCGGACGATCGAGACGTGATCGAGGTTCGCATAGGGCTCGACCACCGGCAGGTTCGGAGAGAGGTAGTGCACCGTGCCGACCGGGAGTCCGGCCGGGAAGGCATCGGCTACGCTGCTGGTCACCACACGCTCGCCTTCCTCGGGATGGACGTCTTCGGGATAGTCCGTCAACCGGGGCGAGGCGGCATTGGTTCCGGCGATGATGGCGTTGGCGTGCGAGGCCTCGAGCGTCACCGGCACGCGGCTGTCCATGTCGGTGATCAGCATCACCCGCGCCGAACGGTGGCCGACCTCGGTCACTCGGCCGACCAGCCCACCGGCGTCCAGCGCCACCATGCCCTTGGCGATGTGCCGACCGGGCGCCACCGACAGCAGCACCGCGCGGCCGTAGATGCCGCTGGCGTCGGCGACGGCGCGCGCGGTGATGAAGGACGGGGCCGGGTCCGGCATCCAGTTCAGGTTCGCCTTCAGGCTGGCGTTCTCGTCCGCCAGCGCCACCGCGACGTCGTACCAGCGCCGCAGCCGCATGTTCTCGGCGCGCAGGCGCCGGTTCTCGCGCGCGACCGCCACCAGGCTGTCAGCCTCGCGTCCCAGCCCGCGCAGGTCGTCGATCGGTCCCGACAGCAGCGCGTAGAACGGCGCCACCGCGTCGGCCACGGCGATTCGGGCCTGCTCGGCCAGCCGGCGGTCGATCTGGCCCAGCAGCATGACGCCGCAGGCCAGGCCGATCAGCAGCGGCAGTGTCAGCTTGGCCAGTGCCTGGCGCAGCTGGATCGACAGACGGAACACGCTTCAGCCCCCTTCGCCCGGGATGTCAGGACCCGGCGGCGGTCCGAACCCCCGACGACGCGCCGCTGTCATGCGCCGGAACGCTTTCCTCAATACATCGTCGTCAGCACGTTGCGGAGTCGTTTCATCTCCTCCAACGCGCGTCCGGTGCCGAACGCCACGCAGGAGAGCGGGTTCTCGGCCACCACCACCGGCAGCCCGGTGGCGTCGCGCAGCACCTCGTCGAGCCGGTGCAGCAGCGCGCCGCCGCCGGTCAGCACGATGCCCTTGTCGACGATGTCCGCGGCGAGTTCGGGCGGCGTGTTCTCGAGCGCGGTCTTGACCGCGTCGACGATCTGGCTGACTGGCTCGGCCAGGCTCTCGGCGATGTGGCGCTGGCCCACCGACACCTCGCGCGGCACCCCGTTCATCAGGTCGCGGCCCTTGACCTCGCGCCAAGGGCCCCATTCGTTCTCGTCGTCGGGCGGCTTGGCCGCGCCCAGCTCGATCTTGATCTTCTCGGCCGAGCTCTCGCCGATGAGGAGGTTATAGGTGCGGCGGATGTAGGAGATAATCGCCTCGTCCATCTTGTCGCCGCCGACCCGGACCGAGCGCGCGTAGACGATGCCCCCCAGCGAGATCACCGCGACCTCGGTGGTGCCGCCGCCGATGTCGACGATCATCGAGCCCGACGGCTCGGTCACCGGCAGGCCGGCGCCGATCGCGGCGGCCATCGGCTCCTCGATCAGCAGCACGCGGCGGGCGCCGGCACTCTCGGCGCTTTCCTGGATGGCGCGGCGCTCGACCGCGGTGGAGCCGGACGGCACGCAGACGATGATCATCGGGCTGGCGAAGCCGCGGCGGTTGTGCACCTTCCGGATGAAGTGCTTGATCATCTCCTCGGCGACCTCGAAGTCGGCGATGACGCCGTCGCGCAGCGGCCGGATCGCGGTGATGTTGCCGGGCGTGCGGCCAACCATGCTCTTGGCCTCGTTGCCGACCGCCAGCACGTGCTTCTTGCCGCGCACCTCGGCGATCGCCACCACCGACGGCTCGTCCAGCACCACGCCGCGGCCCTTGACGTAGACCAGCGTGTTGGCCGTGCCGAGATCGATGGCCATGTCGTTCGACATGACGCCGAGCAGGCGAGAAAACATCCTGAACTCCAGTCGTGGCCTGGGCGGTCCCGAGCCGTACGCCGCGGGCCCGGACGATGCGGGCAGACATGATGGCACCGCGCATCAGGCCGGCTGGACCGGATGCCGCGGAAGCGTTTTACCCGGCATTAACCGGTGGCCTGCAGACTGCCCAGGTAAGGGGGCGCGCACGGCTTAGCGGCGCGTCACGAAGCCGGCAAGCGCCGGGGCGGGCTGCCCTTGTTTAGGCGCCTGCTCGCCACGTTGATACCGTCTTTGTCGTCCACCGGTGAGGCTGGACGCGACGGCGCTGCCCGCACCGTGCATGGAACCGGCCGTGGCGGGTAAGGTTCTGGGATCGGTTTCGCGGCGAAAGCCAAGCTCGACAGGAAGAAGACGAGAGATGCGCAAGCTGATGATGCTGACGACCGCGGCGACCCTGACCCTCGGCGTCGCCGCCTGCGATCCCTACAGCCCCGGCCAGCGCGCGGTCGGCGGCGGCCTGCTCGGCGCCGGCGCCGGTGCGGCGATCGGCGGTATCGCCGGCGGCGGCAGCGGGGCCGGCATCGGTGCGC
>CALMVO010000083.1 GCA_937873205.1 uncultured Acetobacteraceae bacterium
CCCCACCGCCCCCGCCGGAGTGCCCCGGCTCACCCGCCGCCGGCGCGCTCCGGCGAGCGCGCGGCCTGTTCCGCCGGCGTCCGCAGCGTCAGCGACAGCGCGTGCAGACCGCGGCGGAACTCGTCCGCAAGCGCCTCGTGCACCGCCCGCGAGCGCTGCACCCGGCCGAGCCCGTCGAACGCCTCGCTCACCAGCAGCAGCGCGAAATGCGTCTCGCCGCCCACGACGTCGTGATTCCGCAATCCCGCGTGACCGGCGTGGCGGGCGCTCTCATCCTCCAGCACCAGCTCCCGCGGCGCGAAACGCGCTACGATACGCGAGCGCATCCGCGCCGAACGGCTCCCCTCGGGCCCGCTGCCCGGCTCCGCCTCGCCCTGCCGATCCTGCATTGCCATACCTCCCACGGACACCGCGCCCCGGCCCGGCGGGGCACGCCACTTCCCCTTGCGCGAGCCTGGACAGCGCGCACATAAACGCCCGTGATGATGCGACGGAACCAGCGACACCGGGCCTTCGATCCCGATCCGGCGGCGCCGGACCAGGAATGCGAGATGCCGGGCTGCAGCGAGCGCGCCGGCTACCGGGCGCCGCGGTCCCGCCAGACCCTCAACGCCTACTTCTGGTTCTGCCTCGACCACGTGCGCGACTACAACGCCCACTGGGACTACTATAAGGGCATGACGCCTGGCCAGATCGAGGCCCATCTGCGAGCCGACGTGTCGTGGAACCGGCCATCCTGGCGCCTCGGCCATCTCGGCGGCACCGCCACTCTCGACGAGGACCATCTGCTCGACCCGCTGGGGCTGCTGCGCGGCGTGTCCGATGGCGGCGGCCGCACCCGGCATCGCGGCCCGAAGCCGATGGACGAGCGTCCGGAGGCCCTGCGGCAGCCGCTCGACGCGCTGGGCCTCGGCTGGCCGGTCTCGCTGGCGGAGGTCAAGAGCCGCTACAAGGACCTCGCCCGCCGCCACCATCCCGACGCCAACGGCGGCGATCGCAACGCGGAAGAGCGCTTCAAGACCATCAACATCGCCTATACCGCGCTACGCCAGCACCTGGCCGAAGCGCGGCCGCCGAACTTCGCCCAGACCGGCTAGGCGCGGCGGCCACGATGGCCGGCCTGCCGCGGCGCGGCTTGCACGGCAGCCGTCCGCAACCGACGATGCCCCTGCCGCCGGCGCCCGCCGGCCAGACTGCACGATGCCGCGACCCTGCGCGCGGCACGACCGAACGGAATACGGACCCTCGATCATGGACGATATCGCCGACCGCCAGGGACTGGGCGCTGGACCAGGCGCTCCCCTCGCCGATCCGATCCCGGGCAACGATTTCGGCGACGCCGGCACCCCCGGCCTGCCGCCGACCGCGAGCCTGGGCGCACCCGACCTCATGCTGGACGCGCGCGCGCTGTTCGGCCTTGCCGCCGACCTGCGCGTGCCCGGATACTCGCTCCGCACCGAGCACGTGCCCGACATCGATGCCGCCTACAGGTTCGACCCCGACACCACTCTGGCGATCCTGGCCGGCTTCGCCCACAACCGTCGCGTGATGATCCAGGGCTATCACGGCACCGGCAAGTCGTCGCACATCGAGCAGGTCGCCGCGCGCCTCAACTGGCCCTGCATCCGCATCAACCTGGACAGCCACATCAGCCGCATCGACCTGATCGGCAAGGACGCCATCGTGCTGAAGGATGGCCGCCAGATCACCGAGTTCCGGGAGGGGCTGCTGCCGTGGGCGCTGCAGCACCCGTGCGCGCTGGTGTTCGACGAGTACGATGCCGGCCGCCCCGACGTGATGTTCGTGATCCAGCGCGTGCTGGAGGTCGAGGGGCGGCTGACGCTGCTCGACCAGAACCGGGTGATCCGCCCGCATCCCTCGTTCCGGCTGTTCGCCACCGCCAACACGGTCGGCCTCGGCGACACCAGCGGCCTCTATCACGGCACCCAGCAGATCAATCAGGGCCAGATGGATCGCTGGAACATCGTCACCACGCTGAACTACCTGCCGCATGCGGAGGAGACCTCGATCGTGCTGGCCAAGACCGGCTGGGACGGTCGCGACATGGCCCAGAAGCGCCGGGTCGAGAGCATGGTGGCGCTGGCCGACCTCACCCGCGCCGGCTTCATCCACGGTGACATCTCGACCGTGATGTCGCCGCGGACCGTGCTGACCTGGGCCGAGAACGCGCGCATCTTCGGCAATCTCGGCTTCGCCTTCCGCCTCACCTTCCTCAACAAGTGCGACGAGGCCGAGCGACAGACCGTCGCCGAGTACTATCAGCGCTGCTTCAACGAGGAGCTGATGCCAGCCCATCCTCCGGTCTCCGCCAAGGCCCGATGAGCGGAGGCAGCGGCGAGACCAGCCGCAGCGAGGCGTTCAAGCGCGCCACCGCCGGCACGCTCCGCGCGATCGGCGGTCACCGCGACGTGCAGGTCACCTTCCAGGCCGGTCCCGCCCACGTCACCGAGACCAAGGTTCGGCTGCCGCAGCCGAGTCGCTCGCTGCCGGCCGGCGAGGTGGCTCGCCTGCGCGGCGCTGCCGATGCCGCGGCGCTGCGGCTCCGCCACCACGACACCGCCGTCCACGCCGCCCGCACCCCCGGCCCGCGCGAGGCGCGCGAGGTCTACGACGCGCTGGAGCAGGCCCGCATCGAGACCGTCGGCGCCGCCCACATGGGCGGAGTTGCCGCCAACCTGCAGGCGCGGCTGGACCAGGAGTGCGAGCAGGCCGGCTACGAGCGCATGACGAAGCGCGAGCAGCTGCCGATGGCCGCCGCCCTGGCGCTGCTGGCCCGCGAGCGCCTCTCCGGCGTGCCGCCGCCCGCCTCCGCCTCGCACGTGCTGGGCCTCTGGCGGCAGTCGCTGGCCGACGGCGCCGATCGCGCGTTGGACGAGCTCGCCGCCACCCAGCACGACCAGAGCGCCTACACGCGCGCCGCGCGCCGCCTAATCGCCGCCTACGACCTGGCCGAGATGGAGGTCGAGACCGAGGAGCAGGAGGACGACACCGCCGAGTCCGGTCAGGACGAGCAGGAGCAACCGGCCGAGCAGCCCTCGCCAGAGCAGCAGCAGGGCCGCGGCAGCGCCGAGGAGACCATGGGCGCCGAGCAGGAGAGTGCCAGCGCCGGCGAGCCCGAGGAGCAGGACGACACCGACCAGGACGGGGGTGCCGCCGAGGGCGAGGACCGGCCGGGCGGGCCGCAGCCGCAGCGGGAGCCGACCCAGGCCGAGCTCGGCACCGCCTACCGCGTGTTCTGCCGCGACCATGACGAGGAGGTCTCGGCCGACGCGCTTTGCGACGGCGACGAGCTGGCCCGGCTGCGCCAGCAGCTCGACCAGCAGTTGCTCAACATGCAGGGCGTGGTGTCCAAGCTCGCCAACCGGCTGCAGCGCCGGCTGATGGCGCAGCAGACCCGGGCCTGGGAGTTCGATCAGGAGGAGGGCATCCTCGATGCCGGCCGGCTGGCGCGCATCGTGGTGAATCCGATGCTGTCACTGTCCTACAAGCACGAGCGCGATACCGATTTCCGCGACACCGTGGTGAGCCTGCTGATCGACAACTCGGGCTCGATGCGCGGCCGGCCGATCACGGTGGCGGCCATGTGCGGCGACATCCTGGCTCGCACGCTGGAGCGCTGCGGCGTCAAGGTCGAGATCCTGGGCTTCACCACCCGCGCCTGGAAGGGCGGCCAGAGCCGCGAGCGCTGGATCGCAGCGGGCAAACCACGCGAGCCCGGCCGCCTGAACGACCTGCGCCACATCGTCTACAAGGCGGCGGACATGCCGTGGCGCCGCGCCCGCCGCAACCTGGGCCTGATGCTGCGCGAAGGCCTGCTCAAGGAGAACATCGACGGCGAGGCGCTGGCCTGGTCGCATCGCCGCCTGCTGGAGCGGTCCGAGAGCCGCCGCATCCTGATGGTGATCAGCGACGGCGCCCCGGTCGACGACAGCACGCTGTCGGTCAACTCCGGCAGCTACCTGGAGCGCCATCTGCGCGAGGTGATCGCCGACATCGAGCGCCGGGGCGGGGTCGAGCTGATCGCGATCGGCATCGGCCACGACGTCACCCGCTACTACCGCCGCGCCGTCACCATCAGCGACGCCGAGGAGCTCGGCGGCACCATGCTGGCCAAGCTGTCTGAGCTGTTCGCCGAGGATGCACCATCCACCCGCCGCCCCGGCCGCCGCCGCCGCGCCGCGTGACCGGCGCCGTCCAGCACCCGTCGCCACCCCTCCGGCGCCAAGCCACCGCCGCCGCTGCCCTCGGCCTGATGGCCGGGGTCGGCTTCATCGTGCCGGTGCTCGCCTACCACGGCATGTCCCCCGGCCGGTCGCGCACGGTCCTGCTCGTGCTGGCCGCCATCGTCGCCATCCTGCTGGTCCGCAACGCCGGCCGGCGGCTCCTGCCGGTGCTGGACGCGACGCCTCGCAGGTGGCGGATCGTCCTGCTCGGCCTCTACGGCCTGACCGCCATGGCCTTCGCCGCGCTGGTCCTGCTGCGCTAGAGCATCATCCGATCGAATGGACTCGTTCGATCGGATGATGCTCGTCAAAACAACAAGCTAGAGGATGATCCGT
>CALMVO010000084.1 GCA_937873205.1 uncultured Acetobacteraceae bacterium
GTGTAGATCTCGCTGCGGTAGCCCATGCGACGCAACAGCGTGCGGGTCAGCAGCATGGCGTTGGTGATGGCGTCGCCCACCGCCGAGCCGGAATGGAACTGGTGCACCGCGCGCAAGCCCCCCGTCATCGCGGTGATCGCAACCGGCGGCAGCGGCGACAGGACCGGCAGCGGCTGCGTCTCGGGCTCGAGGTCCTGCGGGATCGCCGCCGCGGTCTCCGGGGGTGCCGGCGCGGGCGCCATCGTCTCCGGCGTCACCGGCTCTGGCTCCTGCCCTGGCACCGGCATCGGCTCCGGGTGCTGCGGCGCGATCCGGGTCCGTGCACGGCGCAGCGGCGCGGTGAGGCGCCAGGACCGGCTGGCGTGGGTGCTGGCGAGCTCGCCCCGGGACCGGTCGAGCGCCTGGCCGGCTTCCTGCAGCGCCTCGCCCCGATCCTGCGCCGTCTGCAGCGCCGCCTGCAGCCGCAGGTGCGTGTGCTGCAGCTCGTGGTTGCTCTCGAGCAGCCGCCAGCGCAGCTCGGCCAGCTCGGCCGCCTGCAGGGCGCGGCCCTCCCGCTCGCTCTGCCGCAATGCCGCCACCGCCTCGCGCAGCCGCGCCGCCTCGTGCACGGTGCGCTCGGCCAGCCCCCGGCCGCGCGCCGCCTGCTCGTCCGCCGCCGCCCGCGCCTCCAGCAGCGCCGCCCGCAACGCCCGGCCCTCGGTCTCGGCCACGTCCACGCGGCGGACCAGCCCGCTGTCGCTGGCGCGCAGGAAGCCGTCGAACACGTTGGGCTGCACCTGGAAGCAGCCGCCCAGCTGCTCCAGCCGCTCGCGCGACACGTAATAGCGGTTGAGGCCGTCGAACCATACAAAGGCGTAGTCGGCCGCCAGCAACAGCGGCTCCCATTCGGCATGCACGACGCGGGTCGAGAGCGGCGCGGTCGCCTCGGCCAGGACGATCCAGGGCCGGTAGGCCTCGAAATCGGCGCCCTCCAGCACCGCCCGCTCGGCGCCCTCGACGTCGATCTTGAGGAAATGGATCTCGGGTGCGGCATGGAGCCGGCAGATCTCGGCCAGGGTGCGGACCGTGACCACGGTCTCGCGCACGGCATGGCCACCAGCCCGCGCGGCTTCGGCGACGTCGGGATCGAGCGTCGACAGGCCGGTGCCGGCGACCTCGTAGAACGGCAGTTCGCCCGGGACGGCGCCCAGCGCCAGCCGCAGGGTAACGTCGCGCCCACGCGCCGCGGCGATCTGCGTCGCCGGCTCCGCCAGCGGCTCGATGTTCACTCCGCTCCAGCCGCGGTCGTAGAAAGCCCGCGTCACGCTGTCGATGTCGGGGTGGTGCGCACCGACATCGATGTAGTGGCCGCGGCCGACATGGCCGAGCGCCCGCCACAGCAGGACGTCCTCGCCGTTCTGCGCGTAGGAGATGAAGGTCATGCCGGGATCATGTCACTCGCGAGGCGTCCGTGACGGTTACGGTTCCGGCCGCGGCCCGGATGCGCCAGCATCTGACCGTGGCAGAAGGCCAACGGCTCTGCCCCTGGACACCACTTATAAGATGGGTTCCAAGAGCCGCGGCCCTTGGCGGGTCCAGGGCAGAGCCCTGGCCTTGCTTCCCGGACCGGTCAAAGCCCGGCATCGCCTGTATCATACCAGATGCGACGCCCGCCCCGGTGCCGGCGGCAGCGCCAGCCCGGGCGGTGCGGCGCGCGGCCGGCCCTGGTCGAGTGCCCGCAGCACGCCCCGGGCGGACTCGTCCCAACTCACCGGCCGGAACTCGGCGGCGATCCGCGCCCGCCACGCCTCGGTGCCATCCACGTCCTCGATCGCGCGGCGAATGGTGCGGGCCGCCTCGACGCCGTCCTCGGGATCGAAGTAGCGCGCCAGCGTGCCGCCCGCCTCCGGCAGCGCGCTGGCGTTGGAGGCGATGCAGGGCCGGCCGAAGCCCAGGCTCTCGGTCACCGGCAGGCCCCAGCCCTCGTAGAAGGAGGGGAACACGGTGAAGCGGCAGCCGGCATAGAGCTGCGCCAGCTCGCCGTCCTGCGGGTCGGCGATCAGCACGATCTTGCCGTCCAGCCAGTCGGCGTTGCGCAGCTGGCGCATCAGGTCGTCGACCAGCCAGCCGACCCGGCCGGCGAACACCAGCGTCGGCACGGCGGCCGCCGGCATCTCGTCCAGCAGCCGCCGCCAGATCCGGAACAGCAGCGCATGGTTCTTGCGCGCCTCGATCGTGGACACCGTCAGCACATAGCTGCCCGCGGGCGGCAGCCGGGTGCTGCGCGCCGCGGACGGGTGCGGCGCCGCTCTGCCGGCCCGGCCTCCCACCGAACCGCTGAAGCCGGTGCCGATCGGGATCGGCAGCGGGGGCACCCGGAGTGCCAGACCGGCATCCGCCGCGAACCGGCCGAGGTCACGGGCGCTGGCCTGGCTGATGGTGAGCAGGATGTCGGCCTGCGGCAGCAGCGCCAGCGCCCAGTGCCGGAACCGGGCGGTGAGGTTCCGGTCGCACCATTCTGGCCTCAGCAGCGGGATGATGTCGTAGATCAGCACCGCGATCCGCATGCCCCAGCGCTCGCGCGCCGTCGCCACCAGCTCGCCGTAGAACGGGTGGAACCAGGTCGAGCCCAGCACCAGCAGCACGTCCCCGGCGGCTGCGCTGCCGACGAAGGCGGCCACCGTCAGCCCGTCGGCCGCCTCCGCGCCACCCGCGGG
>CALMVO010000085.1 GCA_937873205.1 uncultured Acetobacteraceae bacterium
GTCATGAAATGGTGTCACGAACCTGCGCTGGGGGTTCTGCGTCGGGGACCACCGTTGGAGGGGAGGCGCGCCACCGACGCTCGTGCAAGCGATTGACGGATGGTCGGGACGATGGGCTCCACCTATCGGTCGAGCGAGAGAAACGGATGGGATTGTTCTACCATGCCAGGCGGGCGATGACTGACCACTGGTGTCGTTCAAGGCGTCAATGGCTACTTTGCGCTCAGAGCAGTCGTTCAGTCGAATCAAGCAAGCTTCTCATAGCGGACGTTGTTCCGGTCGATAGCAACGACTTTTTCAATCGGTAAAATATATGTGCCGGCCTTCGCTCCTGGCGCAAGGACCTCGATCTAGAGCTTGGTGGTGCCGTCAACACGTAGCCAAAGAGTTCCAAGATTCACTAATAAGCGGGCCGCCTCCATTTCATTGAGCTCTTCAGTGCCGTGATAATGCACGTTTCGAATAATCAACATTGCTCCACGAAGCATGTCCGTGTAGCCTCGTTGCACATTCTGCTCAGAATGGCTTTCCCAGACAGCAATCCCAAAGGCTGCGTCTCCACCATAGGCCTGATTTACAAGAGCAACGCCATCCAAGTTATGGAATCCTGTCTTTTCACGGATGGTAGCCCGCAGCACACAGCTTAAACTGAAGCCTCTCTTCGGTCTGATCCAAAAGCGCACAGAACTTGAGGATGAATTACTCCCGTTTTGATGATTCGGATGGGTAGCCCTCTTTAGAAAACCAAAACCAATTGTCTATAATTCCTTCTATGAAATGGAGATCGTTGTTCATAGTCATCAGCGATGCTGCGACTTTGTTAACCTGGAGCTTGTTTCTTCAGCCGCTTCTTCACCGGTCAAAGGCGAACTCCTGATATTCTGAAAGCGTTCTATAAACGGTCTTTCGCTCATCACTGGCCTAAAACGGTTGATTGGTAGCCTGATCTCAGCCGCTCCAATAAACGTCCGCGGTCTACGCCTGAGAGCGGACATGCCGCTTTCGGCCAGTCTTGAGCGGATCCACGGCGGCAGCTGCCGTGGGCATGGCAGCCGCGCTGTTTGTTCCAACGTGTGCCCACCAAACCTGACCCGGCGGACCAACTCTGCTAGGCGACATCGTCGTGGCGGTGACGGCGAAAGCGGTGCCCGGATTTAGCATATGATCACCAGTGCGAGCGGGATCACATCGAAATCCCAGCCCGGCGGATCAGACCTGGACGGGGCCGCTCATCCCTGGCCAGTCCGAGTAGCCCACGGCATCGCCGCCGTACCAGTATTTCTTCGGCGCCTCCGCCAGCGGCGCGCCGGAGCGCAGGCGATCGATCAGGTCCGGGTTGGCAATGAAGGGGCGACCGAAGCTGATCAAGTCGGCCCCGTGCTCGCCTAGTGTCTTGTTCGCCAGATCCAGGTCGTAGTTGTTGTTTGCGATGTAGGCGCCGGCGAAGCGCTTCCGCAGGGCCGGGTAGTCGATACCATCGGCATCGCGGCTCATCTGGGTGACGCCCTCAATGTCGTGGACGTACATCAGCTTGTGCCGGGCCAGCGCGTCCAGGTAGGCGCCGTAGGTGCCCATGGGGTCGCTGTCCACTGGAGCGCCGCCGGGCTGGTTGGTGCCGGGCGAGATGCGGATGCCGACATGGTCGCCGCCCCACACGCCGACGACGGCCTCCACCACCTCCAGTGGAAAGCGCAGGCGGTTCTCGACGGAGCCGCCGTAGCAATCGGTGCGCTTGTTTGTGCTGTCGCGGATGAACTGCTCCAATAGGTAGTTATTGGCGGAATGGACTTCCACTCCGTCAAACCCGGCCTCCTTGGCGCCCTGTGCGGCCCGGCGGTAATCCTCCACGATGGCGGGGATCTCGTCGGTCTCCAGGGCGCGCGGGGTGACGTGGTCTTTTAGGCCGTCATTGGTGAAGGCCTGGCCCTCGGGCTTCAGCGCGGAGGGTGCCACCGGCAGGGCGCCGCCGTGCAGGTCCGGATGGGAGATACGGCCGGTGTGCCAGAGCTGCAGCACGATCCGCCCGCCCCGCGCGCGCACCGCCGCAGTGACGGGGCGCCAAGCTTCGATCTGTTCCGCGGTCCAGATGCCCGGCGTCTTGGCATAGCCGCGGCCCTGGGCGGAGATGTTCGTGGCTTCGGACACGATCAGCCCGGCATCTGCGCGCTGCGCGTAGTAAGTGGCGGCGTAATCAGGCACGATCCCCGCTTCGGAGGAGCGGCTGCGGGTCAACGGCGCCATGACGACGCGGTTCTTGAGCTCCATACCCCCCAGCGTGAACGGGGTGAACAGCGGCGCGGTCTCGGTCGGCATCTGCACATCCAGTCTGTGATGAAATGTGCAGGTGGGGTCGAAGGGGGCCGGCCGGCCATCACAACGGGGTGGTCAGCCGAAGGCCGGGTCGAAAAAGGATGCGATGTCGTCCGCCGTCCGCCCCGGCGCCTCGCGTGCGGGAAGCGGCCCACGCCGCCGAAGAGCGCCAGGCCCAGTTCGGTGAAGCTGTCGTGCAGCCGATCGATCCAGACATAGGGATAGAACGGGGCGTGCTCGGTCCAGCGGACTCAGGTCGGGTTGGCGATGGGCGGCGGCTTCAGCGCTTCCCCCTTCAGCACAAGCAGGCGCTCCATGGTGGCGGCCTTATGTTCTATATTTGGCGGAAACTGACTATATTCTGATCAACAAAAGCTGCCGACAATCAGCAACCCTAACCACCGATCCGTTCGCCCAGCGAGGTAGTCAGGCTGGTGTTCGCCAGCCTGGGCGCCACGCCGGCGGTAAGGCCCGCTGAGCATCAACGAGCTTGCATTGGCGTCGGCACGTGATCGAGGCGCTGACTTCCGAATGTTCGCTACCGTCAGCCACAACTTGAAGGCGACAGGCAGATTTCAACTAACCTTGCTGGGCTACTCGGCAAGGTGGAGCAGATCTTTCCTCAAAGAGGTGGACGGTGCTTGGCTAAGCCTCCACAGCAAGGCTAGGTGGACTGAAAGCTATCTACATTGATCGTTGCAGCGATCTTGATGTCCTTGTGCGCCGGGACCTGCAGGTGCCTACGCCAGGGCTGGGCGAGGTGCTGATTTGGCTCGCCCGATCCGGCATCAACTTCGTGGGTTTCCACAGAGGGCAGCCAAGTATGCCGCCTTGCTACCCAAGCCGGCGGCGGGCGGCAGTGTGGAACGGCTAACGTCCGCTTTCCTAAACTACCCTCTCCGAACCAGACAGTCCGAAATCGGTCAGATTCGGTCCCAACCCTCCGTCCCGATCAGACGGGCGCGTCGCGGCCTCGCGTCAGAAGCGGTGTGGGTTGTGGCTGCCCCTCGTAATAATCGGACTGGCGCAGGAAACCGCAGAGACCGAGGGCATCGATAACAAGCGCGCCGCTGTCTGGATAGCTGCAGATGTCCGCGGGCGGCTCGGCGCCGATCGCGAGATAGACCAGGTCGCCCGTGCCGTGCTGGGTTGCGGGGGTGGCGATCTGATGGGCGATCCCCGTGTCGGCCGGATAGGAGATACAGTCTCCAGGGCGGATCTCATGCACGCGATCGCCGTAACGAAACAGGCCTTGCCCTTCGAGCACGACGAAGATCTCGTCGGCCTGAAGGTGCGTGTGCGCAGGGCACGCGTTGTGGCCTGGAGGCACCCGCACGGCACCCATGCCGAGACGGCCCATCCCGAAACGCCCCGGCCCGGCATCCCTCATCGCAGGCGTCAGCGCGCGCCGAGAATGCGTCCAGGCGGCGGGCACGTCGGCCGCGATTTCCGGCGCCGTGTGCATGTTGACGATCGTCGGCGCCTTCTCGGTCATGTCGCCATCTTTCACCCAGAATGTCGTCTGTGTGGCCATCCCTGACCGCTCGTCCTGAGCGAAGTTTAAGGCACAGGCAGGACGATACGTGAGCAAGCTGAGGAAACAAGCTCGGCGCCGAAAGGCCGCGAACCTGGCTTCCGACGAATCGAATGTCCGCTTGTGGCTCTTCTTGCCCCATAGCGGACCAGCCGCTTCCGGCCAATCCTTGATTGCAACCTCCTCGCTGTGACCAAGATGTGGCCGTGCCGTAGAGGATCGATTCCGTACCGGAAATCTCAGCGGATCAGTATGACGAGCTTGCGATCCGACCCGGTTGGAAGACATAGGACTACTATAGTCACGGAGACGGGCATGAACCGGATGCAGTTGCGGGATGCCAAGGCGACTTTGTCAGCGATCGTCGATCAGGCGCTACAGGGTGAGCCGTCTGCGATCACCCGTAACGGTCGCCCGGAAGCCGTGGTGCTCAGCTCCGAGGAGTGGCAGCGCCTGCCTCGGGTGCCGTCGTTCGGCCGGCTGTTGATGGAGGCCCGATTGGACGCCAAGGACCTTCCGGGGCGCGAGGGTAGCCGCCGCTCGACCGGCGTCTAGGGCTTTGTATTCGGTCGACACAAACATCCTGTCGGCCCCGGCTTCGGCTCCGGCGCCGACAAAGGCCGTTTCGCACGAATGCCTGCCGGCCGATCTGGGCGCGGGATAGGCAGGGAAGGCTGGGCTCTGCCCAGACCTGCCAAAGGCTCGCCTTTGGAGAGCGTTTCACCAGAAGAATTGGATTTTCAAGGCTTCGCCTTGAACGGGTCTAGGGCAGAGCCCTAGCCTTGCCTTTATTGCCCGGCGGCGGCGGCATCCGGATGGCGGGCGGTCCAGTGGGCGGCGAGTTCGATCACGGCGGCGGCGGTTTCCTCGATCGAGCGGTGGCTGACGTCGACCACGGGCCAGCCGTGGCTGAGGCAGATGCGGCGGGCCCACAGCACCTCGTTGCGGACGAGGTCGGGGTCGACGTAGGTGTTCTCGCGCTCGTCCATCTCGCGCAGGCCGGTGTTGGGGGCGATCAGTTTCAGGCGGTTGCGGCGGATCTCGATCAGGGTGCGCGGGTCGATGGTCAGCCCGATCACCGGGCGCGGCACCTCGACCAGCTCGGACGGTAGCGGCACGCCGGGCACCAGCGGCACGTTGGCCGCCTTCACGCCGCGATTGGCCAGGTAGAACGAGGTCGGCGTCTTGGAGGCGCGCGAGACGCCGACCAGCACCACGTCGGCCTGCTTCAACCCCGCGGTGGCCTGGCCGTCGTCGTGCGCCAGCACGTAGTGCATGGCCTCGATGCGGCGGTAGTACTCGTCGTCGAGCACGTATTGGCCGCCGGGGCGGCCGACCGCCTTTTCGCCCAGGTTGTCCTGCAGCAGGGTCAGAACCGGATCGAGCACGTTGACGATCTGGATCTGCATGTGGGCGCAGGCGCCGTCGAGCTCCTGGCGCAGGCGGCGGTCCATCATCGAGGACAGCACCGGGCCGGGATCGGCCTCGATGCCCTCCAGCACGCGGTGCAGGTGCAGGCGGGTGCGGATCAGGTTCCAGCGGTGATAGACGACGTTGGCGTGCTCGAACTGCGCCACCGTCGCCCGGGCGATGGAGTTGAGCGTCTCCCCCGTCGCATCCGACACCAGATGCAGCGAAATCCGATGCTCATCCATGAGGATACCTGAAGATCGGGTGTGCAGAGGGCTCCGCCCTCTGCCGGGTCCAGGGCAGAGCCCTGGCCTTGTTTTTGTTTACTACGCCGTCTGCTTCGTCTTTATGGACAGCGCCGCCTGTGCCGCCGCCAGGCGTGCGATCGGCACCCGGAACGGCGAGCAGGACACGTAGTCGAGGCCGAGCATCTCGCAGAACTCGATCGAGGACGGGTCGCCGCCGTGCTCGCCGCAGATGCCGAGCTTGATGCCGGCGCGGGTGGCGCGGCCCTTCTCGACGCCGATGCGGACCAGCGCGCCGACGCCGTCGCGGTCGAGGGTCACGAACGGGTCCTTGGGCAGCAGGCCCTTCTCGATGTAGAGCGGCAGGAAGGTGCCGGCGTCGTCGCGGGACAGGCCGAAGGTGGTCTGGGTGAGGTCGTTGGTGCCGAACGAGAAGAAGTCGGCGTGGGCGGCGATCCGGTCAGCGGTGAGGGCGGCGCGCGGCAGCTCGATCATGGTGCCGATGGTGTAGTCGATGGCGACGCCCGAGCTCTCGACCACCTCCTTCGCGACCGCCTCGACGTCGGCACGGGTCAACTTGATCTCGCTCTCGCTGCCGACCAGCGGGATCATGATCTCGGGGTGCACCGCGCGACCGGTCTCCTTGCCGACCAGCACCGCGGCCTCGAAGATGGCGCGGGCCTGCATGCGGTAGATCTCGGGGTAGCTGATGCCGAGCCGGCAGCCGCGGTGGCCCAGCATCGGGTTGCTCTCGGACAGCGCCGCGTGGCGCTGCGTCACCGCCTCGATGCTCTCGCCCATGCTCTCGGCGAGCTCGGCGAGCTCGGCCTCGGTGTGGGGCAGGAACTCGTGCAGCGGCGGGTCGAGCAGGCGGATGGTGACCGGCAGGTCGGCCATGATGCGGAACAGCGAGGCGAAGTCGTCGCGCTGGAACGGCAGCAGGGTGTCGAGCGCCTTGGCGCGGGCGGCGGCGTCCTCGGCCATGATCATGCGGCGGACGGCGCCGATGCGCTCGGGTGCGAAGAACATGTGCTCGGTGCGGCAGAGGCCGATGCCCTCGGCGCCGAAGCGGGCGGCGGTGGTGGCGTCGGCCGGGGTCTCGGCGTTGGCGCGGACCTTGAGGCGGCGGACCTTGTCGGCCCAACCCATCAGGGTGGAGAAGTCGCCGGACAGGGTGGGCTCGATGGTGGCGACGCGGCCGACGAAGACCTCGCCGGTGGAGCCGTCGAGCGTGATCCAGTCGCCGGCCTTCAGCGTGTGGCCGCCGGCCGAGAGGGTCTGAGCCTTGTAGTCGACGCGGATGCCGCCGGCGCCGGCGACGCAGGCGCGGCCCATGCCGCGGGCGACGACGGCGGCGTGGCTGGTCATGCCGCCGCGGGTGGTGAGCACGCCGCGGGCGGCATGCATGCCGTGCACGTCCTCTGGGCTGGTCTCGATGCGGACCAGAATGACGTCCTCGCCCTTGGCGGCGCGCTGCTCGACCTCGTCGGCGGAGAACACGATGGCGCCGCCGGCGGCTCCCGGCGAGGCGGGCAGGCCGCGCGACAATACGGTGCGCTCGGCCTTGGGGTCGAGGGTCGGGTGCAGCAGCTGGTCGAGCGAGGCGGGCGAGATGCGGCTGATCGCCTCCTCGTGGGTAATGCGGCCTTCCTGGGCCATCTCGATGGCGATGCGGAGCGAGGCGGCGGCGGTGCGCTTCCCCGTGCGGGTCTGCAGCATGTACAGCTTGTTCTGCTGCACGGTGAACTCGATGTCCTGCATGTCGCGGTAGTGGCGCTCGAGCGTGTCGCGCACGCGCAGCAGCTCGGCGTAGGCCTCGGGCAGCACGCGCTCCATCGACAGCTCGCCCTCCTTGGCGCGGAGCTGCGACATCGGCTGCGGCGTCCGGATGCCGGCGACGACGTCCTCGCCCTGCGCGTTCACCAGGTATTCGCCGTAGAAGATGTTCTCGCCGGTGGAGGGGTCGCGGGTGAAGCAGACGCCGGTGGCGCAGTCGGAGCCCATGTTGCCGAACACCATGGCCTGCACGTTGACCGCGGTGCCCCAGGTGGCCGGGATGTCGTGCAGGCGGCGATAGGTGTTGGCGCGCGGGTTCATCCAGGAGCCGAACACCGCGCCGATGGCGCCCCAGAGCTGCTGCTTGGGCGACTGCGGGAACGGCGAGCCGGTCTCGCGGTGCACCAGGTCCTTGTAGCTCTCGACCACCTGGGCCCAGTTCTCGGCGGTGAGTGCGGTGTCCTCGAGCGCGTCGAGCTCGGTCTTCATGTCCTCGATGATCTCCTCGAACCGGTGGTGCGAGACCCCCAGCACGACGGAGCCGTACATCTGGATGAAGCGGCGATAGCTGTCCCAGGCGAAGCGGGGATCGCCGGAGGAGGCCTGCAGGCCGCGCACGGTCTGGTCGTTGAGGCCGAGGTTGAGCACGGTGTCCATCATGCCGGGCATCGAGACCCGGGCGCCGGAGCGGACCGAGACCAGCAGCGGCTTCGCCTCGTCGCCGAACTTCAGGCCGACCGACGTTTCGACATGGGCAAGGGCGGCCTCGACCTGGGCGTCGAGGTCGGTCGGGTAGCGGCGGTCGTTGTTGTAGAACTCGGTGGAGCGCTCGGTGGTGATGGTGCAGCCGGGCGGGCCCGGCCGGCCGATCCCCGCCAGCTCGGCCCGGTTGGCGCGCTTGCCGCGCAGCAGGG
>CALMVO010000086.1 GCA_937873205.1 uncultured Acetobacteraceae bacterium
GTGGCGGGGGCGGCGGTCGTCGTCTATTTCGGGCTGTTCACGGTGGTGCTGCCTCGGCTGGACACGATCTGGCTGAGCCCGCGGATCGCGCAGGCGGTGGCGCTGACCAGGCCCTGCCGTGGCAGCGTGCTGGCGTCGGCGTCGTTCAGCGAGCCGAGCCTGGTGTTCCTGGTCGGCCAGGACACGCGGCTGATCAACGCGCCGGAGGCCGCCGACTTCCTGGCCAGCGACCGTGCCTGCGGCCTGGCGCTGGTCGGCGACCGCGACGAGGCCGCATTCCGCGCCCGGCTGGCGGTTGACCACCTGGCGGTGCGGCAGGTCGGGCTGGTGCGCGGGCTCAACTACTCGAACGGGCGGCGGCTGACGCTGCGGCTGTTCAGGGCCGATCCGTGAACGGCCGATGCCGCCCACGCAGAGGAGGATTCCGTCAGGTCCGATGCTGAAATCGTGCTCATGAACCTCGTCCTGCGCACGCCCTGACCCGCGAGCGGTTCTTCGGCTTGGACCAGTCGCAGGCGGGACGCTACAAGTTCGGCGGGCTCGGACCCGTCGCCATGACCGGCGGCAGCCTTGGTCACAACCAGATCACGCTGGCCATCCATCGCGCACTCGACCACCGGCTCGCCGGTGGCCCCTGCCGACCGCCCGGTCCCGGCGCCGGGGTGGTGACGATCGGAGATGTCGTCCGCTACCCGGACGCCGTGGTCACCTGTTCGCCGTTTGGGCGGTCCGACCACCTGGTGCCCGCACCCGTCATCCTGTCCGAGGTGGTCAGCCCCGGCTCGCGGCGGCTGGACCGCGTCGTGACGCTGCGGGAGTAGCAGGCCATCCCCTCGGTCCGGACCTGCGTCATCGTGGAGGCGGACGCGGCCGCCGTCACCGTCCGGGCCCGTGACCATGAGGGCGACATGTTCCGGGCGGGCGGGCTGACCCGAGGCCGAGATGCTGGATCTCGCCGCGATCGGCGTCTCGGTCCCCGTCGCCGAGCTCCATGCCGGCATCGAGTTCGAGACCGTCGCGACCTCGTAGGCGATCGCCGGCCCGGGATACACGGCCGGCCGGTTCCGTGGGACGCTGCCGTCGAAACGATCCGGGGGCGGCATGGCGGCGTGGGGTTCGGGAGGCAGGCTGCTGGTGGCGTGCGGGATGCTGTGCGGCTGTGCCGCGACGGCGCCGGACCCGGCGCATCCGCAGCAGGCGACGGGCTGGGTCGAGACCAGGCTGTATTTCGGGCTGGGACCGGCGGATCGGCCGGCGGCCGGGGTCGGCGAGGCGGGATGGCGCGACTTCCTCGACCGCGAGGTGACGCCGCGGTTTCCAGACGGGCTCAGCGTGATCGACGCCTACGGCCAGTGGCAGGGACCGGGAGAGGCGACGCCGGAGCGGCTGCACTCGAAGCTGCTGGTGATCGAGCATCCGGACGACGCGGCGGACGCGGCCCGGATCGAGGCGATCCGCACGGCGTGGAAGCGCCGCACCGGGGATCGCTCGGTGCTGCGGGTGGACGAGCCGGCGTCAGTGTCGTTCTGAGCCCGATCGTCCGCGGACTTGCCGCGGCGGCGTTCCTGACGCTCGCGGCCTGGCCGTGGGCGGGGCCGGCGCGGGCGGCGGGGCCGACGCTGATGCGGTTCCCCAACGCTAGAGGATGATCCGATCGCTTAGGCTCGCGGATCATCCTCTAGCTTGTTGTTTTGACGAGCATCTTTATCCGATCGACGAGTCCGTTCGATCGGATGATGCTCTAGCGCCACGGACATCGCCCTGGTCGCACGGGGCGCGCTGTGGACGGCACCGCTGGCGGGCGGCGCGGCGCGGTTCCTCGCCACGGACGACGTCTCAAGCATCACCGCGCCGCGATACGCGCCGGACGGGCAGTGGATCGCCTTCACCGGCCGCCACGCCAGCGGCTACGACGTGTTCGTCGTTCCCGCCGCCGGCGGCCCATGAGGCGGCTCACCTTCGACGTTGCCGCCACGCCAGCGGCGAGCTGGTCGTCACCTGGACGCCGGACTCGCGGCGGATCGTGTTCCTGTCGCGGCGGCTGTCGCCGGTGCCGCGCATCCTGCGGGCCTCCGCGGTTCCGGTGGAGGGCGGGATGCCGCAGCCGCTGCTGCTGGATCGCAGCCGGCTGCTGTCGTATGGGCCGGGCGGGCACGTGATCGCGTTCAACCGGTTCTTCCGCAACTTCGAGCTGCGCAAGCGCACCCTGGGCGGGCAGGCGCAGGCGGTGTTCACCTACGATCTCGACCGCCACGCGCTGGCGCGGATCAGCGACTGGAAGGGCACCAGCACCGCGCCGATGTGGTTCGGGGACCGGATCTACTTCCTGTCCGATCGCGGTCCCGGGTTCCGCGCCAACATCTGGGTCTGCGACCCGGACGGGCGCGGGCTGTGGCAGGTCACGCACTTCACCGACACCGACATCGACTATCCCTCGCTCGGCGGCCGCGCCATCACCTTCCAGCAGGGCGGCCGGCTGTGGGCGATCGACCTGCCGTCGGAGCGCCTGCGTGCGGTCGCGGTGGACGTGCCGGACGACGGCGCGCGCACGGAACCGCGCACGATGGCGGTCGGCGCCGGGGCGCGCGATCGGGACGCCACCGGCGGCATCGACTACGCGCTCTCGCCGGACGGGGGCGCCCTGCTGCTGTCGGCACGTGGCGACCTGTTCCAGGTGCGGGCGGACGGCCGGGCGGAGAACCTGACCGCGAGCCCGGGCACCGACGAGGACCATCCGTCCTGGTCGCCGGACGGGCGGCGGATCGCCTACCAGACCGAGGCGGACGGCGGGCAGCGGCTGGCGCTCCGGCAACACATTTCCTGCGACAATTCAAGTCCTGTGACTCGAAGTTGCGGCGCCTGAACTGCAACCCGCTCCCGGCACCGGATCCGTTCTCGATCCCGTCTCCCAACTGCCTACCCTGGTCCGAATCGCCCTGCTGGCACTTGCGCCTGTCGGCCGTGTTCGCCATCTGCTTTAGGCGCGACCCATAGCCCCGCTCTTGGGGTGAACCGTTCATGCGGCCATTTGGCTGATTCCAAGTTGAAAACCTGTATCGCGCAGGTCGAAACAGCCCCTCGCGGGCCATTGGAATCCTATACCATGCTCAAATTTGATCTCGTCGTCTTGACGACGCTGTTCTGCTTGCTTCCTGACAACGCTGTGCCCTACGGGGCTGCCTGTGCCGCGCTCCTGCTGCTGATTGGCAGGTATCGCCTGCGCTAATTCGTTGCGGCCTTGCGCGGCCGTGAAAAGTATTTGTCCCGCCTTGCGATCCTCGCTAGGTGGGACGAATACTATTTCTCGTCACTATAATTTTAAATTACTTGAAGACAGGCTTTGACAACTTGCTGGGTGTTTCGATAGTTCTTCGCGCAAGTTTACATAACGGCGAACTGCGATAGTCGAAAGCCGCAAAAAGCTTCTATTCTTCTGACAGAATCAGCTAGCCTCGTATTATTGTCCATCAGGGGCGGTGACCATGACTCATACTTCAAACGAGTAGGTAAGACAGCCTCCAAGCTCTCCGCACCAGGCGGCGTGGACAAAGGTGCTTCATGCTGCACGCCTGAGATGATTCGAGGCTGCCTCCTGGATGGAGGCGCTGGTGCTACGGGTTTGCTGACGGACAAGGAGTGGGCCTTCTTCGAGCCCTTCCTGGTGGAGACCGGTCCCTTTCTCGGCCGTCCGCCCGGCGGTCACCGGTGCTGGATGCTGTGTTCTGGGTGGCACGCACGGGTATCCCGTGGCGCGATCTGCCGCCTGAGCTGGGCAACTGGAACTCCGTCCACCGACAGTATCGGCGCTGGACCACGTCGGGCCTGTGGGATGTGCTGCTGCAAGCCTTGGCTGATGGCGGCGGTGATGCCGATGCCTTGCAGATGATCGACAGCACCATCGTCTGGGCACACCACTGCGCGGCGGGCGCAAAAGGGGGACTTACCGCCAGGGTCTTGGACGCTCGCGCGGTGCCTTTTCGACCAAGATCCATCTGCGCACCAATGCTTATGGCCTGCCGATCGGCCTGACGTTGACACCGGGTGAGGCGCACGACAGCACCGCCTATGCCGGGCTGATGGACGAACGCGACAGCGACCCCGGCATCCTGCTCGCCGACCGCGGCTGTGACAGCAATGCCATCCGACAGGATGTCTGCGACCGTGGCGGGCAGCCGGAGATCCCGACAAAGCGCAACCGCCGCGTCCAGCACAGCGTCCAGCAACCCATCTACGCGCTGCGCAACCGCATCGAACACTGCATCAACCGCCTGAAGAACTGCCGCCGTGTCGCCACCCGCTACGACCACACCGCCAGCAGCTTCCTCGGCTTCGTCCAACTCGCAGCCATCAGGCTATGGATCGACTTTGTCCACGCCGCCTAGAACCGACATCCCGTTGACGTCCTAATGGGGGATATGCTTGTCGATCGCCGCGAATACCTTCTCGGCGTTGTCTAAGGTAGCTATGACCTCCGCATCGTCACCGTCCAAAACGGCCGGGTTCCGGATCAGCCAGTCAGCAGGCATGAAATGGTCAAATTCTGGTATGTCAGGAGGTAGCAGCCTAAAAGCCGCCTCTACCCGCTTCAGCAACCTTCCTGGCTTAGGTGCGGCCTTGTCGAGCTTGGCTACCGATAGCCGCTGGGCCGTCTTCAGCCCGAAGGCATCGTTCACCACGCGCAGGTAAACCTCCGCGGTGAAGATGTCCTCGACGTCCGCCTCTGGTAGGCCGAGGACATCAGCAAAGTTCATGACCCGCTCCTCGGCAAGCTTCCCGCTCTGTTTGAGATGCTCAAGCTTCCGACGGTCACCCGCCGCGAAGTCGGTCATCACCGCAAGGTTCAGCCGTGCGCCAGCAAACAGGGAGACGAACGACTGCACCTTGTCGATGCCCCCAGCCGGGCAGAGCGTCCACCGAGGATCCAGGCACCGCCGCCGACGGCGTTTCATCTGCGCCGACAATGCCTTGAGGAACACGATATCACCTGGCCCCTCCACGAGAAGCGTGTGCTTTCCGATGAACAGGCTCTGGGTCACATCGTAACCCAACGCGCCCTGAAGCGGGAACAGGGTGTCCGGGTCCGTGACTAGCACGTCATCGCGAACTTTGGTGCCTTTGGAGACGAACCTTCGAGGCCGTTCCTCCACCACCTGATCCTCGACGATGCGCGACAGCGTCAGGTCGTCCGGTGGCACCATGAACGGGGAGTGGGTGGAGAAGACGAGCTGGTGCTTGGGCAGGATGCGATCGTTGAAGAAACGCAGCAGGTCTGCCTGCGCCTTACCATGCAATGTAAGCCCGGGCTCGTCGAGGAGCAGGATCACATCACAATCGTTGGCATTGATCTGCGAGAACTTCACAAGGAAGGAGAAGAACCAGATGAACCCGGCGCTCCTCTCGGAGAAGGGGACGGTCACCTTGTGAAGGGTGTTGCGTACCCGAGCACGAGCGATAGTCCCGCTGTTGAAGGGTGCCTCGTCACCCTTCTCCGCAGCAGTCACACGCACCTCAACCTCCAGAAATGCGTTCTGCGTCCAGTACTCGAGCAACTGGTCCGTAATGGCGTTGGAAGACGACTCGCACTTCGCGTTCAAGGATTCATAGGTGGAAGAGTCAGCTATTTCTGCAGGCGATGTGCCCGTGAAGGCTAAAAACTCGATGAAGACGTTTTCCGGGATAGAGAGGGACCGACGCTCCGTTATGGGGTGGGAGTAGCCCTGGTGGTTCGGCGGGCTTTGGACAGTTACCATACGATGGAAGCCGTGCTCGTCCGACTTGATGTCGTCCAACCGGATCTGTCCAGCCATACGATCATAATGCGAGAAGTACATGAAGTGGGGGAGGCGCTCGTCCAGGTAGCCCATCACCATTGCTGTGGCGTTGTTGCCTGGCCAGCTCTTGAGCAGGTTGAGCAAGCCGGTCTGAGCAGCATCTAACTCAGTCAGGGCCTGCAGAGCCTTAAACAACCCATTAGTATTAGTAACGCGATCAGACGACAATGTCTCTACATACTCTGGCTTAATCTGAAACTTACGATACAAGTGATTTAGGATACCAGGAAAGTTGAGGGATAGGTCCCATCTCGGCCTGGCATCCTTATACCGTCGTGATAGACGCACAGTTCCACCGGACAACCAGTCCGGTCCCAGCGATGCATCAATATGGTGCCGCTCAGCATCGCTGAGCGTCCATTCGGTCGTGACGACGGTCGCCTCTTGATCCCTTGCCTCCTTCTGGTAGGCGTTAAGGTTCAGGCGCGGGTAGTCCCGCTCGACGTCGTAGCTGAACCCGGTTGAAGAATGCGGATGCAGGCCTGTCAGGGCCTGGAGAAGCGCCGTCTTGCCCGCCTCGTTCTTGCCGACAAGGCAGATGTTCCGCCCGACGCTGATCGTCCCGCTGTCAAGGACGCTGCGGAAGTTGGTGACCTGGAACGTGCTGAGCTGCATTCTGACCAATGGGACCGAGGTGGGATGAACCACAACCTAGCCTGATCGGCCGCATCGTTCGATAGCGTTGGCTTGTAGGGTATGGCGTCGGACGACCCAGATTCTTAGTCTGGAGCCATTTCAAGGAGATCCGTCACCAGGGAACGCACCAGTAGTCAGTTCCAGCAGGTGGTCTTGGTCTCGAACATGTCCTGCTCCTGGAGCGCGAGGCTGGTCGCCCTTGCCTGGAGGCCCCGTCGGGTATAGGCCCGGGCCGCAACGATCCGCCGCAGGATGCGGGCCTGCAGGGCGGTGATACGTCGGATCTCGCGGGTGCAGGCTAGGTCCTCCGCGACGCTGTCTCCCGACGAGTGGACCGCTTGTCCTCGCCGCTTCAGGGCATTGAACTCCCGGCAGTCGCGGACGAGCTGGTAATCCTCGCTGATCCGACGGCTTGCGGACGTGGTGCCCACGACAAGACCCTCGTTGCCTGTCGATCTATCGCGTTCCATGACGCTCCCACGATGATGCTGCAGCCGTCTTCGGACGGCCGACATTCCGTCGAGGACGCTACAAGGAAATATTGTCACTGGAAAATATGCATCCTTGTTAGCTTGAAGGCCGTCGACCGACCACAACTCCATCCATGGACGGGCTCGGAAAAAGGTTGCGGGATCGGGGAGCGGCCCTTGGCCTAAGCGACAGCGAGGTGGCGCGACGGGCTGGTCTGAGCCAGGCGCGCCACCACAACTATGTGGCCGAGGTAACCGAGCCTGATCTGGCGACCCTGGTGCGCATCTGCCGGACCCTGGGCATCTCACCCAACGAGGCCCTGGGTTACGACGGACAGGTTCGCGTCCCAAGCGGGGACGACCTGTCACGCGAGCGGGTCTACGCGGCTGTCCAGGCGATAGAGGGCGAGGCGCTGACCCTCATGGCGGACGTGCTTGAGGCCCCAGTCAGCTCCAGGTTGAAGATTACCCGGAAGGAGACAGCAAGGCGAAAAAGACAGGGCACCTAGCCCAGTTACCCATCAGGGGCATGGGAGAAGACGGACATTATGCCCATCGACTGTTGTTAATTAGCATCACTCTGCTGACGATGGAGGCGTCGTTTCTAAAACGCGCATGCGTCAGGAGGACACTGAATGCAACCTCTAAAACAATGTCCGAAGCAGGTTCCAGGGTTGAACAGTATCCCATCAAGTGACTAAGTTGTTCGAGTGGCTTGTTGATGGATTTGGTCAGTTGCTCGCTGGGAATACAAGGAGGTTGATGTGGTAAAGGGTGTAGGACACAAACGCGAATTACCGATTTTGCAGGTCCGGGTGAACGGCGATGCGTCAGTGCATGCGTCAGTCTACAAGATACTTGGTGCATTAAGAGGGCTTCTCGTTGCGGATGGGGGATTTCGAACAATATCGAAGCTGACTAACGATCGCTTTTGCGACAGAGATGTTCAGGTGTGTTTTTCTTCCATCGTAAAATCACGCGATCTACTTGCTTGGTGGAACCAAAACATGTCGCCCGAAACGAAAAATCTAGTTTCGGTGAGGAAAGTCTTTCAGAGGGTGTTACCTGTCTGCGACCGCAAGCTGCTTGACAGGTTGGCACATCACTTGTCTACGTCGTCAACGGGTGCGGAGATGACAGCGTTTGATAAGTCGTTAATGAAAAGGATTGAAAATCGCTTGTGGAAGGACGTCCGCGTCAACGCTTAACTGCTACACCAGGATATGATCCTCAGAGCCAATTTCCCTGTTGAATTTGGGCCAACAGCCATGAAACGTCAAAGTAGGCACCATTACAAATGTTGTCCTGTCGAGTTTACGCCAAAGTTCCGGTTATATTTACGATAGACTTAGGTTGTTGGATTGTATTTGTTACTATATTAAATGAATCGCAAGTTCGGTGCGGAAATACGGCTAAACCGTTACTATAGATACAAATGGTAAGCAGCTTTGCTGGACCGAGGCATTTAATGTTTATCAACGGATTAGTGACATCTAGTTTATCTGCTATTGAACCTTCTTAAAAATTGATAGCAGAAGTCTGAAAGAGAATTGTTGGTTCAAAAGCGGTAGATAGAGCCGCTATTGACGTAGGGTGTGGTCGACCTTCTAACCATGTTTTCATAGGTGTAATACCCTCCTCCAAACAAAGAAAAACAGGAGCCCACGACAGCCATACTCACCTTTACCCAGCGTCCGCGGTTGAAAATCCAGGGAGAGCGATATGTTACATAATTAGAAGGCCCGTTGCGATGGCGACGCAAAGTGCCTTTGCTTGCCATCCGGAGATTACAACGCAGAGAATTTGGACAAAGATACTCCCGTAGGCTTCCAAAGAAGATCGGCTCAATGGACCTTCTTCTGCCATACCCGCCACCCTATCCGAATCCGCAACAGCCGGTCGATAGCGTGTGTCGCCGCAGCCATCACCAGCCGCCCCCCGTGGTGGTGGCTGATACATAATACCGAACAACGCCGACAACCATTGCTTGCAGATGTTCGAGCCCGTCGAACGTACGCTTTTATTAATCTTGCTCCGAAGCGGACTGTCCGCTTTCGCCCCGCCGCGGCCAGACCGATCGCCGTGTAGCATCCGGTTGTGGTCGAAGCCGAACCGCTCATTTCGGGGTAGTCACCATGCCAGGCAACAGCGGGGCTGGTCTTGTCGCGGCCTCCGGCGAGGGTGCGCGAGTTGATCGGGAGCGAGGCTATCGGCCGGAGCGGGCGTCGAAGGCCTGGCGGGCGGCTTCGACCCGGTCCAGGTGCTGGTCGGCCCAGATCCAGACGCCGCAGAAGGCAGCGCTCAGGCTCGAGCCCAGGTCGGTCAGGCGGTAGTCGACGCAAGGCGGCACGACCGCGTGCACCGTGCGCAGCACCAGGCCGTCACGCTCCATCTGGCGCAGCGTCTGCGTCAGCATCTTCTGGCTGATGCCGGGCACGCGCGCCGACAGCCGCGTGAAGCGCAGCTCGCCCGCCTCGGTCAGCTCCTCCAGGATCAGCATCGTCCACTTGTCGGCGACCCGGCCGATCAGCTGCGTCACCAGCGCCTCCACCCGCGGGTCGACCTCCGCCGGCGGCTCCAGCGCGGCGATCCGATGGGCTCGCTCGACCGCCTCGGCGCTGAACGGCAGCCTCGACATCGCCTCGCTCTCCTTCGGGTCAGTATGGAACTCCCGGGTGCCTTCTTTCCCGCAGGGAGTTTTGGCTCGATATGACCGTCGTGGCCACACAGCAGCGGAGGCGGCACATGAAACCGACAGGCAACACGATCCTCATCACCGGCGGCGGGTCGGGCATCGGCCGGGCCCTTGCCCACCGATACCACGAGGCCGGCAACGCGGTGATCGTCGCGGGGCGGCGGCGGGACGCGCTCGAGGAGACGATCGGCAGGCGGGATGGGATGACCGCCATGGTGCTCGACATCGAGGATGCCGGCGCCATCGCGGCCTTCGCGCAACGGGTGGTGGCGGAGCATCCCGCCCTCAACGTGCTGGTGAACAACGCCGGCATCATGCGCGGCGAGGATTTGTCCGGGCCGAGCCACCTGGCCGACGCGGAGGCCACGATCGTGACCAACCTGCTCGGCCCGATCCGGCTGACCAGCGGGCTGGTCGGCCACCTGTCGGGGCGGGACGACGCGGCGATCGTCAACGTGTCGTCCGGGCTCGCCTTCGTGCCGCTGGTGGCGACGCCCACCTACTCGGCGACCAAGGCGGCGCTGCACTCCTACACGGTGTCGCTGCGCGAGCAGCTGCGGGGCCGGGTCGAGGTGATCGAGCTGGCGCCGCCGGCGGTGCAGACCGACCTCACCCCCGGCCAGTCGACGCGCGACGGCTTCCTGCCGCTCGACGCCTTCATCGACGAGACGATGGCGCTGTTCGCCCAGCAGCCGACGCCGGGCGAGATCCTGGTAGAGCGCGTCGGGCCACTGCGGCAGGCCGAGCGCCAGGGGCGGTTCGACGAGGCCCTGCGCAGGGTGAACCAGCCGCGCTGAAGGCCAGGGGCGCTGCCCCTGGACCCCGCTGGGGCCGCGGGCCCCAGACCCCTTTTCTTGAGTAATGGTTTCCAAAGGCTCCGCCTTTGGCGGGGTCCAGGGGCAGAGCCCCTGGCCTTCGCTATGGTGCCACCACCCGATGCCCGTCCGGATCCGTAAGCAGGGTCCGTCCGCCTTCAAGCACCGTGCGGGTGCAGGCGACATCGTTGGGGGCGGTGGCGCCCGGGCGCACCGTCGGGGTCCGATAGGCCAGCAGCTCCAGATGCGGCGGCACCTGCGCCGGGGACAGGGCAATGACGTGGACGTGGTCGCCCGGCGCGGCGTCGAGCGCCTCCTGGGCCGGGCCCCGGTTCTGCGAGCAGGCGGAGGCGCGCAGGCCCAGCGGCTCGTAGAAGGCGAGGCTGCGGGCGGAGTCGGCGACGGCGATGGCGGAGTGGTCGATGCCGATGCAGGGGCCGGCGAGCGTGGTCGTGCGCCAGTCATCGGGCGTGGCGCCCGGGGGGAAGCAGAGGAACTCCAGCGGGTGGCCGTCGGGGTCGCGGAACTTGAAGGCGGTGACGCCGCCGGACGAGGGCGGCAGCAGGACCGGCTCGCCGCCGGTGGTGATGGCGGTCCAGCCGGGCACGCTGTCCAGATGGGCGCGGGCGGCGGCGATGTCGGTGGTGACCAGGGCCAGGTGCTGGAACCAGGCGTCATGGCTGGTGCTGTCGGCGGGATAGGGGGCGCCGGGGTGGTCGAAGCCGACGAGCTCGATCTCCTGGGCGCCCAGGCGCAGCAGGTGCACCGTGGCCGCACCCGGGACGCCGTAGGGGGCGGCGTCGCGACGGGTGATGCCGGCGGGCGCGAAGCGGAAGGCTGCGGCGTAGAACCCCGCGAGCGTGGCGGGGTCGGCGCTGGTCAGGCTGAAGCGGGCGATCCGGGTCATCGCGCGCTCATGGGATCTGCGCACCGCGCCGGTTGAGGAAGATCGAGTACAGCGTGTGCGAGCCGCCGATGAACAGGCGCGAGCGGTGGCGATCGCCAAAGGTGAGGTTGGAGACGGTGTAGGGGAGCAGGATCTTGCCCATCAGCCGGCCGTCGGGGCTGATGCAGTGGACGCCGTCGGCGGCGCTGCTCCAGAGGTAGCCTTCCTCGTCGACGCGGAAGCCGTCGCAGTAGCCGGGCTCGACCTTGTGGAAGACGTCGCCGCCGGAGAGACGCCCGTCGGGGGAGACGTTGAAGGCGCGGATGCACTGGCGGGGATGCGGGCGGCGCTGCTCGCCGGTCTCGGCGATGTAGAGCCGGCGCTCGTCGGGGGAGAAGGCGAGGCCGTTGGGCCCGAGGAAATCGCCGGCGACGACGCGGAGGTCGCCGGTGGCGGGGTCGAGGCGGTAGACGGCGGGCGGCTGCTCGCTCGTCTGGCGGCCGCCCTCGTAGTCGTTGAGCAGGCCGTAGAGCGGGTCGGTGAACCAGATGGTGCCGTCCGACTTCACCACCACGTCGTTGGGGGCGTTGAGGCGGCGGCCGTCATGGTGGCTGGCCAGGGTGGTCAGGGTACCGTCCCACTCGGTGCGGTAGAGGCAGCGGTCGCGGTGCGAGCAGGTGACGAGGCGGCCCTGACGGTCGCGGGTCTGGCCGTTGCCGTAGTGGGATGGGGTGCGCCAGATCGAGATGCCATCCGCCTCGCTCCAGCGCATGGTGCGGTCGCGCGGCAGGTCCTGGAACAGCAGGCAGTTCCAATCGGCCATCCAGACCGGGCCCTCGATCCAGCGGTATCCGTCGCCCAGCCGCTCGAGCGGGGCGTTGCCGAGCACGAAGTTGGCGAAGTGCGGGTCGCGGACATCGAGATGGTCCATGGGGGATCAGCAGGGCCGGCGGGGCATGTGGCGGGCGCCCGTCGTGTCGATGTTGGGTGGGCCGGCGGCGGCGGTCACGGATGCAGGCCCTCTCCGGCGACCGGGCCGTAGGAGGCGGTCGCGTAGGGGTGGGTGGAGGAAAACGGGTCGTGCAGGAAGCTCGACACGGTGAGGCTGCCCACCGTGATTAGCAGGAAGCCGCCGGCAAGCGAGAAGTTCTTCAGGAAGTCCCAGAACAGGGTGCGGCCCTTGCTGTCGCTTCCGGCCCAGAAATCGCCGGGCGCCCAGAACTGCTTGAACAGCACCGCGGTCATCATGCAGTAGCCGGCCATGATCAGGGCGGCGAGGCGGTCAACGAAGCCGGTCAGGATGCAGATCGGCATCAGGATCTCGACGGCCAGGCCCGCCAGCAGCATCGCGGTGGACGCGCCTTGCGACGGCATGACCTGCCGCGCCTGCGCCACGGCGCCCCTGAAGTTCAGGATCTTGTCCAGCGCGCTGAACGGGAAGAACAGCACCACCAGCAGGTAGCGCACGGCGATCACCACGAAGATGCTGAACCCGGTCACGCGCGATGCCCCCCCGACGCCTGGCGCGTGCCATCGCGATCCGGATACCGGGTCGGTCGGGAGCGCGCCATCCATGAGCGCAGACAAGGCGGAACGGTTCCTGGAACGCGGCCATCCGATCACGCGTTGCGCCGGAGCAGTCCCGCAAGCCACCTTCGATCCGGAGCAGCGCCCGCATGAGCAGCAGCCAGCATTACGACGTCGTTATCGTCGGCTCCGGGCCCGGGGGCGGGACGATGGCGTGGCGCCTGGCGCAGACCGGCCGCCGCATCCTGCTGCTGGAGCGGGGCGACTACCTGCGGCGCGGGCCCGAGAACTGGGACACCAAGTCGGTGTTCGTGGACGCGATCTACCAGGCGCCGGAGACCTGGTACAGCAGCAAGGGAGAGTCGTTCCATCCTGGGCTGCATTATTTCGTCGGCGGCAACAGCAAGGTCTATGGCTCGGTGCTGTTCCGGCTGCGCGAGCGCGACTTCGAGGAGATCGTGCATCCGGACGGGATCTCGCCGGCGTGGCCGGTCAAGTACGACGTGTTCGAGCCGTATTACCAGGCGGCGGAGGAGCTGTTCCACGTGCACGGGCGGCGCGGCGAGGACCCGACCGAGCCCTGGAGCACCAAGCCGTACGCCTACCCGCCGGTCAGCCACGAGCCGCGCATCCAGCAGCTGTTCGACGGGCTGAAGGGGCTCGGCCACCAGCCGTTCCACCTGCCGGTCGGCATCCTGCTCGACGAGAAGGACGGCGTGCCGCTGCCGCACAGCCCGTGCTGCCGCTGTGCTTCCTTCGACGGCTATCCGTGCGCCACCAACGGCAAGGCGGATGCGCAGATCTGCGTGGTCGATCCGGCGCTGGCGGCGCACTCGAACCTCACGCTGCTCACCAATGCCTATGTCGAGAAGCTCGTGACGGACGCGTCCGGGCGCACCGTCACCGGGGTCGAGGTGATCCGCGGCGCCGATCGGCTGACGTTCACGGGCGACATCGTGGTGGCCGCGTGCGGGGCGCTGTCGACCGCGCTGCTGATGTTCCGTTCTGCCAACGACGCGCATCCGAACGGTCTGGCCAACGGTTCCGACCAGGTCGGGCGCAACTACATGCGGCACAACAACTCGACCATCCTGGCGGTGTCGAAGATCCCGAACCCGACCAAGTTCCAGAAGACGCTGGGCCTGAACGACTTCTACTTCGGCGCCGACGACTGGAACTATCCGCTGGGGCACATCCAGATGGTGGGCAAGTCGGACGGCGCGCAGATCCACGGCGAGGGGCTGCCGAAGTTCCTGCAGTGGTTCCCGGAGATGCCGTTCGATTACATCGCGAAGCACTCGATCGATTTCTGGCTGACGGCGGAGGACCTGCCGCTGTCCCACAACCGCATCCACTACAAGGACGGCAAGGTGCATCTCGACCTCACCGAGACCAACATGGAGGGGCTGGCGCGGCTCAAGCACAAGCTGAAGGGCCTGTGCGGCGCGCTCGACATCCATCCGCAGCTGTTCGAGCCGTCGCTCTATCTCGGCAAGGACACGCCGATCGGCGGCACCGCGCACCAGGCCGGCACGATGCGCTTCGGCACCGACCCGGCGAACTCGGTGCTGGATACCGACTGCAAGGCGCACGAGCTTGACAACCTGTACGTGACGGATGCCAGCTTCTTCCCGTCGATCGGTGCGGTGAACCCGACGCTCACCATCGTGGCCAATGCGCTCAGGGTGGCGGAGACGGTCGCGGCGCGGCTGCATTAGGAAGGAAGGCCAGGGGCGCTGCCCCTGGACCCCGCCAAAGGCGCGCCTTTGGAAACCGTTTATTGCTAGCCTTTGATAATCGAGCATCCAGGGCTGGCTCGGACAACCGATCCTGAGCGAAGAGCACGGCGGCGTCGATGACGAGGCCGGTGGCGCCGCTGCCGCCGATGATCGTGCCGGTGTCGTCCAGGGTGCCCGCGGTCGCGATCCGGCCGTAGCCCTGGATGTCGGTGCCGTCGTTGATCAGCGATCCGAAGGTCAGCGTGCCGCCGACGGCGAGATCGCCGATCGGCGACAGGTAGTTGTCGGTGATCGTGACGGAGTCGACCCGCGTCGCTCTCGCCGGATTGGATGGTGACGAACGACGTATGGATGTCGCCATCATCGGTTTTGGTGACCGTGGGGAACGAGACGTTGGCGTCGGACGCGTCGGGGACCACGCCGCCATACCAACTCGACGGGTCGTCCCAGTTCCTCTCCGTCATGCCGCATGTCCGCTTGTGGATCGTCCGGGACGTTGCGGCGGCGGCGGCCTGTCGGACAAGGCGGGCCGGAACCGGCGCCGGGCGCGGCTTGACCGGGTCGGCGGCGGCCCGCAGGCTCAGGCGATCCTGATCGCTGGAGAGCTCATGCGCCCTGCCCGTCTCGCTCCGATCTGGGCCGCCTGTGCTGCCGCGGTGCTGGCCGGGCCGGCGGCGGCGGTCGTGCCGGACCGGCCGCCCGTGGCGGAGTTGAAGCCGGCCACCGACGACTATTTCGGCACGACGATCACCGATCCGTATCGCTGGATGGAGGGAGAGCCGAAACCGCAGTTTCCCGACTACCTGCATGCCGAGAACGACCATGCGCGCGCCGTGCTGGCCCGCATCCCGGGCCGCGACCGGCTGGCGCAAGAGATCGGGGCGCTCAGCGGGGCGGCGGTGCGGGTGCACATGGTGCAGCTTGCCGGCGGGCGGACCTTCTACCTGAAGCGCGATGCGGGGGCGCAGATCGACCGGCTCTACGTATCGGACGCGGGCGGACACGAGACGCTGCTGGTCGATCCGTCGTCGCTCGGCACCGGGGGCAAGCACGCGGAGATCGACCAGTTCGCGCCGAGCCAGGATGGCGGGCTGGTCGCCTACGGCATCTCGATCGGTGGATCGGAGAACAGCACGCTGCACGTGATCGAGACCGCGATCCGCGTGGTGCGGCCGGACACCATCGACCGCGCGCAGTTCGCCGGGGTGTCGTGGGCGCCGGACGGACGGAGCTTCTTCTTCACGCGGCTGCCGGCCGGCTCGGAAACGGCGCGGCCGGAACAGCAGTACGCGCACATGCAGGTCTATCGGCACGTGCTGGGCACCGATCCATCGCGGGACGTGCCGGTGCTGGATTCCGACCACCTGCCGTTCGCGTTCAAGGCCGCCGCGGTGTTCCCGTCGGTCTCCATCAATCCAGGCTCCGCCTATGCGCTGGCGCTGATCTCGGACGGCGTGTCGCCGGAGGTCACGCTGTACTCGGCGCCGCTGGCCGCCCTGCTGGGCGGGCATCCGGTCTGGCGGCCGGTCGTGGCGCAGTCGGACGGAGTGATCGGGGTGGCGGTGCGCGGCGATCGCGTCGACCTGCTCACGCACGCGGGCGCGTCGCGGTTCCGGATCGCCGAGACCAGCCTGGCGGCGCCCGACTTCGCCACGGCTAGGACCATCGTGCCGCAGGGCGACGGCGTGCTGACCGCACTCGCGGCGGCGCGGGACGGGCTCTACTACGCCAGCCGCGACGGGGCCGTGTTCACGCTGCACCGGCTGGCGGAGGGTGCGGCGCAGCCGCAGACGATCGCGCTGCCGTTCGCCGGCACCATCAACCAGGATGACGGGCTGGCGACCGACCCGGAGCGGCCGGGGGCGCTGGTCAGCCTGGAGTCCTGGGTGCGGCCGCATGTCTGGCTGCTCTACGATCCGGCCGGCGGCACGCTCACCGACACCCACCTGCTGCCGCCGTTCCCGCGCGACCTGTCCGGCTACGAGAGCGTGGAGACCAGCGCCACGGCACCCGACGGCACGAAGATCCCGCTCTCGATCATCACCAGGAAGGGGCTGGCGCACGATGGGCGGCGGCCGACCTACCTGGTGGGCTACGGCGCCTACGGGATCTCTTACGATCCGGCGTTCTCGCCCACCTTCCTGCCGTGGCTGGACCAGGGCGGAGTGTATGCGGTGGCGCACGTGCGCGGCGGCGGCGAGCGCGGGCAGGCCTGGCACGATGCCGGCAAGATCGCCACCAAGCAGAACACGATCCACGACTTCATCGCCGCCGCCGAGAGCCTGATCGCACGCGGCTACACCGATAAGGCCCATCTCGGTGGCGAGGGCACCAGTGCCGGCGGCATCCTGATCGGCGGCGCGATCACGCAGCGGCCGGACCTGTTCCGTGCGGCACTGATCCGGGTGGGGGCGACCAACACGCTGCGCGAGCAATACACCGCGGGCGGGCCGGCCAATATTCCGGAGTTCGGCGACGCCACCAGCAGGGACCAGTTTCCGGCGATGCTGGCGATGGATGCGTACAACCACGTCCGCAAGGGAGTGGATTATCCCGCCGTGCTGCTCACCGGCGGCGCCGACGATCCGCGGGTGACGGTTTGGATTCCGGCCAAGATGACGGCGAAGCTCCAGGCGGACACCGCGTCCAGGCGGCCGGTGCTGTTCCGGGTCGAGTTCGACGCCGGGCACGGCATCGGGTCGACGCGCAAGCAGCGCGACGACGAGATGGCGGACGAGTTCGCGTTCCTGCTGTGGCAGTTCGGCGAGGCGGGGTTCCAGCCGAAGTGAGGCCAGGGCTCTGCCCTGGACCCGCCAAGGGCCAAGGCCCTTGGCACCCATTTATAAAGCGGTTTCCAAAGGCGAGCCTTTGGCGGGGTCCAGGGGCAGAGCCCCTGGCCTTGACTTGCTTTTCTCCAAGGCACATGCAGGCGACATGACCGGGGTGCCCGCCGCTGTGGGCTGAGATCAAACCCGTCGAACCTGATCTGGGTCATTCCAGCGAAGGGAGGCATGTCGATGCGGCAGGTCCGTGCGTGCGCGCTGATTCTCGGCGCAATCCTTCCCCTGGCGGCGCGAGCGCAGGAGACGATCACGGTCGTGGCGCCCAACGTGCGCGAGACCGCGAACGGACCGGTGGGCGGGCAGCCGGGCGGCGGGCTGATCCAAGCGGAGACGGCAACGAAGTCGGTCAGCACGGTGTCGTCGGACTTCATCCGGCGGCAGGCGCCGACCGAGAACGCGTTCCAGCTCGTCTCGCTGCTGCCGGGCGCCAGCGTGGCGCAGGCCGATCCGCTGGGTCTGTCGGCGGAGGGTGACCTCACGCTGCGCGGTCTCAACTCGGACGAGATCGGCTACGTGCTGGATGGGATGCCGCTCAACGATATCGCCTATTATACCGGGTATCCGGGGCAGTTCCTGGATACCGAAAACCTCGGCGACATCAGCCTGAGCCAGGGTAGCGGCGATCTTGACAGTCCGGTGATCAATGCGGCCGGCGGGCTGCTGTCGCTGAAGTTCCGTGAGCCGACGCCCGACTTCGGCGTGTATGCCGACGGCTCGTATGGTTCATATCACACTGAGCGGGAGTTCGTGCGCGTCGATACCGGGTTGCTGGGGGCGAGCGGGATCGACGGCTTCGTGTCGTATTCGCACGCGACGGCGGACAATTCGCGTGGGCCCGGGCGCGACAAGAGGCAGCACATCGATTTTCGGTTCGTGCGCGAATGGGCGGGCGGCGATCGGGTGTCGCTGTTCGGGACCTGGAACGACGCCGTCACCAGCGGGTATCCGGAGCCGACGCAGGCCGACTGGAAGCTCTACGGCCGCACCGGGCCGGACAATTACGACGGCACCTATACGCCGGGCGACACCAACTACTGGCAGCTGCACCAGCAGCCGTATCGGCTGTTCTACATCGCGGCGCCGACGCATCTGTGCCTGACGTCGTCGATGAGTTTCGATGCGACGCCGTATGCGCAGTATGGCTACGGCAACGGGCCGGGCGGGGCGGTGCTGCCGACCAGCGGGCTGTTCGAGGGCACGGAGCCGATCCCAGGCACGCTCGCCGTACCCGGCGCGCAGAACGGCCAGGTGACGGTGGCGAGCGACTTCCAGCAGGCGAGCTACCGGGCCGGCGTGGTGCCGAAGTTCACCTGGAGCGGGCGGGCGCAGACGGTGGTCGCCGGCGTCTGGTACGACTACTCCGACGACCGCGAGCCGGCGCCGTTCGGCGTGCTGGGCGCGGACGGGGCGCCGTCGGATCTGTGGGTGAACTCGGTGCGCGGCACGATCCTGCTGCCGGGCGGACGGCAGCTGCTGGCGCAGGACGAGCACAGCATCGCGCAGGTGAACGCGCTGTTCGTCGGCGACACGATCTCGCTCGACCGGCACCGGCTCACGATCGAGCTGGGCTTCAAGGAGGCGCTTGTGACGCGGCAGGGTTGGAACGGGATCCCCGGCGCCACCTATCGCACCGGCATCGACAGTGCCGAGCCGCTGCCGCGGGTGGGCGTACGGTGGCAGCCGGACCGGCGCGACCAGCTGTTCGCCAGCGTGTCGACGAACTTCCGCACGCCGTCGGCAACGACGCTGTTCGACAGCTTCGATCCGACCTCCGGCACGAGGCTGAACCGGGCGGCGCAGGGCCTGCGCGACGAATATTCGATCTCGGAGGAGGTCGGGTATCGCCGCGACGGCGACTGGCTGATCGGCAGCGTCACCGCGTTCAACTACGACTTCACCAACCGTCAGATCGCCACCGTCATCGAGCTGAACGGCGCGCTGACCGGCTCCACCATCAATGCCGGGGGGCAGACCTCGCGCGGCGTCGACGCGGAGCTGGGGCTGCGGCCCTGGCACCATCTGAGCCCGTACCTGTCGGGGGAATACCTGCACGCCACCATCGACAACGACCTCTCGGTCGATGGCGACCTGCTGCCGACCGCGGGGCACGTCGCGGTGCGCAGCCCGGCCTGGCAGGCGGGGCTCGGCCTCAGCTACGACGACGGCAGGCTGTTCGGCAGCGTCACGGTCAAATATGTCGGGCCGCAGTATGCGAGCTTCACCGACGACGAGAAGATCGCAGACCATACGCAGGGCGACGTCGCTATGGGGGTGCGGCTGCGGGCGATCGGGCCGGCGAAGCATCCGGAGCTGCGGCTCAACCTGGTCAACGTCACCGACACCGATGCGCTGACCGGCATCGCCAGCCCGACCACCAACGCACGGGACACGGTCGGGCGCTACGGCACGGTGATCCCCGGCGCGCCGGCGACCTACTACCTGGGCGGCGGCTTCGCGGCGTTGTTGACGCTCGCTTCATCTTTCTGAGGGCGGCAGCTGATGTTTCACGTGAAACGATCGGTGCTGGCGCTGCTGTTCGGGCTATGCGCGGCGGGGCCGGCGGTGGCCGCGGACAGGCTCACGATCATCCTCGACTGGTTCGTCAACGCCAACCACGAGGCGCTGCTGTCGGCGCAGTACAGCGGCGCCTATGCGCGGCACGGGCTGGACGTGCGGTTCATCGCACCGGCCGATCCGAGCTCGCCGCCGCGGCTGCTGGCGGCGCACCAGGCCGATCTCTGCATCGGCTACGAGCCGCAGCTGGCGCTGCTGGACGCGGCCGGGCTCGGCCTGCTGCGGGTCGGCACGCTGATGAACACGCCGCTGAACGCGCTGATCGTGTTGAAGGACGGGCCGATCCACAGTCTGGCCGACCTCAAGGGCCGGCGCATCGGCTCCTCGGTCGGCGCCATCGACGAATCGCTTCTGCGGGCGATGCTGGCCAGCGTCGGGCTGAAGCCGTCGGACGTCACGGTCACGGAGGTGAACTTCCAGATCGAGCAGGCGCTGATGTCGCACAGCGTCGATGCGGTGCTGGGCGGCCAGCGCACCTACGAGTTCATCGACCTGCAGCAGCGCGGGCTGCATCCGGCGGAGTTCCTGCCCGAGGAGCACGGCGTGCCGCTCTACGACGAGCTGATCCTGCTGGCGCGGCGCGACGAGGCGGACGATCCGCGCCTGCCGCGCTTCCTCGCGGCGCTGACGGAGGGGACAGATACGCTGATCAACCACCCGGACGAGATGTGGCAGGACTTCATCCGCGAGCATCCGGACCTGGATACCAAGCTGAACCACGCCGCGTGGTTCGCCTCGCTGCCGCGGCTGGCAAAGGCGCCGGCGCTGCTGGACCGGGCCCGCTATGCGGCGTTCGAGCGGTTCATGGTCGAGCAGGGCAGCGTGAAGGTGGCATTGCCGGTCTCGGAGATCGCCGTCGATCCGACCGAGGCGAAGGCAAGGGGCGCTGCCCCTTGACCCCGCCAGAGGCAGAGCCTCTGGACACCATTTATAAGGATCGGGTTCCAAGGGCCGCCGGCCCTTGGCGGGTCCAGGGCAGAGCCCTGGCCTTGCTAAGCCGCCACCGCCACCGACAGCGCGGCGTGCGCCTCCGCCACGATCGCATAGGAATGCCGCCGGGCCTGGTGGTCGAAGATCTGGCCGGCGATCAGCAGCTCGTCGGCGCCCGTGCGGGCGATGAGGTCGGCGAGCCGCGTGCGCACCGTGTCGGGGCCGCCGGTGATGGAGGCGGAAAAGGCGCGGTCGACCTGGCCGGCGATGCGGGGCTCCAGGAACTCGTGCGAGGGCGGCTTCAGCTTGCCGGGCGTGCCCTGGCGCAGCTCGGCCATCTGGCGGCGGGCGGAGGTGGCGACGAAGGCGGCCTCGTCGTCGGTGTCGGCGGCGAACACGGCGACGCCCAGCATCACGGTGGGGCGGCGCAGCGCCGCCGAGGGCGTGAAGCGGGCACGGTAGATGGCGATCGCGTCCATCATCGCGTCGGGCGCGAAATGCGCGGCGAACACGAACGGCAGGCCCAGCATCGCCGCCAGCTGCGCGTTGAACAGGCTCGAGCCCAGCAGCCAGATCGGCACGTCGAGGCCGGCGCCCGGCACGGCCTGAACCGCCTGGCCGGGCTCGGCCGGACGGAAGTAGGATTGCAGCTCCAGCACGTCGCGCGGGAAGCCGTCGGCGCTGGCGGGATCGCGGCGCAGCGCCAGCATGGTGCGCTGGTCGGTGCCGGGGGCGCGGCCGAGGCCGAGGTCGATGCGGCCGGGATGGAGAGCGGCCAGCGTGCCGAACTGCTCGGCGACCGCGAGCGGCGCGTGGTTGGGCAGCATGATGCCGCCGGCGCCGACCCGGATGCTGCGTGTGCCGGCGGCGACGTGGCCGATCACCACCGCGGTGGCCGCACTGGCGATGCCGGGCATGTTGTGGTGCTCGGCCAGCCAGTAGCGGCGGTAGCCCAGCGCCTCGGCATGGCGGGCGAGGTCCAGCGTGTTGCGAAACGCCAGCGCCGCGTCGCCGCCCTCGAGGATCGGCGACAGGTCGAGGACCGAGAACGGGATCATCAGGCAACTCCCTTCTTCTGCTGGCGCAGGATCGACCAGGCGAAGCCGGCGCAGACCAACGTAAAGGCGACGGCGCCGAGCCAGCTCGCGGTGGCGGCGAAACCCGGGCCGACCAGGGCCAGCGCGTCCTCCGAGCCGGTGCCGCCGATCACCGCGGCGATGGCGACGCCCATCAGGCTCTCGCCGACGATCAGCCCCGAGGCCAGCATCACGCCACGGCGGCGGACCGCGTCCAAGATGGGGTCGCCGGCGGGGCCTGCCAATGGGGCGGGGCGGCGGTCCAGGCTGCGGCCGATCGCCCAGGACAGCAGGGCGCCGATCACCAGCGTGACGCTGACCGTGGGCGGCAGGTAGAGCCCGATGCCGACCGCCAGCACCGGCAGCGTGCGGCCGCCGCGGCGCAGCAGCGCGTCGATCGCGACCAGCACGGCGCCCAGCGCCACGCCGGCGAGGATCATGGTCCAGTCGAGCTGGTGCAGGAAGATGCCGCGCGCCAGCGTCGAGAGCAGCAGCGCCTGCGGGGCGGCGAGCGCCCGGGCAGGGTCCATTCCCGCACGCGGCAGCGCGCCGGCGAAGCCGTAGGCGTGGTAGAGCAGGTTCAGGATCGGCGGGATCACCACGGCGCCGGCGGCGCAGCCGACCAGCAGCGCCACCTGCTGTCGCCAGGGGGTGGCGCCGACCAGCTGGCCGGTTTTCAGGTCCTGCAAATTGTCGTTCGAGATGGTGGCGGCGGCCAGCACCGCGGAGGTGACGAACAGGACGGCGGCGATCGCCAGCGCGCGATGCCCGGCGTCGAAGGCGCCCGGCAGCAGCGAGGTGGCGTCGAGGCCCAGCAGCAGCAGCGAGACCAGCAGCACGGCGACGATGGCGATGCCGGAGATCGGGCTGGCGGACGAACCGACGATGCCGGCCATGTAGCCGCAGGCCGCCGCAACCAGGAAGCCGAACAGCACGCAGAACAGCACGCAGACCGCGGCGACGCCGGCGACGACGACGGCCGACGCGCCGAACGGGGCGGCGCCCTGCCACAGAAACGCGCCGATGCAGGCGAGCAGCACCAGCACCAGCAGCAGGCCCAGCGCGGTCATGGCGCGCGGCGACAGGTCCTGGTCCAGCCGGGGGTCGGCGCCGGGGTCGGCGGCCGCCCGCCGCGCGCGGGCGTCGAAGGCGGCGCGCAGGCCGGCCGTGACCGGCGCCACCAGGGTCAGCAGCGTCCACACCGCGGCGATCGCGATGGTGCCGGCGCCGATGAAGCGGACCCGGTGCGACCAGATGCCGAGCGCTACCGCCGAGAGCGGGGTGCCGGCGGCGTGCGGGGTGATGGCGGTCAGCACCGGCACCGCCACCAGCCAGCTCAGCGCGGCGCCGAGCAGGATGGCCAGCCCGCCGGTGAGCCCGACCAGGTAGCCGGCGCCGACCAGCGCCAGCGAGAAGCCAGTGGAGAGCCGGAACAGCGCCGGGCCGGCGGCGAGCGTGACGGTGGCGCTGTCGCCGAACAGTCGGAAGCCGCCGGAGAGCAGGCTGAAGCCGGCCGAGGCCAGGCTGCCCAGCAGCAGCGCCTGCAGGCCGCCCTCGCCCGGCCCGCCCGTGTCGGCCGCGGGCGCGGCGCCGACCCGCAGCACCTCGGCGGCGGCGGTGCCTTCCGGGTAGGGCAGCGTGCTGCCGGTCACCAGGGCCCGGCGCAGCGGAATGGTGAACAGCACTCCCAGCATGCCGCCGGCGCCGCACACGCCCGCCACCAGCCAGAACGGGAAGCCCTGCCAGTAGCCCACCATCAGCAGGCCCGGCAGCACGAAGATGATCGAGGACAGGGTGCCGGCGGCCGAGGCCTGCGTCTGCACCATGTTGTTCTCGAGGATGCCGGCGCCGAACGGCCGCAGCACCGCCATCGAGATCACCGCGGCCGGGATCGAGGAGGCGAAGGTCAGCCCGACCTTGAGGCCCAGATAGATGTTGGACGCGGTGAAGATCACCGTGATCAGCGCGCCCAGGATCAGGCCACGGACGGTCAGTTCGCGCATCGCGGCTCCCAGGCGGCCCGCGCGTCCGGCTGGGGCCCTCCCTGTCCCGAGTGTTGCAAATCCGGCCAAGTGGCAAGGGGGCGATCACGAGACTGCGCCTGGACGAGGCCGCCGCCGCGGGACCATGGTCCTGCTGCATGGGACAGGTCCGTCGTCAAGATCCCAGCGGGGCCGAGGCACCGATCGAGAGAGGAGCAGCCAGGATGACAATCTCAACGATCTTGAACGAGAAGGGGCGCGACATCGTGCGGGTGGCGCCGACCGACCTGGTGAGCGCCGTGGTGGCGTGCCTGGCCGAGCACCGCATCGGCGCCGTGCTGGTGATCGACGCTGCCGCGCCGCGCGTGAACGTGCAGGCGCGGCACATCCTGGGCATCGTCAGCGAGCGCGACATCGTCCGGACGCTGGCCCGGGCGGACGGCGCCGGCGATGTGCTGGACATGACCGCGGCGCAGATCATGACCGAGGCGCGCTACACCATCTCGCCCTCTGCATCGCTGGCCGAGGCCGCCATCCTGATGACCGAGCGGCGCGTGCGGCATCTGCCGGTGCTGGAGAACGAGGTCATGGTCGGGCTGGTCAGCATCGGCGACGTCGTGAAGGGGCGGCTCGAGCAGCAGGCGAACGAGGTCAACAGCCTGCGGGCATACGTCGTGGGCGCGCATTAGAAAGGCCGCCAAAGGCTCGCCGTTGGAAACCACTTATTGAATGGGTTCCAAGGGCCGTCGTGCGTCAGCACGCTGCGCGTGACGCCCTTGGCGGGTCCAGGGCAGAGCCCTGGCCTTCAGAGCGACTCGACGAAACTCGTATACGCGTCCTCGTCCATCAGCGCGGCGAAGGCGTCGGGATCGGTCGGCTCCATGCGGAAGAACCAGGCCTCGTCCTCGGGGTCGCGGTTGACCAGGGAAGGGTCGTCGGTGAGCAGCTCGTTCACCTCCAGCACCTTGCCGGCCAGCGGCGCGTAGATGTCGGAGGCGGCCTTCACGCTCTCCACCACGGCGCAACTCTCGCCCTCGGCCACCGCGCGATCGGTCTCCGGCAGCTCGACGAAGACGATGTCGCCCAGCGCTTCCTGGGCGTGGTCGGTGATGCCGACGGTGGCGGTGCCGTCATCCTCGAGCCGGACCCATTCATGATCCCGGGTGTAGCGGATATCGGCCATCGGCGGGTCTCCCTCGGAGGTTCGCGGGCTTAACGCGGAGGATGCGCGCGGTTGTAGGCGAGCTCGGCGTCGCCCAGCTGAAATCCGACCTCGATCCGGTAGGAGGTGCCCGGATGGGCGCGGCTGACCGGCAGGTCGAAGGCGATCGGATCGGTCTGCAGCGCCACCTTGTCGCCGTTGTCGGGGAACTCGGCGGTGGCGGTCAGGCTCTGCTTGCTGACGATTGCGCCGTCGCGCAGGACGGCGATGAAGTACGGCACGGCAAGGCTACTGCCCGATGCGGCCGGGCCGCGGGTGATGGCCAGCTGCACCTGCACCACGGTGTGGAGCCTGGTGCCGTTGGCTGCGGCGTTGCAATGGCCGGAGACGCCGCGGATGCTGCCCTGCGCCACCAGGCGGCCGAGGTCGGGCACGGCGCCGGGACCGTAGTCGCTGTAGTCGGCCGCCTCGCCCAGGATGCCGATGGGCGCGCAGGCGGGCGCGAATTCATCCGGGTCTTCCGCGCCGCAGCCGGCGAGCGGCGCCGGCGCCAGCACCGCGAGGAGGAGTGCGGCTCCATAGGCGACGGATCGGGCCGCGCGGGGCCCCCGCCGGGGGGGGGTGGTGGGCGGGCCGGTCGTCCGCGCCGTTCTCCCGGGGGGCGCTATAAGCCGGGGCGGCGTTGCTGGCGGGCCTCCCGTGCCGCGGCTTGGCGGCCGGGCACGCACGGCGCCATATAGGATGCTGCCGAGCTTTGGGGAACAGGATGCCGGACCAGATGCCAGACCAGGCGATCGTGGCGCGCCCCGCGCCGGGCCAGGACGACGCGCTGCCCGCGCTGCCGTCGCTCCGGGTGCTGCTGGCCGGTCCGCGCGGCTTCTGCGCCGGGGTCGACCGCGCCATCCGCGTGGTCGAGGAGGCGCTTCGCCGCTACGGCGCGCCGGTCTACGTGCGCCACGAGATCGTCCACAACCGCACCGTGGTCGAGGCGCTGGAGACCAAGGGAGCGATCTTCGTCGAGGAGCTGGACGAGGTGCCGCCGGACGGGCACGTGGTGTTCTCGGCGCACGGCGTGCCGAAGACGGTGCCGGCCGAGGCCGAGCGCCGCAACCTGCTGTATCTGGACGCCACCTGCCCGCTGGTCAGCAAGGTGCACCGGGAGGCCGAGCGTCATTTCGCCAATGGTGGGCCCGACAGCCGGCACATCCTGATGATCGGCCATGCCGGCCATCCCGAGGTGGTCGGCACCATGGGGCAGCTGCCGCCCGGCGCCGTCACCCTGGTCAACGATTCCGGCGAGGCGCGCCGGGTGATGCCGGCGGACCCGACCCGGCTCGCCTTCATCACTCAGACCACGCTGTCGGTGGACGACACCGCTGAGATCGTGGCGATCCTGCGCGCGCGGTTCCCGCTCATCGAGGGGCCGAAGCGGGAAGACATTTGCTACGCCACGACCAACCGGCAGGAGGCGGTAAAGGCGATCGCGCCCGGCTGCGACCTGGTGATCGTGATCGGCAGCCCGAACTCGTCCAACTCGCAGCGGCTGCGCGAGGTGGCCGAGCGATCGGGCGCGCCGCGGGCGCTGCTGGTGCCCCGCCTGCGCGACCTCGACTGGTCGGTGCTGGATGGCGTGGCGACGCTCGGCATCACCGCCGGCGCTTCGGCCCCGGAGACGCTGGTGCAGGAGATGGTCATGGCGCTCGCCGGCCGCTACCGGCTGCAGATCGAGGAGCGCACGGTCACGCAAGAGGACGTCATTTTCAAGCTCCCCGCCCCCCTGGGGTGAGAATGCTACTACGCCGGCGATCCGACGCGGGTATCTGCGCTTCCGGTGCTCGCGGCCATCAAGGCCGCTCCGCTCCGGTTCTCGATCCCCACGCCGGCCGTGATCCAGCACCTCGGCGCCAGATCACTCTCACTCGGCGTCACGCATTCTCGGTCGGTCTTTAGCCGGCTCCTGTAGCGTGGCGGTCTATACCGATGTCACCGACGAGGCGCTGGCGGAGTTTCTGACCGGATACGAGCTGGGCGAGCTGGTGGCGTTCCGGGGCATCGCCGAGGGGGTCGAGAATAGCAACTTCTCGCTGCGCACCACGGCCGGCGACTTCATCCTCACCCTGTACGAGCGGCGGGTCGATCCGGCCGAGTTGCCCTGGTTCCTGGGGCTGATGCACCACCTGGCGCAGGCGGGGGTGAGCTGCCCGCTGCCCGTGGACGGGCGCGACGGGGAGGCACTGCGCCGGCTGGCCGGGCGGCCGGCCGTCATCACCACCTTCCTGCCCGGCGTGTGGCCGCGCCGGGTGCGGCCGGAGCATTGCCGGCCGCTGGGTGCGGCACTCGCCCGGCTGCATCTGGCGGGCGCCGGCTACGCGGCGGCTCGTCCGAACGGCCTCGGTCCGGGGGCCTGGACGGCGCTGCTGGAGAGCTGCCGCGGCACTGGCGACCGCGTGCAGCCGGGGCTGGTCGCGGAGCTCGACGCCGCACTGGCGCGTATCCTGCCGGCCTGGCCGGACGCGCTGCCGCGCGGGCAGATCCACGCCGACCTATTCCCGGACAACGTGTTCTTCCTGCCGGGCCGGCGGACGGGCGGGTCTCCGGGGACGGTCTCCGGGCTGATCGACTTCTACTTCGCCTGCACCGACCTGCTCGCCTACGACGTCGCCATCTGCTTGAACGCCTGGTGCTTCGAGTCCGGCATGGAGTTCAACGTGACCAAGGCCCGCCTGCTGCTGGACGGCTATGCCGGCGTGCGGCCGCTGTCGCCGGAGGAACGCGCGGCGCTGCCGGTGCTGGCGCAGGGGGCGGCGATGCGGTTCCTGCTGACCCGGCTGTACGACTGGGTGAACACGCCGGACGGCGCGCTGGTTACGCGCAAGGACCCGCTCGACTACCTGCGCCGGCTGCGCCACTTCCTGGCGGCTGCAACCCCTGCGGCGCTCGGGCTGTGAGCGGCTTCGAGGCGGCGCTGCCGTCCGGAGGCTCCATGGATGACGACGCCCGGCCGCTGGTCGAGGTCTGGACCGACGGCGGCTGCCGGCCCAACCCCGGTCCCGGCGGCTGGGCGGTGCTGCTGCGGTTCGGCACGCATGAGCGCGAGCTGTCCGGCGGGCACGCGGCCACCACCAACAACCGCATGGAGCTCACCGCGGCGGCGGAGGCGCTGGAGGCGCTGACCCGCCCCTGCCGGATCGCGCTGCACACCGACAGCGAGTACGTGCGCAACGGCGTCACGCGCTGGAGCACCGGCTGGGTGCGCCGCAACTGGCGCAACGCATCGGGCGATCCGGTCGCCAACATGGAGCTGTGGCGCCGCGTGCTCGATGCCGCCAAGCGGCACGAGGTGGGCTGGCACTGGGTGCGCGGCCATTCCGGCAACGTCGAGAACGAGCGCGTGGACCGGCTCGCGACCGCGGCCCGGATCGCGGTCGAGGGAGGCTGATCGCGATCCTTGGTGTCGGCTAACGCATAAGATGTCCATAGACAACGCATAAGCTGTCACTGGCTGATAAATGCTTCAAAAACAGCTACTTAAATTTCAACGGCAAATGACAAATTATGCGTTCCGAACTGATGTCGTATTCGTTGCGGCAACTGACCAAGGCGTGGCTGCTCCCGAAGGGCGCTTAATGATAAAGCCAAGTTGGAGATATACAGTTATCCGCTATCAGGACTAGTCGCGCTCTTGTTCCGGCAGACCCTCAGCAATGGATGCTTGTTTCGGTTTGACGACATGAGCCAGCCATCTGAAGCGCTAGCCACTCTTGATAGCATAAAAATGCTGCCACCTCTCCAGTATTAAGCTGGAAATAAAAGTGAGATCAGGGTACAGGCAACATTGGTAAATCAACAAAAGGGGGACTGATATATGTCAAGAAGAAGATCGACGAAAGTGAGCGGGAAAATCGAGTATGAAGTAATCGGTTCATTTCTGGCCACTGAAGAGAATGCTATTGAACAAGCGGTGAAGAAGCTCAAAACCGTTCTGGAGGGCTCCAAGATACTTGAGTCTAGCTCGCTCAACAGCGCATCACGCTATCTCATCGCTTTGGGTATTTACAATGGTTTCTTCTCATGTTTCGAGATCATTATGCAAACCAAACGGGCTTCACTGGAAAGACAAGCTTTGAAAAAGTGGCAAGACGACAATAAAGAGCTTAATGACGACTTAATTGCCAGCTATCGCGTGTTCAGGAACCTTATGACCCATCAAGGATATTATGTAGCTGGATCTACCCTTGTGTGGGAGGATGTACCTCATCTCGACACCGTTCAACCAGTGTATAGGTTTCCAGACTTTCTAGCAGAGAAAGTAGACGGGCATACGGTAAGAGCGTACACGCTACTTGAATGGGTTGAGAAATGCTTCCAGAAGATTTACAAGGCGTTGAATAGCATTGAAGCGATAAGACGAGAGATAAAAACTGCCGTATAATGCATAAATTCAACTTAATTAAGTCAAGCATAATTAGATAAAATGGTCTTAGCGGTAAATAAGCATTATGGTTCGTAATTATTTTATTATATATACGCCCGATCTAAGAACGCGTTTGAGAAGGCTCTTCCCGGGGCGGTCTGGGTGTGATTCATGAGTGGTTGGATGACCTTGACGGCCAATACCGATGCCCAGACGCAAACCAAAGCGGC
>CALMVO010000087.1 GCA_937873205.1 uncultured Acetobacteraceae bacterium
CCCCTGGACCCCGCCAAAGGCGCGGCCTTTGGAAACCGGTTTTCAGGGTGTCCGGCGGCGGCGGAGGTGCCACAGGCGCTCGTAGGCGGCGACCATGCCCTCCACCATGCGGCGATGCGCGGTGGGAGAGGCGCCGCCGCGCGGCGCAAGCACGCCGTCGAGCACCGAGAGCAGGCGTTCGGCGACGTCCAGCTCGCCGACGTCGCAGGCCTGATGGGCGGCAACCAGGATACGCTCCGGCAGCCGCCGCTGCTGACGCGGCAGCGCCGATGTCGGGCGCAGCAGTCCGCCGAAGCCGGCATCCTCCCCAGACGGCTCGTCGTCCAGGCACGTGTCGAGCGGCTGCAGAGTCGGCATGGAGACCTTCGAAAGCAAGACGGGCCCGCGCCGAGCCCGCCAACAGGCAAGCACTGTATCGTTAATTTTCCGTTGCGAAATGGCCCGGTGCGCGGAATGCCCGTCACGTGTCGGCGGTCGCGAGCCTGACCTTGACTGCGACCGGGCCCGTGTCGGTGGTGTCCGGCACGTAATGCACGAGGTCGCCGCGCCGCATCGTCTCGAAGCGGCCGTTGGTCACGCTGTCGCGGTGGAAATAGAGCTGCGTGCCGCTGTTGTCGATCAGGAAGCCGTGGTCCGCGCCCGGCTCGATCAGCGCCACCCGACCGGCCAAAGGTCCACCGGCGGCGCCGCCGAGACTGGCCCCGTGACGCCGGTCGCGCAGGCCGGCCAGCTGCTTCTCGATCGCCTTGAAGGCGTCGCGCACGGTCGTATGCACGTCCGGATGGGCGTAGCGCTCCTTGGCGTGGTGCGGCTCCTTCGAGACCGCGAGCTCCCGGCCGGGCACCGACAGGGTGACGTGGACCTCGTAGAGATTGCCGGTCTGATGCTGCTGGTGCAGCGCCTCGACGGAGACGCGGCAGCCGTTCAGCTGGCCGTAACGCGTCTCGAGCCGCTCCACCTGGCGCCGGATCTCGGCCTCGACCGACTCCGAGGACTGCAGGTTGTGGAAGGCGATCTCAAGCGGACGGTCCATGGTCAGTCTCCGGGGACGGGATAGACGCCTGCGCCCGGCGCGCCGGAACGCTGGCGTCCTATCGTCAACGGATCGACAAACCGCCGGTTCCGGCCGCCGCCCTCCTCAGGCCGGGACCGCGGTCGCCTCGTGCCAGTCGCTGCCGATCGAGGAGGTGAACGCCTCCTCCCAGGTGCCGCTGGTCGACGCACGGCTGTACTCGGTGGAGCGGTTCTCGAAGAAGTTGGCGTGCTCGACGGCGTTGAGCAGGTCGTCGAGCCAGGGCAGCGGGTTGCTCTCGACGTGGTAGAGCGGCTCAAGCCCCAATTGCGCCAGGCGGCGATCGGCGATGAAGCGGATGTAGGTCTTGACCTGCGCCGCATCGAGGCCCTCGACCGGACCCAATTCGAAGGCGAGGTCGATGAAGGCGTCCTCGTGATGGACGATGGTGGCGCAGATGTCGGCCAGCTCCTGGCGGAGCTGGTCGGTCCAGATCTCCGGGTTTTCCTGGATGAAGGTGCGGAACAGCCGGATTACCGACAGGCAGTGCAGCGTCTCGTCGCGCACCGACCAGGTGACGATCTGGCCCATGCCCTTCAGCTTGTTGTGGCGCGGGAAGTTCAGCAGGATCGCGAACGAGGCGAACAGCTGCAGCCCCTCGGTGAAGGCGCCGAACGCGGCCAGGGTCTTGGCGATCTCGTGCTTCGAGTCCACCCGGAAGCCCTGCATGTAGTCGTACTTGTCCTTCATCTCCTTGTAGCCGAGGAAGGCCGAGTATTCCGCCTCGGGCATGCCGATGGTGTCGAGCAGGTGGCTGTAGGCGGCGATGTGGATGGTCTCGATGTTCGAGAACGCCGACAGCATCATCAGCACTTCGGTCGGTTTGAAGACCTGGCTGTAGTGCTTCATGTAGCAGTTGTTCACCTCCACGTCCGACTGCGTGAAGAAGCGGAAGATCTGCGTGACCAGGTTCTGCTCGGAGGCCGAGAGGTTCTTGTGCCAGTCCTTGACGTCGTCGGCGAGCGGGACCTCCTCGGGCAGCCAGTGCACGCGCTGCTGGGTGAGCCAGGCGTCGTAGGCCCAGGGATAGCGGAACGGCTTGTAGACCGGGTTCGCGGTCAGCAGGTCGAGCCGAGTGCCGAGGGCAAGCTGGTCCATGGTGATGACGCTCCGCAATCTGGACGCCGTGGGGGCCTTGGACGCTATGGGGCCGCGGCCACGAGTCGATGCCCTAGTATGGCCCGGCCGGCGAAGAATACCAGATATTGTGGCCAAGCCGGCTGGCTCCACCAGCCCTGGGACGGCCTAACCCCATGATTCTAAAACTTCCGCGGTCAGCGAAATCAGCCGCGCACGTCGTCGATCTCGCTGGCGCCGAAATCCTCCCGTGCCAGATAGGCGAGCACCGCCCGCGCCGCATCGTCGGGCGACGCCAGCGCCCCGTCGTCGTGGAACGCCTGGAACCGCTCCCGCTGCGGCGACGGCACGGCGCGGATCACCGCCTGCATCGCGGTGTCGATCAGGCCGGGCGCCAGCGACACCGCCCGCACCCGGCCCTCGGCGTTGAGCGCCCGCACGAAGTTGTCGAGGCCGGCCTTGGAGGCGCAGTAGGCGCTCCAGTGGGCGATGCCCCGCCGCGCCGCGCCGGACGAGATCGCCAGCACCCGGCGTGGCACCCCCCAATCCGCGGTCGCCTGGAGGAAGCCAGCGGCGGTCAGCATCGGCGAAACCAGGTTCAGCCGCATGTGCGCCTCCAGCGCCGCCGCCTCCAGCGCCTCCACCGCGGCCACCGGCTCCACGGCGCCGGCATTGAGGATCAGCGAGACGGCGTCCGGCCGCGGGCCCTCCGCCACCTCGCGCGTCACCCAGTCGCGGGCCGCTCCGCCGTCGGCGAGGTCGAGCGCGGTCCAGCGCAGCCGGTCCGAGAGCAGCGGCGCCGCGCCGCGGGCGCAGGCGGCGACGCGGTGGCCGGCCTCCAGCAGCTGACGGACCATCGCCGCCCCCAGCCCGCGCGAGGCGCCGGTGACGAGCACGAGATGCATGCCGCTCACGACCGGGCGTCCCGGTAGGTGATCTCGACCGTGCCGACCCCGGCGCAGGTGCCGACGAGCCGGTCGCCGGGCTGCACCGGTCCCACTCCGGCGGGGGTCCCGGTCATGATCAGGTCGCCCGGCAGCAGCGTCACGTAGCGCGACAGGAAGGCGATCGCGTCCGGCACCGGCCAGATCATCTGCGACAGGTCGCCCGACTGCCGGACCTCGCCGTTGACCGTGAGCGTGATGGCGCCGGCGGTCGGGTGGTCGATGCGCGTCGTCGGCATCAGCGTGCCGATCGGGCAGGACTGGTCGAACGATTTGCCGAACTCCCATGGCCGGCCGAGCCGCTTGGCCTCGGCCTGCAGGTCGCGGCGGGTCATGTCGAGGCCGACCGCGTAGCCGAACACGTGTGCGAGCGCCATAGCCGGCTTGATGTCGCGGCCGCCCTGACCGATCGCCGCCACCAGCTCGACCTCGTGATGCAGCGAGGCGGTCTGTACAGGGAAGTCGAGTTGGCCGCCGCCCGGTACCACGGCGTCGGCGTGCTTGGCGAAGAAGAACGGCGGCGCCCGGTCCGGATCGCTGCCCATCTCGCGGGCGTGGTCGGCGTAGTTCTGCCCCACGCACCAGATCCGCCGCACCGGGAACGCGCTCCCGTCCTCGACCGGGATGGTCGGCACCTCCACCGTGACCGCCTGCATCTCGCATTCCCCATTGCGAAGGCCCCGGATACAGAACCGCGACCCGATCAGGAAGCCGAACCCGAAAAAGCGCAGGCTTCCGAATGGGCATGATGCCCAATGTCCCCATACTTAAAACAGCTTACGGCGACCAAGAAGAACATCAGCGCCATCGACGCGGTCCTGCGCATGGAGAACGCGCGGTACATGCCCGCGCCGGGCAGGTCGAACAAGCGCGGGGCGGGCGTGGCGACGTTCGGGCGTGGCCAGACGGCGGCGATCGCGCTCGAGACGGTGCGTTGCCACGGCCAGCCGATGTCGTCGGCCGAGTGTGCCAGGGCGATCTGCGAGCAGCACGGGCTGGCCGACGAGGTGCAGTCGCAGCTCGCCGCCAGGGTCAACACCATGTTCGACCGAAAGGCGGCGGCGGGCGTCATCCGCCGGATCGCCGACGCCGACGGCCGCCACATGCGGTGGATGGCGGTGTCGGCGCCGCGTCAGGTGGCCTGAACCCCGGCCAGACCGGACAGCAGGTTCCACCCCTGCAGCGCCTCCTCGGCCTTGCCTGAGCGCTGCCAGTAGCCGCACATGTTCCGCGACACCGGATGCGTCCAGCGCGGCCCCCAGCACCAGCCGGGCCTGCCTGCGGGGGTCGGTCCGTCGGTGGTCCTCGCGCCAGGCGAGGTCGGCCGCATACCAGTCAAGGTACTTCCCGGTCATCCGATGGTGGATGCCGACCTCGGCCCGCCTGGCACGGCTGAAAAAGCTCTTGACCTGGTTGGTGCTGGCGTCCGGGCTCCGCGAGTAAGCCTGGCCGTGGTCGTTCCGTTCCAGCCCGCCGTAGGCCCGGTGCTGGTCTGCACGTAGGGCGCCGCCGCGGGGCACCAGGTGGCGCCGGACCAGGTGCCTCGCCACGTCGGCACGCTCCTCCGGCGCCCGCACGGCCAGCGTTCGGGCCCCAGGACCGCGCTCGCGCAGCGCCATGACCACCATCCGCCGGTGGTGTTCTCGTCGTAGCGCCGGTCGACGCGGTCCTCGACCTTGTTCTCGGGTCGCACGTGGCCGCTGACAGACATGCCGTCGGCCTCGACGGTACCACCGAGCTGCAGCCCATCCCGCTGCGCGACGATGGCCTCGCGCAGCTTGTGCAGCAGCACGAACGCGGTCTTGTAGTCGACGCCGAGCTCCCGCTTGAGCTGGCACGACGCCTTGCCCTTGACGCTGTGCACCGACAGGGCCAGCGCCAGCAGCAACGTGCGAAACTTGAGTTTCCGGTTCGTCAGGATAGTTCCCGACATCGCGCTGAACTCGTGCCTGCAGCCTTCTCGGTGCAGCGCCAGTGCCGCCGCCGGATGGCGGTCGGCGCGGTGGAGCCGCAGGCCGGACAGTATGGGTTGCCTCGGTTATCCGCCCAGCGGGCGCGGACGAACCAATGCCAGGCGTCGTCCTCGCGCATGGTGGCGACCGTGGCGATGGGCTGGGTATTGGCCAGCGGCGACAGCAGGAAGTGCTGACCGGCGTCAGACGTGATGTATGTCCCGGCCTCGGGCCCGTGGTTTCACGGCCCGGCCAATCGGCACAGGAGCAGGAGTGGGGATATCGATGGTGTCGGACATGGGCGAGCTTCCTGTCGGGCGTGCGGTCGCACCGGCGGAAGCCGGTGGGTCAATCGCCGCCTAGTATGCTCAGGATATCCATGGGCGGAGACATGCCACATCTCCGCGGCCGAGGCAAAGCGCGTTTCCCGGGAAGCGCCGCCAAGCGCGGCAGGACGCTCAAGCCGTTGATGCGGCTTGACAGTTTGGTCTGACGGCGACACCGCCGGTGGCAACTGCTCCATAATGCTAGGGATACTCGACACTCGCGCCTGATGCCATGATGAGGGAGAAGGACGGTCACGGATGAGATCGCCTCATGGCAGTTGTTAAGGGATAGATGGCGTGATGGAAGGCGACCAAAGGTTCCACAGCCTGGATCGGGCAATTATCACGGCCGTAGCGCGAGAAGGACCTGACGTGGTGGTGACGTTCAGGAATGCTCATCTGGAACGACGGTCCCTATGGCGCCTACGCTTTACTGCCACGATGCGCTTCATCGACGCGCGCCGGATCAACAGCGAGGATTGTCAGAACATCAGTTATCCTGCCCGCTTGGAGCCGGGATGGCAAGTCTATATGGTCACCTTCGATGGACTGTCCGCAGATCTATCAGTGTTCTATACTGACATGCATATGATGGGCTTCGCCTCACATCGTATCTGGTGCGATGCCGCCGAGTTGAAGCTGCGCTTCGACCCCCTCGGCTCCTTGAAGGCGTACTACTTCCCGTCCTCCTTCTACTCCATCAGTAACGAACCAAACCCCTCGCCGCCCATCGAGGGTCAGGAGGGTCCGATGACCGCCTGAGTGGCCTGGAGACCGCCTGCCGTCCCACATCGCCCCGATCAAGTTTCAGTTGCCGATCCAAGCGGCGACATGGTGTTATTTCCACCTCCGTCTCTCGACGACGCAGCAAGGGGTCTCCGATGTCCGACGCGCGGGACGATACCACCCACGGCCACCCTGCCGACGGTCGTGACGAGACGGCCGTTGTGGGCGTGTCGGCGGCCGCGGGTCGCGACCAGTACGTCGGCGCGCAGATCAGTGCGACGGAACGCGCCGCCCGCACGCAGGCGACGATCCATTACGATGCAGACCTCTACCGGGCGGTCCAAGCGCGGTGGGCGGGTACCTACGCCAACCATATTGAGAGTAACCCCGGCCGCTACAACTTGCCGGGGCAGTCCACGGTCTATACCGCACCGACCATGGCCGATCTTCAGGCTGAAGTCGCGAACTACGAGGGACTGGATGGCAAGGCGGTCGTGCGCAGCCACTTCGAAGGCGAATTGCTGGATGCGCGCACCCTGCCGGGCGTCGGCCAGGGTGCCCTGACGCAGGGCTACGGCGCCGACGGCAGGATGAAGAGCCTGCTTGCCACCGTCACGGGCGAGGATCCCTACACGCTGCCTCGCGCGGTTGGCGACGTCGCGCGGCAACGTGGCCTGGACGGCGTCGCCGCGCCCGCCAACCATGGCAACACCAACGTCGCGCTGTTCCCGGACGACCCGAGCGCACCCGTAAGCGGCCCCGGCCGCCTCGCCACCGGCCTGCGCGGCCTCGACCACGTCGTTTATGCGGCCGACGGCTCCGGACCCGGACCGGTCTCGACGCTGCCGTACTCGACCGTGCCGGACGCTGCGCCCAACAAGAACTCGCCGCTTGGCATCAGGCGCGGCAGCGTGACGCCGGCGAACCCTGCCGGCAAGCCGCAAGGATTGTCCGGCTATGCGGCGGCGGTGGAGGCTGACGCGGTGCCGCATGGCCGTGCCGGCGGTGCCCGCTATGGTGCGGCGGGGGCTGCCATCGTCAGCTTGGCCGAGGGTGCCGCGACCGGGCACGTCGATGGCCGTGCGGTCGCGGCGAACGTCGCCGTCGGTGCGGCCGCCGGGCAGGCGGAGGGCGCGATCGCACGCGGGCTCACACACGTCCTGCCACCGCCCAACGTCGCCGGCGCGGTCGGTGGGGCGTTGCCGGAGGCCGCCGCGAGGCTGCGGCCGTCCGGCTTCGCCGCTGGCGTCGGCGCGAGCGGGATCGTGGGCGGCGTGGTTGGCGGTGCCGTGGCGACCTGGCACGATGCGGACGAGGTCAAGAGCGGCCGGATGACGGCCGGCGCCGCCACGGCCAACGTGGTGACGCAGACCGGCGTCGGCGTGGGTGCCGGCCTGGCCGGTGCCGCGGCCGGAGCCGCCGTCGGCAGCGTCGTCCCCGTGGCGGGCACGGCCATCGGCGCGGTGGTGGGGTTCGGCGTGGGAGCGGGGGCCGGCTATCTGGCCGAACACAGCGCCGCGCTGCACGCGGGCGAGCGGGCGCTCGGCGATGCGCTCACCCGCCACGCCGAGCCGGCTCTGCAGCATGCTTGGCACGGCATCGCCACCGGCGTCGACGCGGTGAAATCGGCTGAAGCATCGGCCGAGCAGGCGGTGAGGACCGGCCTGCATCGTACTGAGGTTGCCGCCGCAGCTGCCGGACACGCGGTCGGCGATGTGGTGACCAACCGCGTCGAGCCGGCGGCGCGCGACCTGTGGCGCGCCACCGCCGCCAGGGCGGACACTGCCAGAGCTGCGGTGGAGCACGCGGCGACGGAAGGGGTTCATCGTGCGGAGGCAGATGCCGTGGCCGCCGGCCACGCGGTCGGTGATGCGGCGGCGAGCGCCTGGGGCTCGCTGACCGCCCTGGGCCAACGCCTCCGGGGGGATACGGAGCAGCATGGCGCCGCACTGCGGGTGGGCGAGCGGGCCCCGCCGGCTCGGACCCTCACGCCGGGACGCTAGGGCATCATCCGATCGAACGGACTCGTTCGATCGGATAAAGATGCTCGTCAAAACAACAAGCTAGAGGATGATCCGTGAGCCTAAGCGATCGGATCATCCTCTAGGGCACGCCGGCCGGCCTGACAGAAGGACCCGTTGCGTCACGAAAGGTCGAGGCTGGACGTCGAGCATGTGCATGCTGCATGTGGTTCAGCTCACCGTGATCAGGCCAATCCATTTTGCCGCGATCGCCGCAGCCACGTCCGGCACCTCATCAGGCCTGACGGTGGTGATGTCACCCCGCGTGGGTGGGACCCCCTGGATCTCCAGATGGATGGTCGGGCGTCTGGCTGTCTCGGTCGCCTGGAATGGTTAAAACCACATGGAACTGGTCTCCATCATCTGCCTTGCTTCCATGTCCTTTGAAATAGATTAGCCGCTCACTTACGGGATACGGTCCGCTATGTCCGTTCCACTGATCCAGCACCTTTATCCCCAAGCCATTCTGACCTAGGTAGATAGCGGGACGACTGCTGCCCTTCGTATGGTTGCCGTAGCGTCCATCCGTATCGAAATGTCCGATCTCCCACAGCCGCCTCGGGCGGGCGTCAAGTCAAGCCGGCGCGTTCGGCGGCGGCAGGGCAGCCAGGTGGTCCTACTTGCAGTAGGCCCTGAAGGGGATTCCCAGCATGGCGCAGCTCTTGGCGCCGTCTGTATGGAACGTCACGGTCTTTGCCGTGTTTGAATAACGACAGACGAGATATGGATCGATACGATCAAGATCCCATACGTCGCGGCCTCCAATGGTTACCGGTATCAGATCAGCCATCTCGGACGGGGGTCCGTCAAAGAGCGATGCGTTGTTCAAGGCATGGGCCCTGCCCCGATCAACAAGTCTCTGCGGACACCAGACCGGCGCCATCCCCATACAGGATGAAAGGACGAACATCATCCCCAGCACAAATTTACTCGACGACATATAATTGGTCTCCATCATCAACCTTCTCCCCATGTCCCTTGAATCGTATGGTTCGTTCGTGGACGGGCTGCGCGCCACGGTGCCCACTCCACTGATCCAGCACCGGTATTCCCAAATCATTCCGACCAAGGTACATAGCAGCATGACTGCTGCCGTTTGTATGATTGCCGTAGCGTCCATCGGTATCGAACGTGGCGATCACGGTATCGACGGGTAGCGACAAGTCATCCTTGACCGACACTCCCTGATACCAGAGGGATGTTGACGGTATCATGAACGAAGGTGACACACTGCCCGTTGCCGACCAACTTACCGTTGAAACTTTGGGCCTTCAACGAGTTGGCGATGTAGGGCATTGGCTCGTGATCAGTTGTGACGTTCCAGGCTACGCTGTCCCGACTACTGAACCATCAAGCGGCATATCTGGTCGCGATCTGTCAGGTGCCGCGCAGTCAAGAAGCCTACACGGCCGATTTGTCCTGTTTAAGCCGATGGGATCAGCCGGTAACCGACGTTGGGCTCGGTTGCGATCATGCGGGCGATCGTGGGGCCGAGCTTCTGCCGCAGCTGGCCGATATAGACGCGCAGGTACTGCACGTCCTCGACGTGCGCCGGGCCCCACAGCGTGGTCAGCAGCTGGCGGTGGGTCAGCACCCGGTCCTCGTGGCGCATCAGCATCGCCAGCAGCTGATATTCGCGCGGGCTCAGCACGACGCGCTCGCCCTCGACCCGGACCTCGTGGCGGCCGGGATCGAGCGAGAGCGTGCCGCAGACCAGCGGCTCGTCCGGCCGCGCGTCGGTGGTGGGGTCCTGCCGGCGCAGCGCCACCCGCAGCCGGGCCAGCAGCTCGCCCAGCCCGAACGGCTTCTCCACGTAGTCGTCGGCGCCGGCGTCGAGGGCGGCGATCTTCTCGGCCTCGCGGTCGCGCGCGGACAGCACGATCACCGGCACCGCGCTGAACTGCCGCAGCCGCTCCAGCACCACCTTGCCGTCGAGGTCGGGCAGGCCGAGGTCGAGGACGATGGCGGCGGGCGCCTGGCTCGCCGCCATCCGCAGCGCCTCGGCGCCGGTGTGGGCCGAGACCGGGCGGTAGCCGACCGCCTCCAGCGCCGGACGCAGGAAGCGGTGGATCTGCCGCTCGTCGTCGACGATCAGCACGGCCAGGCCATCGGTCGGAGTCACGACGCGTCGTCCCCGGGTGCCACGGGCAAGGTAATGGTGACCAGCGTGCCGCGGCCGGCGCCGGACAGGCCCTGCGGCACCGGGCTCGAGGCGGCGATGGTGCCGCCCATCACCTCGACCAGCCCGCGCGCGATCGCCAGCCCCAGCCCGGTGCCCGGCACCACCCGGTCGCCGTGCTGCGCGCGGTAGAAGCTGTCGAACACGTGCGGCAGCTCCCCCTCGGCGATGCCGCTGCCGCCATCGACGATGCGGATGACCGCGTGACCGCCTTTGGACGCGATGGCGACGTCGACCAGGGGCCGGCCTCCAGGCTCGCCGGCGGTGGAATATTTGAGCGCGTTGTCGAGCACGTTGAACACCACCTGCTCCAGCAGCAGCGGGTCGGCCAGCACCGTCGCCGGGGCGTCGGCGTGCACCGAGACCAGCGCCGGGTCGTCCAGCCGATCCACCGCCTGGGCCACGATCACGGCGGCCTCGGTCGGCACCAGCCGCGGCACCACGGCACCGCTCTCCAGCCGGGTCATGTCGGTGATGTTGGCCAGGAACCGGGTCATCCGCATCGTGTCCTCCTCGATCGCCAGCAGCAGGTCGTCGCGGGTGTCGGAGCCCAGCCGGCTCCAGGCGGTGCGTAGCGTCTCGGCGGCGCCGCGGATGCCGGTGAGCGGCGTGCGCAGGTCGTGCGACAGCGAGTTCAGCAGCGCCGTGCGCAGCTTCTGGGTTTCGTCGCGGGCGGTGGCGTCGGCCGCATCCCGCACCAGCCGCACCCGCTCCAGCGCCAGCGCCGCCTGATCGGCCAGCGCCTGCAGGGCCTGCAGCGCCGGCCCGTCCAGCGTCGCGGCCGGCTGCACCGCCAGCAGCCCGACCAGCCCGCTGGCGCGGCCCTCCGCCGCGTCGCCGCCCGCGGCACCCGCGCCGGCGATGCGGATCGGCAGGAAGCGCCAGGGTGCGGCGGGCAGCGTGCCGCTGCCGCGCCCGGCCGGCTCGCCGTGCCGCCAGGACCACAGCGCCGCCGCCCAGGAGGCCTCGTCCATGGTGTCGGCCGGTGGCTCGGCGGCGCGGATGTCGAGCTCGCCGTCGGTCTCGCGGCCGGCCAGCACCAGCGCCCGCGACGCGATCGAGGCCGCCTGCCGCACGATCTCGTTGCCCAGCTCGCGTTCGGTGACCGGACCACCCAGCGCCCGGGAGAAGGCGCCGATCCGGCGCAGCCCCTCGATCCGGCCCTGCGCCGCCCGCGCGGTGGCGCCGAGCCGGCTCGCGACCAAGCCGGTGGCGACGGCCACGGTGGCGAACACCAGGATCGCCACCACGTCGCCAGGACGGTCGATCGAGAAGGCGTAGAGCGGCGGGATGAACAGGAAGTTCCAGGCCAGGAACGACACCAGCGCAGTGCCCAGCGCCACGCCCAGCCCGTACAGCGCGGCGGCGCCGACCACGGCGGCGAGGAACAGCATGCCGAGCGCGTCCGGCTCCACCAGGCCGCGCAGCAGCTCGCCCAGTCCCACCGCCGCCAGCACCAACCCGGCCGAGACCGCCCACGTTACGCTCCGGGGCTGCCAGCCCGGCGGCGGGCCGAGCCGGTGGCGATGCGGGGCGGGGCGGGCCCCGGTCGGCACCACCTGGACGGCGTAGTCCGGCGCCTTTGTCATCAGCGTCGCCGCCAGGTTGCGGCGCAGGCCGCGTCCGGCCAGCAGTCGGCCGAACGAGCCCCGGCGCCGGGCGCGGCCGACCACGATCTGCGACACGTTGCGCGCCTGCGCCACCTCGAGCGCGAGGCCGACGAGGCCCGCGCCCGCGGGGCGCACCGCCCGGGTCTCGACCTCGGCGCCGAGCGCGGCCGCCAGCGCCAGCAGCCGCGCCACCGCCTGCGCCGCCGCCGCCGCCTCGCCCGCCGGCTCGACATGGAGCGCCAGCCACGGGGCGTGCAGCGCGTCGGCCAGCCGCTTGGCCGCGCGCAGCACCGGCTCGCCCGCCTCCGGCCCCACCAGCGCCAGCACCCGCTCGCCGGCCGGCCAGGGTCCGGGAATGCCGCTCGCCCGCATGTAGTCCAGCAGCCCGGCATCGACGTGCTGCGCGGTGCGGCGCAACGCGATCTCGCGCAAGGCCTGCAGGTTGCCCTCGCGGAAGAACCCGCCCAGCGCCCGCGTCGCAACGTCCGGCCGGTAGACGCGGCCGGCGGCCAGGCGGGCCCGCAGGTCGGCCGGCGAGAGGTCGATCAGCTCGATCTCGTCGGCCAGCTCCAGCACGTGGTCGGGCAGGGTTTCGGCGACGCGGACGCCGGTGATGCGCAGCACCGTGTCGTTCAGGCTCTCGATGTGCTGGATGTTGAGCGTGGTCCAGACCGGGATGCCCGCCGCGATCAGCTCGGCCACGTCCTCCCAGCGCCGCGCGTGGCGGCTGCCGGGCGCGTTGCTGTGCGCCAGCTCGTCGACCAGCACCAGCGACGGCCGCAGCGCCAGTGCGGCGTCCAGGTCGAACTCCTCCAGCGTCTGACCGCGATAGGGGATCCGCAGCCGCGGCAGCACGGCCAAGTCGCCAAGCTGCGCCGCGGTCTCGGCGCGGCCGTGCGTCTCGATGATGCCGGCGACGATGCCGACCCTGCCCTCGGCCTGCAGCCGGCGCGCCTGGGTCAGCATCTCATAGGTCTTGCCGACGCCGGGTGCGGCCCCCAGGAAAATCCGCAGGCGTGCCCGCGACGCCTTGGCCTGCGCCGCCAGCAGCGCCTCGGGGTCGGGGCGGCGGTCCGGCTCCGAGCGCATCGCTACTCCCTGTATTCAAGGCCAGGGCTCTGCCCTGGACCCGCCAAGGGCCGCGGCCCTTGGATCCCTTTTTATAAGCGGTTTCCAAAGGCGAGCCTTTGGCGGGGTCCAGGGGCGTCGTGCGGAGCACGCTGACGCGTGACGCCCCTGGCCTTAACGGAGCTCGTCCAGCGCCAGGTTGACGCGCAGCACGTTGAGGCGCGGCTCGCCGATGATGCCCAGAACCCGGCCTCGCGTCATCCGGGCGAACAGCGCTTGGACCTGGTCCAGCGGCAGGTGCCGCGCCCGCGCCACCGCCGGCGCCTGCAGCGCCGCGTAGGCGGGCGAGATGTCCGGATCGAGGCCGGAACCGGAGGTGGTGACCGCATCCATCGGGATGGTGCCGGCGGGGGCGCCCGCCTTCTCCAACGTCGCCACGTCACCGGCGACGCGATCGTGCAGCGCCTTGGCAGTCGGACCCAGGTTGGAGGGGGCGGACGAACTGGCGTCGTAGGGGGTGGGCACCGTCTTGCTGGGGTCCTTGGGGTCGGTGCCGGTGATCGCCGACGGGCGGGCGTGGACGTAGCGGTCCGACGTGAAGTTCTGGCCGATCAGCGCCGAGCCGATCGGATGGCCATCCCGCACGATCAGGCTGCCGCCCGCCTGGAACGGCAGCGCCACGCTGCCGAGCCCGACGAACAGCAGCGGGAACACCAGGCCCAGCAGCAGGGTGAACAGCACGACGAGGGAGACCGCCGGCCGGAGGTGGGTGAGCATGGACCAGTACCTCAAGGAGATTTCGAGAATGGGGTGTGCCGGATGAGAGTGCCGCGCCAGCGGCACGGTCGGTGTGGCTGCCCGGAACCGGAGCGGAGCGGCCGTCTGGCCGTGAGCCTCGGCAAGCGCAGACAGACGCATCGGATCGCTGGCACAGCGCATTCTTGAAGCTCAGGTGAAGATGTGGAGGGCAGTGAGGATGAGATCGATCAGCTTGATGCCGACGAAGGGCACCACGATGCCGCCGAGCCCGTAGATCAGAAGATTGCGGCGCAGCAACGAGGCGGCGCTGACCGCCTTGAAGCGCACGCCGCGCAGCGCCAGCGGAACGAGGGCGATGATCACCAGCGCGTTGAAGATCACCGCGGACAGGATGGCGCTCTGCGGCGTCGACAGCCGCATGACGTTGAGTGCCGAAAGCCCCGGGTAAGCCACCACGAAGATCGCCGGCAGGATCGCGAAATACTTGGCGATGTCGTTGGCGATCGAGAAGGTGGTGAGTGCCCCCCGCGTGATCAGCAGCTGCTTGCCGATCTCGACGATCTCGATGAGCTTGGTCGGATCGCTGTCGAGGTCGACCATGTTGGCGGCCTCGCGCGCCGCCTGGGTGCCGGTCTGCATCGCGACGCCGACATCGGCCTGCGCCAGCGCCGGCGCGTCGTTGGTGCCGTCGCCGCACATCGCCACCAGCCGCCCCTCGGCTTGCGCGGCGCGGATGTAGCCCAGCTTGTCCTGCGGCGTGGCCTCGGCGATGAAGTCGTCGACGCCGGCCTCGCCGGCGATCGCCGCCGCGGTGACGCGGTTGTCGCCGGTCACCATCACGGTGCGGATGCCCATGCGGCGGAGTGCCGCGAACCTGTCGCGGATGCCGGGCTTGACCACGTCCTTCAGCTCGATGACGCCGAGCAGGCGACCGTCCTCCGACACCGCCAGCGGGGTGCCGCCGGACCGGGCGACCTTCTCCACCGACTGGGTGAAGGCGGCGGGCGGCCTCGCCTCGCCGATCGCCGCCAGCAGGCTGTCCACCGCGCCCTTGCGCCAGGTGCTGTCGCCGGCGTCGAGCCCGGACAGCCGGGTGTTGGCCGAGAACGGCACCGGCACCGCGCCGTCGGGTGCGGTGGTGACGACGTCATGGCGCTCGCGGGCCAGCACGTGCACCGAGCGGCCCTCCGGGGTCTCGTCGCCGACCGAGGCCATGGCGGCGGCGCGGGCCAGCTGCCCCGCCTCGATGCCGGGGACCGGGTGGAACGCGGCCGCCATGCGGTTGCCGAACGTGATGGTGCCGGTCTTGTCGAGCAGCAGGGTGTCGACGTCGCCGGCCGCCTCGACGGCGCGGCCGGAGGTGGCGACCACGTTGAAGCGCACCAGCCGGTCCATGCCGGCGATGCCGATCGCCGACAGCAGGCCGCCGATGGTGGTGGGGATCAGCGTCACCAGCAGGGCGGCCAGCACCGGCACCGACAGCACGGTGCCCGAGTAGTGCGCGAAGCCGACCAAAGTGGCGACCGCGATCAGGAAGATGATGGTGAGACCCGCCAGCAGGATGTCGAGCGCGATCTCGTTTGGCGTCTTGGCGCGCGACGCCCCCTCCACCAGCGCGATCATGCGGTCGATGAAGGTGTTGCCGGACGCGGCGGTGATGCGCACAAGCAGGCTGTCGGACACCACCTGGGTGCCGCCGGTGACGGCGGAGCGGTCGCCGCCGGCCTCGCGGATGACGGGCGCCGACTCGCCGGTGATAGCGCTCTCGTTGATCGAGGCGATGCCGCGGATGATCTCGCCGTCGAGCGGGATCAGGTCGTTGGTCTCGACCAGCACGACGTCGCCGACGCGGAGCTCGGTGGAGGACACGGTGCCGAACAGCGCCGGGTCGTCCGGGTTCGGCACGCGCTTGGCCAGCGTCTCGTTGCGGGCGCGGCGCAGGCTTTCGGCACGGGCGCGGCCGCGGCCCTCCGCCATCGCCTCGGCGAAGGTGGCGAACAGCACGGTGAGCCACAGCCAGGCGGCGATCGCCAGCGCGAAGGCCGGCTGCGCGCCGGCGGGCTGGAACAGCTCTCGGACGCCCAACACGGTGGTCAGCAGGGCGACGATCTCGGTCACGAAGATGACCGGGTTGCGGGCCAGCTGGCGCGGGTTGAGCTTGACCAGCGCGTCGCGGGCGGCGCGGGACGCGATCCTGCGGTCGAGCAGCGAGAAGGCGGCGGCGGCCTCGCCGGGGGGCGGGCCGGAGGCGGAGAGGTTGGCGGACATCGTCTGGACCCTCAGTACGTCGTGCCGGCGTGCAGCACGTAATGTTCGGCGATGGGTCCCAGCGCGTCGGCCGGCAGGAACTGCAGCCCGCCCAGGATCACGATCACACCGGCCAGCAGGCCCACGAACAGCAGCCCGGTGGTGGGGAAGGTGCCCGCGTTCATGCCCAGCTTGGGCTTGGCGCCGAGCGAGCCCGCGATCGCCAGCACCGGCACCAGCACCGCGAAGCGGCCGAACAGCATGGCGAACGCCTGCCCGTAGGCCAGCAGCGGCGTGGTGGCGGTGATGCCGGCGAACGCGCTGCCGTTGTTCTGCGTGGCCGAGGTCCAGGCGTAGAGCATCTCGGTGAGCCCGTGCGGCCCGGCGGCGGAGATGGCGGCCAGCCCCGCCGGCAGCACCAGCGACAGCCCGGCGCCGCAGAGGATCCACAGCGTCAGGATCAGGAGCGCCAGCATGGCCAGCTTGATCTCGCGCGCCTGCACCTTCTTGCCGAGATATTCCGGCGTGCGGCCGACCATCAGCCCGGCCACGAACACCGAGAGCAGCGCGAACACGATGATGAAGTAGAACCCGGAGCCGATCCCGCCCGGCGTCACTTCGCCCAACTGCATCAGGAACAGCGAAACCAGGCCGCCCAGCGGCATGAAGCTCTCGGCAGCACCCGCCACGGCACCGGTCGAGGTGCCGGTGGCGCCGACGTTCAGCAATGCGGTAAGCGCGGTGCCGAAGCGCACCTCCTTGCCCTCGAGGTTGCCCGACACCTGGTCGACGCCGAGCCTGTGCAGGATCGGGTTGCCGGCAGCCTCGGCCGCGTAGGAGCAGAACACGCCGATCGCCAGGATGCCGACCATGGCCGCCAGCAGCGCCCGGCCCTGCCCCGGCTCCCTCGTGATGCGGCCGAATGCGACCGGCAGCGCGAACGGGATCAGCAGCAGCATGAAGGTCTCGAGCGCGCAGGTGAGCGCCGTCGGGTTCTCGAACGGGTGCGCGCTGTTGGCGTTGAAGAAGCCGCCGCCGTTGGTGCCGAGCTCCTTGATCGCTTCCTGGAACGCCACCGGCCCGATGGCGATGGTCTGCCGCGCGCCTTCCAGGGTCGTCACCGCGGCGAAGCCGTGCAGCGTGTCGGGGACACCGCTGGCCATCAGCAGCACCGTGAACACGCAGCCGAGCGGCAGCAGGATGTAGAGCGTCGCGCGCGTGAGGTCGGTCCAGAAGTTGCCCAGCACCTGCAGGCCGCCGCTGGCGAGGGCGCGCATCACCGCGACCGCGACGGCGATGCCGGTGGCGGCGGACAGGAAGTTGTGCACGGTCAGCCCCAGCATCTGGGCGCCGTTGGAGATGCCGCTCTCGGGCGTGTAGGCCTGCCAGTTGGTGTTGGTGACGAACGAGGCAGCGGTATTGAAGGCGAGCGACGGCGGCATGCCGGCGGTGGCCTGCGGGTTGAACGGCAGGTAGAACTGCAGCCGCAGGATCGCGTACAACAGCGCGAAGTGCAGCGCGTTCATCAGCAGCAGCGCCGCGGTGTAGCCGCGCCACGACATGCCGCGCGCGGGGTCGACGCCCGAAAGCGCGTAGAGGCCGCGCTCGACCGGGGCCAGCACCGGCGACAGGATCGACCGGCCGCCCTCCATGACGGTGGCCAGGTAGTTGCCGACCGGCACCGCGCAGGCGACGGTGACGATCAGGACGAGGACGAGCTCGAGGATGCCAGGCGCGGTCACCGCCGGCCTCCCTCAGAAGTCTTCGGGGCGGATCAGCGCCCAGGCGAGATAGACCAGCAAGCCGAGCGACACCACGCCGGCAAGGACGAGATCGAAGGTCATCGTCCTAGATCCTGGCGCAGAGCGAGGCGTAGGCGTCCATCAGCAGGATGAGCGCGGTCCCGCCGAAGAGCAGCAGAATGTCCAGCATGGAAGGATCTCTGGTCAGTGTGGCGGGACGCTAGATCCGGCGCGCGTAAAGGCGATATTCGTCATTCATTAAACGGTATAAAGGCGGCGTAAGGGCTGGACTGGAGATCATGCGGACGGACCGCGTGCTGCCGCTGCACGGGCTCGCTGCGGGTGCGCGCTCGATGCGGACCCTCGAGCGCGCCCTGGATGCGGCGGGTACGGGACGCTGAACTTCGCCGATCCGTCCTGCCGGCTGTCGCTGCGCGATCTCGTCGGGCAGGTGCTTGCGAGCCCGGCGTGGAGGCGGGGCGGCGACGGTGCGCTGCACGTCGCACCTACTCGATGGGCGGGCTGCTCGCCCGTGCCGCCATCAGCCAGGAACGCCCGGCCAATCTCGGTCGCGTCGTCATGCTGGCACCGCCGAACGGCGGCAGCGAGATCGCCGACCTCCTCGCCGGCTGGGCCTTCCGCCGCCTGTTCGGACCGGCCGGCGCTGAACTCGCGACGCGGCAATCTGACGAGCTGACACGGCTGCTGGGGTAGTGTCTCAGTTTGAAATTATCCACCTGAAAGTCTGATCTTGGCCCTCGCCGTCGATCGGTGCCATGCTTAGCGATAGGCATAAGGAGCTGGACGGATGCTACCTAACCCGCCGCGCAAGCCGCATTCAAAAGGCGCCTATGGTGATGGTTGGGCAGCTTGTGGGCACGGCCAGAAGCGCCATGAGTGGCCAAATTATCTTAGCCATGAGGAGCGGGAAGCTTTCGGCCGCGGTTGGGATGATCGGGCCGAGCGAATTGCAAGCGGCTATCGAGACGACGCAAAGGCAGGGGTCTGACATGCCCAAAGGCCCCCGAGGCGAGCACCGCCCCGCCGATTTGATCGGCGCCGCCGTGAAGGTCATGCGGATTGCGACCGGCGAGGAGCAGGACGAACGAGAGGCGGCGTCGAGTGCGGCGGTGCAGCTGGGGAAGCTGGGCGGCGCGGCGCGAGCGCGGAACCTGACGGCGGAGCAGCGGGCGGAGATCGCGCGGAAGGCGGCAGCGGGGCGATGGCGGACACCGGTTGACAAACGGGGGTGATTTTCGGGTATGGTTGCCTTGGGTGCGGAGCAACCAGAATGATCCCGATGGATTCGAGTTTAGCCGAGTGCTTCCTACTAGATCAGTTCCCGGTCAAATACCGTGCCCTCATCCCTGCAGTACTCCGGAACGCGCGTGCCTCAGCGGCGACACTCGCCAAATCGGAGCCCATTCTTCAAGTTCAGAGCGCGAAAGATAATTTCGGTCGTCTGATTTCCTGGGCTGCTGACCTTGGAGTTGAGAAACTAATCAATTCCGGCAGGTGGCCTGTGGATTACAGATGGCGGTGGTTTGCCCAACCGACTGGCCGATATCTCGAAGTGCGGCTTTCGCATTCAGTGATGAGCATCAGTCAAGTTGCTGACCCACAAATACAGCCGAGAGATGTGAAGTTCCGAGAGAATGCTCGTTTAAACAATCAGCGTTCGTTTGACTTCCCAGGCCTAAATGACAGCCGCTCCTCGACCGGCATCCCGGCTTTTATTCTTATTCATGGTCGGGCGGAACGCTACGAAATGGAGAGTGAATTTGCTCACATTGGGGTACCGCACCCCGAGCATAAACGCGACTGGATCTACCGGACCAAGAATATCATGGGTTTGGTGCAGACTGTCGAAAGCGAACTTCCTCCCGTTGAAGATACTGATGCAGAAGCGGTCCTGACGATTAGAGAAGAGATTGAGAAGTGGCGGCGGGACAATGGCAACGACTAGCAATGTTGTCACGTTTCCAGGCGCCGCCCGTGGGGTCACCTCCGGGCGGCGTTTGATTCCGGCTCGGCTTCGTGCTGCCCGAATTGCGAAGCGCCTTAACCAAGCCGAACTTGGCGCAGCTATTGGAAAAACCCGGCAAATCATATCGGCCTACGAGCAAGGCGAGAAGGCCCCGGAGGGTCTGACGATGGTGGCTATCGCAGAACTGCTTGCACAGCCGATGGCTTATTTCACGACACCTGAGCCCGAAGGTTTTGGTCCGTTCGGCACGCGTTTTTATAGGGCGATTGGGCCGGAGACGAAGCGACGGAACTTGATGTGCGATGTATATGCAGATTGGCAGGTTCAAATCTCAAAGTATGTCGACGGACTTATTAACTATCCCAGTCTGCTTCTACCTTCAATCGCTCCGGAGCGCGGCGATCAAGGTTACGAAGATGAGGAGATTGAGGCGGCTGCCACGACGTGTCGGAAGATGTGGGGGCTAGGATATGGCCCGCTCTCCAACGTTTTGTCCTTAGTAGAAAGTAAGGGGGTGATCGCTTCTCGTCTTATCATGGAAGGGGAGAGGGTTGAGGCTTTCTCATTCTGGAACGGGCCGCGTGCATTTATCTTCCTGGCGTCCGAAAAGGACTCAGCTGTGCGCGCTCGTTTTGATGTCGCACATGAGATCGGGCATTTGGTCTTGCACCGTGGGATTGGTCCGGAGGATATTGCGGACCCCAAGATCCTTAAGAGGATTGAGGCGGAAGCCAATCGCTTCGCTGGAGCGTTGCTGCTACCCCGCGAATCTTTCCCGTCCGAGGTGTTCACTACTCGTCTAGATGCTTTTGTCGAGCTGAAGGCTCGTTGGAAAGTGGCTATTCAGGCAATGGTTTATCGTTGCAAAAGTCTTGATGTATTCGATGAATACCAAGTCACAAACTTGTACAAGCAAATCTCCGCAAGAAAGTGGCGAACCAAGGAGCCGCTTGACGATCCAGATCTCCTACCAATAGAACAACCAAAGATGCTTCGAAATGCCGTCGAGATGTTGATTTCTGCAGGGCGGAAGAACGCTGCTGATATCCGTGCAGATTTGTCGCTTTCAAGTCAGGTGATTGAGGCGTTGTGCAATTTAGAGCTGGGCACACTGACCGTGCCGGAGGCAGAGCCAATCGCGATCGGTCCGACTCTAAAGTGAAAACAATGCTTACCGGTAAGGAAAAGGACCTGCATTGTGCCCGGCATGGCCAACAAGCTCCCCCTTGCCAAGCGCGTTCAGATCCTCTCGATGCTCTGCGAGGGCAGCTCCATGCGCTCGATCAGCCGAGTGGTGGACGTGTCCATCAACACCGTCTCAGCCCTGCTGGTAGACGCCGGCAAGGCCTGCGCCGCGCATCACGACGCCACCGTGCGCGGTGTCCGCTCCAAGCGCATCCAGGCCGGCGAAATCTGGTCCTTCTGCTACGCCAAGCAGAAGAACGTCGCGACGGCCAAGGCTGCGCCGGAAGATGCCGGCGACGTGTGGACCTGGACCGCCCTGGACGCCGACAGCAAGCTCATCGTGTCCTACCTGATTAGTGGTCGGGACGCGGGCTACGCACACGAGTTCATGCAGGACGTGGCGGCTCGTCTCGCAAACCGCGTGCAGCTCACCACCGACGGCCACAGGGCCTACCTGGACGCCGTCGAGGGGGCGTTCGGGTCCGACATCGACTACTCCATGCTGATCAAGCACTACGGGGACGTGGCCGGTGCGGGCCGCTACAGCCCCGGCGTCTGCACCGGCGCCACTCAGGCGCGCGTGGAGGGTCGTCCCGAGAGGGCCCACGTCATCACCAGCTACGCCGAGCGGCAGAACCTCACCATGCGGATGTCCATGCGCCGGTTTACCCGGCTGACGAACGCGTTCTTGAAGAAGGCCGAGAACCACACCCACATGGTCGCCCTCTACACCACTTGGTATAACTTCGTCCGCCAGCACAAGACGCTGCGGGTCGCCCCGGCGATGGCAGCCGGTCTATCCGACCGGCTGTGGAGCATGGAGGACGTGGTGGCGCTGCTCGACGCGGCCGAGGGGCCGGCGAAGAAGCGGGGATCGTACAAGCCCCGAATGGCGATGGAGCGGTAGGTGATGACGGTTCTGGTGCAAGGAGTCCCTTTAAAAAGGGGTAATATTGTTTCGGTCGATTTGGATGGCGCCACGGGCGTTGAGATGCAGAACGGACAGGACTCAGGCGTTCGCTCGTGCATTATAGTTCAAAATGATAAAGGCAATGCATTTTCGCCAACCACAATAATAGTTCCGCTATCGGACGCCGAGAAGAATCAGCGTAGTTTGTCAATTCTTGTTCCATTGCGCTCAGACGAGCTTGGCCCAGGCGGAAAAGACTCAGTTGCTCACTGTGAACAGGTTCGGACTGTTGACATAGCCGTACGTATCAAGCGTGTCGTTGGTCACCTTGGGCCAAATGCAATGGATCGGATTGATAAAGCGCTCGCAATCAGCATCGGCCGCTGAACGTTGCCTTAATCTCAAACTGAGACACTACCGGCTGCCGGGGGAGGTGGACTATCCTCCCGGCATCGTCGCCGGCGACCGGTTCTTGGACCCGATGGGTTTGCAGATGATCCCGGGACGCAATGACGGACGCGTCTCGGTCGAGCGGACCCGGCTCGCAGGCATGGCGGACCACCTCACGATCCATGCCACGCATCACGGCATGGTCCGCAACCGCCACGCCATCGGCCACGTCCTTGCGCTTCCTTCGGGACGGGCATTTCAATCGGCGGGACGCGGCCCCGGACGGCGTCAGAACCCGAGGATGATGTCGCCGGCCAGCGTGAAGCTGCCGGTGCTGGTCAGGTCGTTATAGGGGCGGCCGCTGCTGAGCGACTTGTCCCAGCGGATCTCGGGGCGGAACGCCAGGAGCGTCACGTGGGGCACGGCGGGCCTGTAGGTCACGCCGACGGTCCACTCGCTATAGACCTGCCGCCCGGCGGTAAAGGAGGTGTTCGGCAGCCCGTTCAGGGCGCGGAAGGCGTCGAGGTTGTTCGGGTAGGCGTCGACGAAGAAGCCGGAATCGTCGCGGTAGATCTCGCCGCGGAAATTGGCGGTGAGCGTGGGGGTGAGCGCGTAGCTGGCATAGCCGGCGCCCCCATAGGCGTTGGCGCCGATCAGGTCGTCACGCAGCCAGCTCAGGTCGAGGACGAAGGTAAGGTTCTTGGTCGCCTTGTAGGTCGAGGTGACGTCGCTCTCGTAGCGCATGGCACTGTTGGCGCGGGAGCCGAAGGCGTTGGTGGCGTTCTCCGGGCCCAGGTGGGTCAGCGCCAGGACGGTGAGCTTGCCGGCCGCCAGGTTGTTCAGGCCGAACCCGAACAGCCCGGCCGGCTCGGAGTTGTCGTCTCCGCCGTTGAACGTCGTGTAGAGGCCGGTGTCGATCTGGCCGTACAAGTCCAGCGTCGGGCTGACATGGGCGATCGCCTGTAGGCCGGTGTGCTGGAACGGGCCGAAGTTGAAGATGTAGGCGTGCGAATAGAACGGGTCGGTGCTGGGATCGATGGTCTCGTAGCCGATCGGGGTCACGAACTGGCCGAGCTTGAAGTCGATGCCGCCCTTTGCCAGCCAGGGCGTGTGCAGCAGCAGGTCGGCCTGCAGCACGCTGAGCTGGTCGCGGCTGCTGGTGAGGAAGTTGAACTCGCCGAGATAGTGGGCATAGCGCGTGTCGGAGCCATAATCGGTCTGCAGGATGAAGCCGGCATCGTAGCCGGTGGCGCCGCTGTCGATCGGCCGCTGCACGGTGAGCTGGATCTGGTTCAGCAGCACGGTGTTGGCCTTGTCGTTGAACAGCTGGCCGTAGTTCAGCCCGTCGGCGGGACGGTCGAAATTGCCGGTGATGCCGGCATCGACCTGCGCGCCGTAGGTGACGGTGCTGAGCCAGTCCTTCGAGGCGGCGGGGGCCGCCGGCGGGATGCTCGGCGTCGCGCTCTGGACCTCGGGCACCGCCTTCTGGGCATTCGGCACCGCCGTCTCGGGGATCGGCGCTGCCGTCTGGGCATGTCCGGGCAAGGCCGCCACGGCCAGCGCGACGGCGGCGATCAACGTCGCCCCGACGGGACGGCATCTTGGGACGAATCGCAGGATCACTGATCGGCACCCACCCGGTGGCTGCGGCAGCGTCGCGATGCGAAGGGCGGGACGAGCGACACGATCGCGCGGTCGCCATGCCGGCCCTACACCCTGAGGCATGACGCGCATGTAACGTAGCCGGGTCGTGATCGAGACGCCATATCGATCGCGCCGTCGCGGCGTAAGGCTTCCACGAGCGGCGCCTGTTGACGACGGCGGTCCTGACGCCTGATCGGCCACCGGAACGGAGGCCCGAACGCCGCGCCGGATGTCCGGAAGCGGCGGTCCCCAGCCGCGGCGGCTTCGCGGCGACCGGCGAGCTGACGCAGGGCTGCCGTTCGGCGGCAGCCCCGGCAAATGGGCAGGATGGCCAGCCGGCAGGCGCAGTGCCCCCCTCGACCGGATGGTGACCGGAGGCGAGCGCGCGCGATACCCATTAGAGATGATAGGTCAGGTCGATCCCGATCGTCAGCGGCTGGTTGGTGACGATCCGGTTGAAGGCGGCGTCGGGAAGCGCTTCCTGATACAGGTTCTCCAGCTGGGCGTGCTTGTTGAACACGTTGTTGGCGAACACGGTGGCCGTCCAGCCATGCGGCGAGCCGATGCCGACACGGATGTTGGTCAGGTCATAGGCCGCCACCGGCGTGTAGGCGCCGTTGGTCGAGAAGCCTGGGGGGAAGGCCAGCGAGTAGCGCTGGCCGGTGTACGAGTTCTCGACCTGCGCGGTGAACAGGTAATCGCCGCGGAACTTCCGCGAATACCTGAGCACGACGTCGCCGACCACCCGGGGCACCTCCGGGATGATGTCGGTCGGCTGTATCAGCCAGTGAGGTCCGCCGTTCAGGTAGTAGCTCGTGTAGCCCAGCGTGGCGTCCAGGTTGAACCCGTAGCCGAGCTTGGCCAGCGCCTCGAGCTCGGTGCCGTAGATCTTCGCGCCGATCCCGTTGATGTTCTGCACGAAGTCGCCGGGATAGGCCTCCAGCTGTATGTTGCTCCAGTCCTCATAGTAGACGCTGGCGTTGAGGATGAGGCGCTGGTTGAGGAGGCTGGCCTTCTCGCCCAGCTCGTAGCTCCACACCGAGTCGGAGTTGTAGCTGGTCGGCCACTTGCCGTTGGTGTAGTTGTACGGTGCGAAGACGGCGCTCCAGTATGGGCCGACCGTCGGGTAGATCGCGTTGCCGCCGCCCGGACGGTATCCCCTCGCGACCGTCCCGTAGACCATCAGGTCGGGAGCGACCTGGTAGGACAGGTTGAACTTCGGCGTGGCGCTGTTCTGCGACTGCTTGATGAGGCCCGTGTTCGAGGGCATCGCCGCCCCCAGTCCCGATCCCCAGCCGCTGATGGAGGACGAGAAGCTGTACTCGTAGTCGGTCCAGCGCACGCCCACGTTGGCCTTCAGGCGGCTGGTGATCGCATAGGTGACGTCGCCATACACCGCATACTGGTCCTCCGTCGTCGGCGAGACCGCGTCGAACCAGTCGGTGGTCGTGGCCCGATCGAACGTGCCGAGGTCCAGGTAGGCGTCTGCGGTCGGCGTCGTGCCGATGAAGTCCCAGACCGACTTGAAGTGGCTGTAGTAGACGCCCGTGACCCAGGCGAGCCGCCCGGAGGTGTTGGACGAGGCCTTGATCTCTTCGCTGAACTGATGCGACGGATCGTCTTCGTGCGCGAACGCCTCGCCGGATCCGGTCGGCCCGTAATATCCCGGGTTGGGCAAGCCGTTGTTGGAGTTGTAGGTCTCGCCGGTCTGCGGGTTGTTGAAGTTCTCGCTGGCATCCTCGGTCTGGGTCGAGGTTCTGAACCATTGCGCCGTATCCGAGGTCAGGTCGAACCCGCGGAAATGGTAGCGCACGTTCAGGCTGTAGACGGAGATCCGGTCGGTCAGGGGCTCGGAGATGTCGAACGGCTGGTAATGCGCCTCCGTGCCCGGGTCGCTGTCGAACGCGCTGATCCCGTCCTGCTTGCTCGACTCGTAGAAGAATGACGGCGTGACCTCGAGGTTCTCGGTCGGGGCCCAGAGCAGGGTCACGCGGGTGGCATAGATCTGGTACGAGTTGGAGCCGGGATAGTCCGCCGTGATCGGAGCGGCTTCGACATTGCCGCGGACGTCGCCGTTCTCGGTCGGCAGCGGGAACGGGCTGGCGACGATGCGCTTGATCCAGCCGCTGGTCGCGTTCTCCGTGCCGGTGACCCGAAGCGCCAGGTGGTCCTGGATCAGGGGCAGGTTGGCCATGATGTTGTCGTCGTGGTTGAAGCCGCCGCCGTCCGTGCCCGAGAGAATGCTCTCGGCGGAGGCGTCGACCGCGGTCAGGTCGGGCTTGTTGGTGACCAGCTTGACGTTGCCGCCCATCGACGGCGCGCCACCGGTTGTCCCCTGCGGGCCGCGCTGGATCTCGATGGAATTAAGGTCGTAGAGCGACGGGTCGATCACGACGTGCCCGTTCTGCGCGCCGGCCGGGCCGGTGAGGGCGGTGTTGTCGAGGTAGAAGCCGACGGTCGGCGCATGGCCGCCGCTCGACGTCATGCCGCGCTCCTCGATCTCGTTCTGGCTGGGTCCCTCGCTTTTCAACGAGACGCCGGGCGTCGCCTGCGCCAGCGCCGATAGGGAGACGATCCCGCGCTCCTGCAGGTTCCGTCCGGTGACCTCCACGACGCTAGCCGGGGTGCTCTGCGCCTTCGACCTCAGGCTCGCCGCCTTCACCACCACGGCTTCAGGCGTCTGGTCCTTGACAGGAGCGGGCGCGACCGACTGCGCCCGGGTGGTGTCCAGCGCGGACCCGACAAACAAGACCGTGGTCACCAGCAGTGATCCACGTCGCGCAACGTATTGCATGGGGCATCCAAAAATAGACATGGTGTTGAGAAGCGCCACGAGCCCGCAATATTAAGCGATTTAAATAATCGACAGGAGTGGAACCGTGGTCACTATCGAAGCATATACATCAGCAACGACTTTCTAGTCAATCTTGTTGTTCTTTATACTTCTTTATGGGCGACGCAGATGAAATATCTATACTTTGATGACCGCCAAGGGTCTGGCTTTATGCCGTTCTTAGCTGTCGCAGCAGCTTCCCTGATGCGCAGCGTGATCAGACGACGGGCGCCGCGGACCATGGCAGGCGACGGGAGATGCACGCCTGCTGTATAGCCCGGCCGACCGCGGCGCCCGGACGGCGCCGTCCCCGACCGGACCGCCCCCGCCATGACCAGCCCGCCTCGCCCGCACCTCGTCACCCATGGCGGCAAGTTCCATTGCGACGAGGTGTTCGCCTACGTCGTGCTGCGCCGGGCGCTGGGGCTGGAGGCGCCGGGCGGCGACCACACGCTGCTGCGCACGCGCGACGCCGGCGCGATCCAGGCGGGCGACGTCGTGTTCGACGTGGGCGGGGTCGCCGACGCGGCGGCCGGACGGTTCGACCACCACCAGCGCGGCGCGCCGATGCGGCCGGACGGGACGCCGTTCTCGTCCGCCGGCCTGGTCTGGCAGGTGCATGGCGAGGCCGCGGTCGCGGCGCTGCTACGGGGCGCCGGGGCGGAACGGTTCGCGGGCGGGATCGCGCGGGAGCTCGATGACGGGCTGGTGCGGCGGATCGACGAGATCGACAATGGTGTAGCAGGCGGGGGCGTAGCAGGCGGGCGGGACACGCTGGGTCTGGCCTCGCTCATCGGCGAGTTCAACCCGAGCTGGAACGATCCGGCGTCGAGCGGGCCGAACGCCGGCGACGACGCCTTCCTGGAGGCGGCCGCGCTCGCCGACGGGATGCTGGTCCGGCGCGTCGGCGCGCTGCGGGCGCGGCTGGAGGCGGAGGCGGCGGTGCTGGCGGCGCACGCGCGCGCCGAGGATCCGCGCATCCTGGTGCTGGAACGGGGCATGCCGTGGAAGAACGTGGTGCTGGCGCGGGAGCTGCCGGTGCTGTTCGCGGTGTCGCCGGCCTCGAACGGCCACTGGATGGTGGACACGGTGCCGCCGGAGCCGGGCTCGTTCGCGCAGAAGCGGCCGCTGCCGGAGGGATGGGCCGGGCTGCAGGACGCGGCCCTGGCCGAGGCCAGCGGGGTGCCGGACGCGGTGTTCGTGCACCTGCGACGGTTCGTCGGCGCGGCCCGGTCCCGCGAGGGCGCGATCGCGATGGCGCGGGCGGCACTCTGACTGGCCGCGCTACGGGCGGGAGCCGTCGTCTTATCCCGACAGGTTTTCTCTGGTTCTCCTGGAGGCCCTTGACATCCTGAGGGTCTCGACGCTTCCGGTTCCACACAGGCCACGGACGCGGCGGCACGACCTTCCGCACGGCCCGTATAGCATCCGATGGTCCGGATGACGGATCACCGCTTGGTTGCCTCGATCGCCTCCATAAACCTGGCACGACTGGGCTCGCCCATCCGCGCCATCCCGCACGCGTTTCTCATTGCGATCAGGAGTTGCTCGTCCGCTAGGCCAGGCGCACGAACCGCGACGACAAGTGCCATCAACTCCCGCAACGACAGGTCGGCGGGATCAAGGCTCGAACCCTGCGGCGGTCGGCGGAACGTGCTCCAATCTTCCGGAGCCAACCCGGGCGGCCAGAGGAAGCTGCCGACCGTTTCCGCCGTGCGCGCGCAGCCGACGGGCAATAAGGCAAACACGCGGTCGCGGATCTCGCGACCAGCCCGGCCGAACCCGTGCAGCCGCGCGATGCGCTGGATCAGCCGGTCGTCGCGGATCGGGCCGTCCTCGGCGATGATCCGCGAAACGAGATCCCTGAGCTGGGGCTGATAGGCGTCGAGGTAAAAGCTGGCGGGGTCAATGCCGTCCGAGATGATCGCTGCAGCAGTTGGCTGGCCGGACTCACCATGTGCCTCTTGCTTCTGCGCCTGCGCCGAGGCCAACGCGGCCGCGGCGATCTCCGTATCGCGCTCGGCACGTTCGGCTCGCTGCTTCCTCGTCTGGGTCAGGGCCATCTGGAGCGCCTGGTGCAGCCGCTCCGCCTCGCGAGCCGCGTTCGTCCACCAATCAGTCGACCAGATGCGCAGGATGCGCCAGCCCAGACCTTCCAGCACCACCTGCCGCAGCCGATCACGGTCCCGGGCGGTGGCGCCGCTGTGGTAGGTGGCGCCGTCGCACTCGACGCCAGCCAGAAAGCTACCCGGTGCGTCTGGATCAACGACGCCGAGATCGACCCGGAAGCCGGACACCCCGATCTGTGGCTGGATCTCCCAACCCTTGTCTCGAAGTCGCCGCGCCACGGCGGCCTCGAACGGGCTCTCGAAATCGCCAAGCGAGGTGGAGGCCATGCCGGCGAAGGCGCGCGCGCCCTGCTCCGCGAACACCAGGAACTGCTTCAGGTGCTTCACGCCGACGGCACTGGTCCGCGCGAGGTCGATCTGCTCCGGCCGCAGGCTACCGAACACGACGAGCTGCTCGCGCGCGCGGGTGACGGCGACGTTCAACCGCCGCTCCCCGCCCGACAGGTTCAGCGGACCGAAATTGAGTCCGACCTTGCCGACTTGGTCCGGTCCGTAGGTCAGCGAGAACAGCATGACGTCGCGCTCCTCGCCCTGCACGCCCTCGAGGTTCTTCACCAGCACCGGCTCGCCGGCTGTGTCGCTGAAGAAGGGCTCCAGAGCCGGATCGTCGCGGCGCGCCTTGTCGAGCAGATCATTGATCAGGCTCTGCTGCTCGGCGTTGAAGGTGACGATGCCGAGCGATGGCGCCGGCGAGCGGCGCAGGACCGAGACCGCCTCCACGACCACCGCCCTTGCCTCCACCGGGTTGGTGCGATCCGCGGCGCGGCCATAGGTGGCGTCGGCGACGAAGCGGAAGGAGACCGCGGTGTCGGTGGTGACGGGCGAGGGAAACGTGATGAGCCGGCCGCCGTAATAGACGTGGTTCGAGAAGGCGATCAGGCTCTCGTGCCGGCTGCGATAATGCCAGCGCAGCTCGATCGACGGGATGCCGGCGCCGCTGCACTCGTCCAGGATGGAGTCGAGGTCCTGGGTCTCGACTTCCACGTTGCCGCCTCCGTCGCTCGATCCGCGCTCGAAGAAGCTGGTCGGCGGCAGCTGCTTGGGATCGCCGACTATGATGACCTGTCGCCCGCGGCCCACGACACCGACCGCGTCCCAAGTCGGGATCTGGGACGCCTCGTCGAAGATCACCAGGTCGAACTGAGCGGTATTGGCCGGCAGGTACTGCGCCACGGAAAGCGGGCTCATCATCAGGCAGGGGGTGAGCTGGCGAAGCGCCTTGGGCATCTTCTGGGCGAGCTGACGCACCGGAAGATGTCTCTGCCGCTTGGCCAGTTCGCGCGTCAGCACCGCGAACTCGGGATCATGCTGCCGCTGCGCCGCACCCGGGATTGCGGTCGCAAGGCGGGCCCTGGCGAGGCGGCTGGCCAGTTCCAGCATCCGGGTATCGAGTGCTCGGAACCGCTCGATGCGCGTCTCGTGCTGGGCCGCCACGAAGCTGCGCAGCCGCGGTGCGACGTCCACGGCGCAGCCGATCCACCACCTCGCGTAGTTAGCCTCGAAGACGCGCACCAGGTCGGTGGACGCTATGACACCATCCTCCACCGCCCGCACCAGCGGTCCTAACCCGAGTTGCGTCGCCGTTCCGGTCACGCCGCACCAGGAGCACCAGTCGCGGATCATCGGCGCGGCTTGCGACCAGCCGGACAGATGGCGGGCAAGGGCGGGAACCCAATCCGGTCGGATCGGGTCGACAAGGCCCGCGGCATCGCGACCGCACTGGACGCTTAGCGCCTCAAGTTCCGCCATGGCAGCCGCCCGCACTTCCAGGAACCGCTGCAAGCAGAGCCCGATCGCACCGGTCGGCGCCAGCAGGTCCGGTGTCTCGGTCAGCAACCGGCGGAGACGCAGCCGCAAGGCGATCAAGGCCTCGGGGTCGGGCGCGCAGGCGGCGGCAGCCGCCCGCAGGGCTTGTGCCCACGCGCCAACCTCGCGCAGTCGTCCGAAATCCGTGGCCAGGCCGCGCCAGCGGGCGCCGATGACGGCGAGCGGTGCGGCCGTCAACGCGCGGTCGATCTGCTGCAGCTCGACCAGCCGATCGAGATCGGCACCGAGTTCTTCGGCAACCTCGCCGTCCGCGTGGGCGGCGAGACGCTTGCGCACCGCACGCAGTCCCAGGGCTCGCGGCAGCGCCCATTTGTCCGCGGCCTCCCGCCACTCGCTCCGGATCTCGCCAAGCGGCAGCGTCATGACACCGGGTCGCCATCGGCCGGCAAGCTCTGACCAGAGCGCATGATGCCGGACGATCCGCGCCTCCTCGTCGTCGAGTGCCGTCCGGGTCTGCTCCACCTGGTCCGAAACAGCCCATCCGGCCTCGGCCGCTTCCGGTTTCAGCAGCAGGGCGGCGAGCGTGGCCAGGTGCAGGAGCGAGGCGCTGTCCATGGCCCGATCGCCGATCCCGAGGGCGCCGGTCGTTGCGGCACTTTCACGCGCCAGCGCGTCCAGGCGTGCCGCGGCGGCGGCCGACGCGGTCAGCAAGCGGGTCTGCCAGACCGGCGACCAGTTCGGCTGCTCGATCCCGACCAGGGCCGGGGCGCGGGCGACGTCGCCGATGCGATCCACTGTCGCTGCCAGCTCCTCGGTCGCCTCGACCAAACGTTGCCACGCGGCCGCATCGTGTTGGTCGAGGTTCGGCCAATGCAGCTTCACGTCCGGGACCGCGGCCGCTTCCGCTCGCAACACCAATCCGATGGCCCGGAACGGTGTCCATCCGTTCCGGGCCTTGCGGTGCAGCTCGCGGACATAGTCGTTCAGCTCGTCGCGCAGCACGGCGATGTCGCGCCGGGCCGCCATCCAGCTTTCCTGGCCGGATGCTTCATGGGCCTGCTGGGCACGGTCGAGCTGTTCCAGCACCTCCATCTTGCTGGCCTTGCTGGAGAACAGGTCCAGGCAGAAATCTGCCAGCCCGACCTGGCGCAGGCGCCGTTGCACCACCTCGAGCGCCGTCCGCTTCTCGGCCACGAACAGCACTGTCCGCCCCTGGGCCAGGGTATTGGCGATGATGTTGGTGATAGTCTGACTTTTTCCGGTCCCCGGCGGCCCGATCAGCACAAAGCTTTCTCCGGCTGCGGCTCGCGCGACGGCCTGCAGCTGCGAGGAATCCGCTTCCATCGGGCAGACGAGATCCGCAGCCGCGAGCGCCTCGTCCAGGTGCCGCGCGCCGGCCCCGAAAGACGAGGCCGAAACGGTCGCCGGCTGATCGACCGGGCCGTCCATCAACCGGCGCACCACGGCGTTCTCGTGCAGGAACGGCGCGCGCTCCTCGAGATCCTTCCACATCAGGAACTTGGTGAAGGACAGGTTGGTGAGGGCGACGCTGTCCTGCACCTCCCAACCCGGGATGTCGCGCAGCTTCGCCCGAAAGATGTCGATGATCTTCGGCACATCGAGGCCGGACTCGTCCTCCGGGAGGTGGTCGCCTTCGAATGCCGGGAAGCGGATATCGAACTCCTGCTTCAGCATCTCGATCAGGGTGGCGTTCAGCCGGCTCTCGTCGCCGTGCGGCCTGAGCAGGAAGCCGGACCGGACGCTCGGTCGCTCCAGCACGACCGGCACCAGGATCAGCGGCGCCTGGTATGGCTTGTCGCGGTTCTTGGGCTTCCACCACAGGCTGCCGATGGTCAGGAACAAGGTGTTCGAGCCGCCTTCCTGCTCGTCAGAGCGGCTCTTGCGGTAGATCTCGGTCAGTGCGCTTTGAATGGCATCGTCGCCACGGCCAACCATGAGCTCGCGCTTGGCCAGGGCCTGCCGGGCATAGACGAGGCCCGCATCCTCGTTCAACCGACTGCGGTGCAGCGCTGCGCTGCGCGGGTCCGCTCCAGTCATGACGTCAGGCCAGGCCCGGAAGCGCAGCGGCGTCCCCCGGCCGCCACCGCGCATGACGGCGAGCATGTTCTCCAGCTCGGCCGGGTCCGGGCAGTCGATGGCAACGAGCTGCTTGTCCGACTTGGGCAGGTTGAGCAGCCGGTTGCGGCCCGAAAGGTCCAGCAGCCGGTTGCGCCAGCGCTGCAGACGGCTGGCCGGCGTCAGAGCGGCGGGCTCCTCTTCAGCGGCCGGCTCCTCGCGGAGGATCGGAGCTGGACCGATCGGTGGGAGCATCACATCCTGCTCGGCTTCCATCGTCTCGCCAAAACCGTCGCGAGCCGATCGGCTGGGTAGCGGCAGGATCCGCCGTTGCCTCGCCCGATGCACGTCGATCACCGCCTCAAACTGCTCGTCCGCCTCCTGCTTCAGGTGTTCCTCGCCCTGGTCGCAGGCGACCTGGAACATGGGCTTGCGGCTTTGGGTGGCGAGCGTCGTCTCGAAGACCCTGAGATCGTCCAGCTTGAGCCGGGTCCGGATGCCCGGCGCATCATCGACGGTCGAGACGCCGAAATCCCCTTTCGACAGCCATAGACCGGCGAAGGCATGACCCTTCTGCAGGACGATAAGAGGACGGAGGCCGATCGCTTCGAGGCAGGAGGCGAACAGCAGCGTGGTGTCGAGACAGGTCGCCAAACGCTCGGCGACGATCTGCTGCGCCGATCGGATGCGCTGGCCATCGCTGACGAAGGAGGCAGGCGGGTTGATGTAGCGGATATCGAGTCTGCAGATGGCGGACCATATCGCCTGCGCCTGCTCCCAAGCGCGCCGCTTGTCGCCCTGGTAGCCCTCAAGGCTGTCAACGAGACCGGCAGCACGGAGGAGGTCGGATGCCTGCCGGAGGATGGGCGCGATCGCCGGCTCATTGGGCTGGACGAAAGCGGCCAGGATGTCCGGGATCATCCGGGCTCCGCCCCATTCGTTTGAGGCGAGCACCCTCACCTCCTGGCAAAATGTGGCGACGACATCCGCGCCAGCCCGCGCGGTGAGGGTGACGCTGCACAAGGACGCCTCGGTGAATGCCTGCAAGGCGATCCCATCAAATTGAACGTCGAGATCGGTGAAGAGATGGACTTGCCCCGCCTCCGCCTGCTGGAGCCGCCAGCTTCGGGGCCGGAACAAAGGCGGCTGGCTCTCGAGGTCGATGGTCACCTCGTGGAGCGCGGTATCGCTCATCTGGACGAACGAGAGCTCGGTCAACATCGGCACGCTGTTTTGCCACAATGCGGCGTTCATGACCGGCTGGAACCGCACGTCGATCTTGCCAGTCAGCATGCCCGGATCGTCAGGAACCGGGCCCTTGTCCCCACTGGCTGCTTCAGACATTCGGAGCACACTCGCGATACGGTTTTCATGACGATCGCAGCCAATGCGAGGTGTGGCAACGCGGCTGGATCGATCGAGACGGACCGTCGATCGAGGGCGCCCGGGCCTCAACTCATACAAGCCAGCCGAAAGATTGAGCTCGAGTTCAGCAAGGCTGGGCTCTGCCCAGACCCGTCAAGGGCGGAGCCCTTGAAACCCGATCTTCAAGAATTGGATTCTCAAGGCCAGCCTTGAGCGGGGTCCAGGGGCAGAGCCCCTGGCCTTGCCTTACTTCCGGTCCTCGAGCACCCGCCGCGTCAGCAGGATCGAGGGCGCGGTCTGCGGCATCAGGATCGGGCTGGTGCGGCGCAGGCTCCACCAGCCGAGCGCCAGCAGGGCGGCGATCAGCGGGATCGCGGCCACGGTGTAGGTGCCCTCCGGGTAGTCGAAGCCCATCAGCACGACCACGGAAACGAGGAAGAGCAGGGTCGCCCAGGAGGTGAAGGGGGCGCCGGGCATGCGGAAGCCGTGGTCCTTGATCTCACCGCGATCGACCTTGCGGCGGAAGGCGATCTGGCTGGCGACGATGAAGCTCCAGGTGCTGACGATGCCGAGTGCCGAGACGTTCAGCACGATCTCGAACACCCGGGACGGCACCACGTAGTTCAACAGGACGCCGACTAGGTAGATCGCCACCGTGGTCAGGATGCCGGCGGCCGGCACCGAGAACCGGTTCATGCCGCCCAGGTAGCGCGGCGCCGAGCCGCCCAGGGCGAGGGCGCGCAGGATGCGGCCGGTGGCGTAGAGGCCGGAGTTCAGGCTGGAGAGGGCGGCGGTCAGCACCACGATGTTCATCACCGTGCCGATGCCGGGGACGCCCAGCGTCTGGAAGAAGGTGACGAACGGGCTGGTGCCGGCGCGGTAGGCGGTCCAGGGCAGCAGCAGCACCAGCAGCACCACGGAGCCGACGTAGAACAGCGCGATGCGCCACATCACGGAGTTCACGGCGCGCGGCAGGATCTCGCGCGGGTTCTCGCACTCGCCGGCGGCGGTGCCGATCAGCTCGATGGCCGAGTAGGCGAACACCACCCCTTGCGTCAGCACCAGGGCCGGCAGGATGCCGTGCGGGAACAGCCCGCCGTTCTCGCTGATCAGGTGGAAGCCGGTGGCGTGGCCGCCGACCGGCACGCGCACCCCCAGGATGATGGCGCCGGCGACCAGGAACAGCGAGAGCGCCACCACCTTGATCAGCGAGAACCAGAACTCCATCTCGCCGAAGTACTTGACCCCGATCATGTTCATCGAGGTGACGACGACCAGTGCCCCCATGGCGAACACCCACTGCGGCACGTCGGCGAAGGTGCCCCAGTAGTGCATGTAGAGGGCGACCGCGGTGATATCGACGATGCCGGTCATGGCCCAGTTCAGGAACGACATCCAGCCGGCCACGAACGAGGCGCGCTCGCCCAGGAACTCCTGGGCGTAGGAGACGAAGCTGCCGCAGGTGGGCCGGTACATGACCAGCTCGCCCAGCGCGCGCAGGATCAGAAACGAGAAGGCGCCGCAGACCAGGTAGACCACGGCCAGCGACGGCCCGGCGTGCTGCAGCCGGGAGCCGGCACCGAGGAACAGCCCGGTGCCGATGGCGCCGCCGATGGCGATCATCTGGACCTGACGGTTGCCGAGCCCCTTGTGGTAGCCGTCGTTGCCGTCGGCGTCCGGGTTCCCCACGTCGCCGGAGCGTTCCTCGGGTCGCAGGGCGCCGAGCGGGTTGGCCATCGGATGGTGCTCCTGTGCGTGTGGCGCGGGGCTCCATTGTCGATGATGGATGGCGCCGCGCCAAGGCCGTCCCTTCCCGGCCCCTCAGCCCGGGTCGAACACCGGCAGCTCGTCGTGATGCAGGAGGTGGACGGCGTTGGTGCGCGCGAGCTGACGGGCGGATGGGGTGTAGGCGGCGTTGGACACCACCGCGGCGTGGTCGGCGCGGTGGTGCAGCCGGGCCGCCGACACCTCCTGCACCGCGGCGTTGCCGACCGGCCGGCCGTAGAGCTTGCACTGCACCACCAGGACCCGTCCGCCGCGCCGGGCCAGGATGTCGGTGCCCTGGTCGCCGCTGGCGGGAGTGACGCGGGCCTCCCAGCCGGCGCGGCGCAGCAGCAGCGCGCAGTGGTGCTCGTAGTGGACGGCGTCCATCCTCGGGTCGAAGGCGTGCGGGTCGCCGGCGCGGGAGGCCGCGGCGGCCGCGATCGGTTGCATCGCGGCGGCCTCGATCCGGCCGAGGACATCGCCCTCGATGACGGCCCACTGGTCCGCCAGTCCCCCGGCCGCGAGCGGGCCGAGCAGGCGGGTCTTACAGAAGTACGCCTTCTCGTCGTTCCAGCGGCCCGGGTCCACGGTGCCGTAGGCGTCGATCTTCACCAGCTGCAGCCGCCGGACGTGGAGGGCGCGCTGCTGGGCGGCGATCTCCCCGGTGGCGACGGCGAGGGCCGCGTCGCGGCGGCGGGCGAC